>REDG01000007.1 GCA_007693605.1 Bradymonadales bacterium
TGCGTAAAAATCGTAGACAAATACGCCACTGACCAAGCGCGTCTTGTCAACGCTTACCCTAACTACCGCACTCAAGGCAATGCCCTGTTCGTGAACAACTCTCTTTTAAATGAGAAGTGAGCTCTTTGTGTTTTTCGTCAAACAAAACCCTTGCCCCCAATGATGGGGTAGACTCAGGCCGAAGAGTCGCTAGTTCTGACTTTCGGTCAACTTCGCCTCACCAATTGAACTTTGGACTTTATCAATCGTTTCTTCATCAGGCACCGACTTTACTCTACCCAGTTGTACAGCCCAGTATGCCTTTTCCGAGCAGGTCATCCAGTTAACGGCATGCCAGTCTCTAGCGGATTCGTGCCATCTGGTCCATTGCCGAGTTCCCAGCTCAATCTCTACGGTATTCGATATGTACCCCTTTCCCAGCCCTTCAAGATGGCTACGCAATTTCTCAAGGCGGGCACAATACAAAGGACTGGCTCCGCCAGAAAAACCTAAGATCTGGGCTTGATTGCCAAAATAGAATCCTTCGTCTACTGGACCACTCAGCTCAAACACTTCTTTCCATTTCGGCTGGAATCTTTCTAGAAGCTCTCTGTTTTCGAACATGGGAATAAACCCCTCAGGCAGAACTACCGACCAGAATTCTGACTCGTATCGATCGTGTTGAACAAGCTGCGACTCAAACTGCCGTATGTGATACCAGCCAAAAGAGAGAGCAAAAACTACACCCAAGACTAAAAGGCCGCCCAACGACAAAAGAAGCTTTTTCATCAATCTATTCTACCATGTGTGCATAAAACTACTGAACCCAGTGAAGCTCAAGAGTCAAAACCTAAGTTCTTACAAGCCCTTAAACTTCAATGGATAGCTTTGGTCTGTGCAGCGTTCCACTATCGATCCCGTGCTTCTGGGCAGGGAAAGAACTCGCAGTTTTTGGAGGGGTCACGACTAACAAAACTTCCGTCAGGACATTCCTTTACATCCATAGTGCAGAACACGACTTCATCCTCTGACTCCGTCTCTTCTTGATTCTTAATCAGACTCATGGCTGTCAGAGTCAAGCCGAACAAAAGTAAAAACCAGAATCCAAATTTTCCATCTATCCTCATGAGTCCACCTTTGTTTGTTCTTCAAATCTCATTAAAGTCGCAACTTGTAGAATAGGCAATGTGAGCAATCCGACAAGGGGGATGCTCGACAGCAAACTCGGCAAAAGCCCTGTGCCCATACAGAATGTCCAGTCTGCCTGGCTCGATACTTTCTTGAATCGAAAAAGATCTCTGACGCTCCACAACCAATCCTTTCCCAGAGCGTAAGCAGCAAACAGGGGGCTAATCAAAAAAAGAGGCGGGATGACTGCCAGGATGGCTCCGATCGCAATCACAAAAATTAAAAGAATCCCTCGCCACAAGCTCAAGACAATCGTTTGAAAGAGAGGAGGTTCCTGAATTGGTGGAAGCTCTAAGTCAAAGTCCTGCTGCATTTTCTGCCAGGGAGTCACCTGAGACAGATAGAGCCCAACAATCAGAAGAGTGATTGGGCCGGTAAAGAAATAAGAGACAAAAAGCCAAATCAAAACCAAACCGACGCCAGTCATGCCCTCCACCCACATCCAAGGAATCCAATTCTGAAATTCTTTAAACAGAAACCACAGAAGAATTCCGAAAAGAACACAGGTCAAAGCCCAAAAGATCAGACCGAAGACGAGGGAACGGAGGACCTGAGCCATATACAAGCCTCGAGCCTTCCGATCAGAAAAAATTTTAGCGGCCGCCCTAAAGAAAAGTGCGAGCCCTCGATAAAAACCAGGATTCTCCAAATTCATTCTCCGATGATCTTTACCAGCACGCGCTTCTTCCGCTTTCCATCAAACTCCCCATAAAATATCTGTTCCCAGGTGCCGAAATCTAGTCGACCTGCCGTGACGGCAACGACCACCTCTCTGCCCATGATTTGTCTTTTGATATGGGCATCAGCGTTGTCTTCTCCGGTATCGTTGTGACGATATTGTTCAGTGGGAGCATGAGGCACCATTTCTTCAAGCCATCGTTGATAGTCATGATGCAGGCCTGCCTCATCATCGTTAATGAAAACCGAACTGGTAATATGCATTGGGTTGACGAGGCAAAGGCCTTCCTGGATTCCACTCTCTTTTAAACAGGCCTCGACTTCAGAGGTAATATTCACAAAGGCCATTCTCTCTGGAATTTGAAAATTCAGCTCCTTTCGAAAGGACTTCATAAATCATGCCTTAGCAAAGCCGTGCGGGGGATCCTAGAACCAAAGATAGGATTCGGTGGGTAGGCCAGCCCCCAAAAAAGGAGTCTCAGCGCTTTTCGTTTGAATTGCCCTAAAGGCTTTGGTAGAGCTGAACCAGATCGTTGAAAGTTTGTTGTTTATGATTGCATGCGGGATTGGCGGAATTGGTCGAGCCCATGGCGAGCCTACCTATAAAGGGGCGTCTGCCAATTTCGCCAGCTGCTGGAACATGGAAAGGCTAAAAGAACTAGGGCTATTTACAACTTCTCCATCAAGGCGTGGGGTACCAACGCAATTACGAAGCGATACGGATCAGATTCAAGTACTGATCGCCGTCTAGGCAGGCCACGCTAGATTGGCTCAGATTTCATCGGGAAAAGTGCGTGAGTGGACGTGAATGCCCCAATAACCACTTCTAATCCCGCAGAACCTCCATATTCGGCACTTCCGGGGCCACAGCCTTAGCACTTAAGTTGCAGGAGTTAATAAAGAACTGCCTAAAGCTGAGGAGGCTTTTAAAAAATGTGGCGATGTGCTGACAAATTTGCCAGTGGCTTGTGGCGAACTTGGCTTGGGTTTGGCCTCCTTGTCGTGCTTTGCGCCTCGTCGTTGGTGGCTGGCAATCGCACTACTCTGAATGATGTCGAGGCTCATATCCAGCAATACTCGAGCTTAGAAGCACTCCTTGCAGACCAAGACGGGCTTCGCCAATACCGAGACTTGTTGAAGTCCTATATGGGCTATAACCACGGATTCGACCCGATTTTTGAAGCAACTGTCGAGCAGATGAGAGTTCTTGTGCGCGAGCTTCCTGGTTTTTCTGAAAGACTATGGGAGCTAAGGCCCGACGAAAGAATCCAGATTGAAGGGGCACGAACTCAGCGCTCTGGGATTGAGGTGAATGCCGCGCTGTCCCTGCAAGCACTTGAAAATGCCCGCACGGCGTATCGAGAGAGAGCAGGGGGCCTTCTTAATCTCTCAGAAGAAACACGACCCGCAGAACTCCGAAGGCTTGAAGCCCAGCTTGTGAGAGAGTTGACTGAGCTTTCGGCAGAGTATCCGGCCTTGGCCACAAAGCCGGAGCTCACTCGGTCTGAAAACCGACAGTTAAATCGTGATCAAAGTCTTCGCGAGAAATGTCAGGAGTATTTTCGTCGGAAGAGAGAGCTTTTAGAATCAAATGCGTTTTTAAGTTATCTTCGTTATCAGCTAAGTGGAGAAGAGATATGGCTCGATATTTATCGCCAGCCCTTTGCGGAATCGACTTTGGAAGCTATCACAACTTTATCTCGCCTCGATGGCCAAGCCGCCCAATGGACAGAGACTGAGCTCGGACACCTCAATACAGAAGTCCGGGAAGCTCTTGCGAAACATTCGGAGTCGTGGCTCCAACAAGCCCGAGATCAATTTGAAGCCATGCAAAAAGCAAAGAAAGAGCTCAATGCTTTGGTAACCCCTCGAGAGCCAGCAGAGCTCCAGGCAGAGCTTGCACAGATTGAACAGCAAAACCCAGGCATAACTCCCGAGGAAGTAAGAAACAAACTTAGTGAAGAGGGTCGCCGACGTCTCAATGAATTTAAAGAGAACCGCGAGGCTATCTATGACCAAAAGCACACCATCATTCAGAATGCGCAAGCCGATGGCTTTTTCATTCTGCCTGTAGTGGATGAGCGCAATCAGTTGAGTTTAGAAGTTCGCAGACAAACATCGGCTGCATTTGTTCTAGAGCCGATGAGGGGGCTTCACTCCGCCTTTGGCGGATACTTAACCAAAGAATGTGTTGGCGGAGCTTGTGTTGAGCAGTTGAATCCCAGGCGTTGGGCGCTTGCTGCCCTAGAAGGAGTGCGCGTCTTTGCAGCAGAAAAGGGGGGAGAGTTTGACGGAGTTTTGAGGCTTGCGCCTGTAGTTGTGACCACGCAAAACGAAGCTTCAGGTGATAATGTCCAGATTTATGCATCGGTTGACATGATGATTCGAAGCATTTCTGACACCATTGAGATCCGATCGGAGGTGACAGGGGAAGTGGCAAAGTATCCCCTCTTTGACGCCATTTTGGATCGTCTTCCAGTGTCTTCGCAAGGCTTTATCGCCGGAGACGGCCGTGCCATCAGTCAAAATACAGGACTCTCAATGGTCTATCAAAACTCCCCCAGTGTCATTCAGTCTCAAGTGATCAAAAATTACAGCCTTGATGTTACCGATGGAAAGATGCAAAGAGCGATTAACCAACATTTCCCTGCAACTCCTTATGGTTATAATCCAGGTGGAATGATCTATGAAGGAATGCCTGGCGATGGAGAAGAGCGATTCGTTTTAACTCCGAGATCCCAACGCCCGCGCCTCACTCAAGAAGATCTAGAAGTCATGATTCTAAAAGATGTGATCTTGGGAAAAAAGCCTCTTGAAAGCCCGGCTTGGTCACTTGCGGTGGAAAATGATGTCCGCCTTCCCAAAAGACCTGAGCACTACACAATCTTCGAAAGCCCCTATACTGGGCAGGCCATTCAGGAGTTGCTTCAATCAGGAGATTTTGCTGCGCTTAGCGCGCTTGCACAGATGTTTCATGAGAATCCGCGACTTGCCGAGAATCCTCAACTACAGGCTCAACTCATACCTGTCATTCGGTCAGGATACGACCTTGCCCTCAATGGCATCGCAGGGATGTTCAAAGACAACCCCGAAATGGCCAAAACATTTTGGCAAAGCCTCGTGGCTCGGCAAGACGAGTCAATGGTTCGGGAAACGCTAGTCCAAATGTTTCGAAACCGGCGACTGAGAGAGATCTTCCTTCCGCTTTTGGAGAGGACCCCTGAGGCCGAAGTCTCCAATCAGCTTCGCCGGTTGGCTAGAGAGCAAGGCCACCGAGTGGCTCGACGAGCTCTTGTCGAGCAAATGACTTCTCCTGCAGATTCCTCTAACCCAAGACCTGCGAGCAGTAACTCGCCAAACAAGACTTGTGCAGGCATTCTCC
This sequence comes from Bradymonadales bacterium, assembly GCA_007693605.1. Lineage (GTDB taxonomy): Bacteria > Bdellovibrionota > UBA2394 > UBA2394 > UBA2394 > REDG01. The sequence continues at coordinate 5,228 of REDG01000007.1, forward strand.
AGCTCCTGCATCTGCAACAAATTGCGCGCTGAGATGTCGCTGATTCAAGAGCCAGGAAGTCGTCCTTTTCCCAGAGAAACAACCTTGATTAGAAAATGAGATTAGATATCTAATATCTAATCAACTTTTCCCCGAACCCCTTGTCCCCCGAAGACACAAGTCAAAATAGATTCAAAATCTTAGTTGGTCTTTCGCCCGCTCCACGAGTTTGGCATGGAACCTGAGTGGGCTAGCAGGCCGAAAGGAGGGAATGTGCAGGAAAGTAAACCAAGGATAATGAAGAAGCGCCAGGTGGGCGGACCAGTACCTGAGCAAGTAGTGAGCCAGTATCAAAAATATTTATATTCCCCAACTACTCGTGATGACTTGATTATTTCTGCTCTTCGAGCGAACTCCTCTTGCAGAAGGACTGTATCGATTTCATTTCGGGGGCCATCTATATTCGCCGGATGTATTGCAAGGCCGCAAAGCAAGTGATGGCCAATACAAAAGGCGGACGAATGCGAGTGCTGGGGATGAGTAAGAGTTTACGGAACTCATTGGCGGAGCATATTAAGAGTCACCCGTTTAACCTAGTCTTCTGCGATGAAAGTGGAAATATTCTTAGTTGGGCTAGTTAGCTAACGCGTTGACATTGGAACACTGCGTGAGAAGCAGAAGGTC
>REDG01000006.1 GCA_007693605.1 Bradymonadales bacterium
CATCGCCTCAAACTGGCCTCAGCACAACACGGAAACAATTTACCGGTTGGACCACAAACCTTCGCGCATCTGGACCCTTATCGCCACTCCCGAACCGAGAGTTTCCAGTCACCTGTAGTGGGCCTTTTGCGGCACTCCCTACAGGTGACTTCTCAGATGTTTGAGACTCAGCTCCCAAGCTTGTTTCGCTGAATCGGCAGAATAGACTTCAGGTCTGGAGTCATTAAAGAAGGCGTGATCCGCATCAAAGAAATGAAAATCGACCTGAGAGTTGTGAGCCTTCAATGCCTTTTCAAGCTCTTTGGCTTTCTCAAGGGGCACAAACTCATCGCGCTTCGCAAAGATTCCGAGTACGGGCGCTTTGATCTTCTCAAAATTCAATTTTACATTCGGATGAATCCCGTAGAAGTCGACAACGGCTCCAATCTGATCCGAAACACTCGCGCCGAGAAGTGCCAGCTGGCCGCCCATACAAAAACCCAAAGCCCCCACCTTCTTTGAAGTCACCGCTTCATGCTCAGCCAAAAAATGAGCGGCTGAGGCCAATTCTTTAGCTGTGTCTTCAATTTTAAGGCTCATCATCAACCGACCCGCATCGTCCGGCCCTTCGGCGCAGGCGCCCTGATAAAGATCAGGCGCCATCGCGACAAAGCCTTCTTTCGAGAATCGCTCACAAACATCTTTGATATGATCGACCAAGCCCCACCACTCTTGGAGAACAATCAACCCTGCACCCTTAGATGCACTCGGAACAGACAAATAAGCTTTGCCCTTGCGGCCATTCACGGGAAATTCGATCAAACCAGACTGCATAAGCTCCTCCTTCTTTGCGTGGATTTACCCGAAAAAACTAACTCAAAGCCATACAAAGACTCAAGGGGCTTAAGGCCTCATCGACACAGAATTTAAGGAGGAATAATCAAGCTCTCAGCTGATCTCCCCGAAAAACGAACAGAAGTAAGCCATGAATCTGTTGGATGGAAACTCGAATCACCCCGGGCAAAGAAATTTTAATTGACATGTGCTGAGATCTGAACAGCTATGACTTATGCTTCAAGACTTTCTCAAAGAACAAGACTCGAGTTACGAACTCGCCTCTCAGTATTTGAACCCCAAACTGGTGCAGGTCATGGACATTTTGGGCTTCAATCAAATCTACACTCAGGCTCAGAGCTGCTATCTTTTTACACAAGACGGTAAGAAGTATCTCGATTTTCACAGTGGTGAAGGATTTCAAAGCCTGGGACATAATCATCCGAGGGTAAAGGAAGTTTTAAAAGAGGCCCTCGATAGCAATCTGCCCGATGGAACTCAGATTCATTTTTCCTCCCTTTCAGGCTTGCTTGCCAAACGAATTTGTCAAAGACTTCCAGACTCTCTTTCTGCGGTTTTTTTTACTAACTCGGGCACAGAGACGGTAGAAACAGCCCTCAAGTTTTCTCGTTTTGCTTCAGGCCGAGGCCGCTTGCTTTCTTGTGAGAATGGCTACCATGGCCTCACATACGGGGCCCTCTCGGTGTCGAGCGAAGATTATTTTAAGAAAGGCTTTGGCCCCCTTCTCCCTGATTGTGATCGCGTCCCCTTCAACGACTTAGAGGCTCTTGAGCGCGAATTGCAAAAGAAAGATGTCGCCGCCTTTATCGTCGAGCCCGTTCAGGGCCGAGCCCTAACACTGCCCGATCCCTCGTATTTTCAGGAGGTCGCTCGACTTTGTAAAAAGTATGGCACTTTCTTGATTTTTGACGAAATTCAAACAGGTCTCGGTCGAACCGGCAAATGGTTTGCTCTCGAACACTGGGATATTGAACCCGACTTCGTTCTTATCGCTAAGGCTTTGAGTGGTGGCTTCATGCCAGTGGGGGCCATGATCACTCGAAGAGAAATCTATAACCGAGTCGTCAACACTCTAGATCGTTGTTATGTACAACATTCCACTTACGGTCGAAACAAGCTGGCCATGCTTGCGGGCCTCGCCACACTGGAAGTGATTGAGACCGAGAAGCTTGTCGAGCGCGCTCACGAGATGGGTGAAAGACTTAAGGTCGGTATGGAGAGCTTGAAGCAAAGCTTCTCGTTGATAAAAGATGTGAGGGGCCTTGGTCTGATGCTCGGATTTGAGCTTGGCGAACCCAAAGCCTTGAAGGGCAAGATTGAGTACAAGCTCATTCAGAAAGCAAGTAAGGGGCTTTTTCCTCAATTGGTGGTGATTCCCCTTCACAAAGATCATCAAATCATCAGCATGGCCTCAGGCCACAATGATGTCATTAAACTCCTGCCCCCCCTGGTCATTCAAGAGGCAGAGGTCGACTATTTTGTAAACTCCCTTCAAAGCGTGTTATCCAATCAGTCGGGGCCGTGGAATAGGGTCATGAAAATTGCCCTACAAACGATGAAGGGAAGTGTCTCTCATGCCTTCCAGGCCAGGGCCTAGACTACTGGTCACCGGCGCTACTGGATTTCTTGGCCGCCATCTGGTGAGTCGACTCCAGGGCTTAGGATTTGAGACTCGGTGTCTTGTTCGAGAGAGCTCGTCCAGCTCTCCCATAGATGCTCTTGGAGCAGAGATCTATCGGGGCGATCTCAGCGATCTCGAATTCCTTCGTCAGAGTCTAGAGAATCGTGACATCCTGATTCACTGCGCGGCTTTGGTCTCTGATTGGGCAACGGTGAAAGAGATAGAGGAAGCCAATGTTTTGCTTACCAAGAGACTTCTACAAGCCGCAAAGGCTTGCGGAATAAAGAAGTTTGTTCACATCAGCACCACCGATGTATACGGACATCCCGGAAGCCCTTCTGTGAACGAGAGTACTCCCCTGCCCACTTCTTTCTCAAACTGGTATGCAGAGACAAAAAGAGACGCTGAGCAGCTCGTTCAAGCCAGTCCACTTGACTACTGCATACTTCGGCCTGCAACGATTTTTGGTCCCTACTCGACGGCCATGCTTGGAGAGATTGCCAAAGCCTTGTGTTTTGGCAAAATGCTTATGCTGAATCAGGGACGAAGCATCGCCGGACTCACCTTTGTCGACCATGTCGTCGACGCGATACTTCTGATCATGGAAAATCCAAAGGCGAAAAACCAGGTCTTCAATATCTCAGACGAATCCCCCGTCTGTTGGAGGCAATTCTTGACGGATCTTTCTCATGGATTGGGCTGCCCGCTCAATGTAATCCAACTTCCCTTGCCGCTGGCTAAAATCGCTGGTTTTGGTCTGGAAGTTTCTTATCGCCAGTTACGAAGTGTTTTTGGAATCAAGAGTCGGCCACTGTTGTCGAGGCAGGCGGTGCAAATCCTATCGATCGATCAGAGCTTCTCTTCTCAAAAGATTAAGAGCGAACTGGGGTGGGCTCCCGCTAAGACCTATGAAATGGGCTTGAAAGAAACGATCGATTGGGCTCTGCCCTTCGTCCAAGGATGCAGGAGCCAATAAGGTAGTTTCGAGAGCTCCAGATTTCAAGGCCGCCGCGCCAGAATGCCGGCTTTTGAGGCAAGCCCCTCTGGTGTATAGTCTTAGGTATGAGACAACGCTCTAAGCATGCTCTTTCTGGGCTTGGCCTTATCGGATTACTGGTCATTCTAACCATTCTCGCTGTGTTAGTGCTCCTTAACTGGGACACGGTCAGAGACTTTGGCGATAGGAAACAAGAAAAGATCGAGACAGGAAAAGATCAAATCGAGAATTTTCGAGAAAAAGTGAGGGACTTAGAAAACCAAATCGAGAAGCGACTCGATTCAGATGAGTCGCCAGCAGTCCACTTTTAGATAGAACACTCAATGGCTTACCAGCGAGAATTCCTGGCGTGGAGAGTTGGGCTCCTAAAAATCTATTGCTAAGAGCCTATCCGGTATAACTCTACAGAACCGGGTGAACGACTTTGAGTCGCAGATTCCTGGCTGGAAACCGGAGCTGATCTCTTACAGGATAAATTCCTGCAGACTCTTTCGTCTTGCGAATCAATGCCAGATCTAAATCGGTGAAGTGGATGCCGGGAGCTCCATAGTCGGCACTCACAAGTGTGCCAGGATGACCCTTTGTCTCCGGTGTATAAACAGAAGATTTACCGTAATGCCGCCATGTAGGACTTGGGGCTCCCACCGTTGCACTGACCACAACAAAGCTATGATGCTCAACAGCCCGGGCCGCCGAGGTTTTCAAAACTCGTTGCAGTCCCTCAGGAGATTCCGTCATCGAAGGCACAAATAGAACATTGAGTCGTTTACTGAGAGGGCTCAATCTTTGAGCCAGCTCAGGAATTTCCACATCGTAACAAATCAAGACAGCCCCCAAGCCCCAGGGTCCTCTAATCAAAGAAATCTGATTCCCTTTTGACAAGCCCACTTCTCGCTCCCAGGGAGTCAAAAAAATCTTGTCCTGAAAAAAAATCTCGCCCTTGGGAGATATAATGGGAGAAGAATTATACATTCGACTTTGAACAATCCGCGGATAACTGCCCCCAATGATCCAAATCTCATTCTCTAGAGCAAGTCGTACAAGAAGCTCCGGATAAAAATTTTCAAAAGCTTCTGCAATTTGTCGGGTCATTTGCTGCTCAGTTAGGCCAGACCCCAGGCGCCAAAGATCGAGGCTTACATACTCCGGAAAAATGACAAGATCTGCATTTCCGCTTACCGCCTCTTGCACAAAATCTTCGATCTTCTGAGAAAAATCTGCAACACCGCGATTTCCTTCAATCGGATACTGGACCACAGCGACTTTTAGAGAATCTTGAGAGGACTTCTCGGACTCACTCAGGTCCGCCTGTTTGAGGCTACATCCAAGAATCAAAAAACCTGAAAAGAGCAGGCTACAGATCCTGCCAAAGTTACCGAGGGCTCTTTGCATGACTCAACAGAGTTAACAAGCCATGCCCCACAATACAAGCTCATGAAGCAAAACGATATCTGGTACAACTCGCAAGCCCCTCCCCATTCGCGTGCATAAGGGGTTCTCATCAGAGGACGGCCTTCGATGGCCCTCAGAAAGCTCCACGTAGAGGCGGGCTTGATCCTGCGCCCCCCTTATTCTCCCGACCCAACTTTCAGCCAAATGACTCGAAGCTGGCCCCCATGATCTGGATGCTTGGCCTGAACTGCAATGCGATAAGGACCAAAGGCGATGGTTCTTTTGCCCTTGGGCGTTTTTTCAACCCGAAAGTCCACATCATGATAGAAGTTGAAGTGCTTCGCCTCGTAAACTCCAATGTCCAGTTTCTGCTGATAAGCCAGACTCAAGTCCCCTTCTTCACCAAGAGTCCAGAATTCAAAATTGTTTCCAGATCGAAGAAGGACCACCGAAGATCCATCTGGATGAATCTCCCAACCAAGACTGTCTGAAGGAAGGGCCAGCGAAAAATCTGGAAAAATCTGAAGCTGTAGATCTTCCTCTGACTCGCCCAGAGAAAAAGCGACCAATCTTTTCCCCTCAGAATTGCTCAGTTCGAACAAGCCTCCCCGACCGCTAGGAAAAAACCTTAGGTCAGTAATTTTAGAATCTATAAGACCAAAGGCTTCAAGCTCCGCTTGAGTGAAGAAAATTCGACCTGCAGCCTCTAGCGCGCCTTCTTCTGTTTGTCCCACCAAGAAGATTCGATTGCTTCCATCTAAAGCCCAAACCAATGAAGACTCTGGCCTCGCTCTTAAAATCAAAGAGTCTCTCTTCAGAGGCAAAATCAAAGCCTCCGTTTGTTCGGGTGCCAACTCTCCGGTCTCGTGATTGACCAATTTCATCGTCAAAAGCGCCACCTGCCCGGAATGTGGGCCTGCTAAGGCTGCCAACAAGTAGTTGTTATCGCCGGAGATCTCAAACGAACGAAGTGAGGCCTCTCCAGTGGGGACGCTGAACTTTGTCGTCGAGGCGGGATGAAAGAAGGC
>REDG01000030.1 GCA_007693605.1 Bradymonadales bacterium
GCATATGAACCTTTATCGGCACTCTCCATAAACCGCTAAAGGCTCATCTGCTTTGGCGATAGGGCCAGAAGAACTGGTTTTAGGGGGTATCGGTGTGGTTTCTAAACCTGAGGGGCTAGGACTTTTTCTTCGCTCACCGTCTCTAGGTAGTCTTTGATTTTCACCAAAAAGCCTACCGAAGTGGAGCCGTCGATCAGTCGATGGTCGTAGCTGAGCGCCAAATACATCATTGGGCGCACGGTCACTTCAAACTCTCCAGATTCTTTCTGAACCGCCACAGGCCGGTGCTCAGTCTTATGCATACCGAGAATCCCGCTCTGAGGCGGGTTGAGAATTGGCGTGGATAGAAGAGAACCGAAGACTCCTCCATTGGTGATGGTAAAAGATCCGCCCTGCATATCAGAAATAGAGACCTTGCCTTGTCTTGCCTTCTCGGCAAGGTCGGCAATGCCCTGTTCAATCTCTGCATAACTGAGGCTCTCACAATGCTTCAGCACGGGCACAACAAGCCCTCTCTCACTAGAGACGGCAATTCCGATATGATAGCCATCGGGGTGAACAATCTCATCGCCGTCGATATGAGAGTTAACAGTCGGAAACTCACGAAGAGCCGCCACGACCGCAGCCGTAAAAAAGGACATAAATCCGAGCTTAATCCCGAACTTTTTCTGAAAGTCATCCTTCAGTTTCGATCTGAGAGCGAGAAGGCTGCTCATATCCACTTCATTGAAGGTCGTGAGGGTTGCGGTCGACTGTTGAGACTGAAGCAGGCGTTTTGCTACTGTCTTTCGAATGGGACTCATCTTCTCTCGACGAGCCGTGTCAAGAATTCCTGAGCTGAGGCTCGGGCTTAGCTTCTCGGGCTGGATCTCACCGTGCCGAATGGCTCTTCTCTGACTTGGGCTGAACTTTTTTATCTTCGAATCATCAAGCCGCGGAGCCTCCTGCTTTGGTCGCTGAGGTTCTGCAGACTGAGTCTTTGTCATCGAAGCTTCAGAGTCTTTCGCTTGAGTCTCAGACCCCGAAGACATTGGTTCTGCCTTCTTGGCCTTTCCAGATGCAGCCTTTGGGCTAGAGGCCTTTCCGTTCGATCCGGAGCCAGTGGCAGTCGACTCTGCTGCCGTGTCAATCTTTGCCACGGTTGCTCCCACAGCGACGGTCTCTCCGGCTTGAGCAAGAATCTTCAAACGACCGGTTTCGGAGGCCGGAACCTCCATCGAAGCCTTGTCGCTATCCAGCTCAAAAAGTGGTTGGTCTTTTTTTACGAGGTCGCCGTCTTTGAAGAACCATCGCCCGATGGCTCCTTCTGAGACGGACTCTCCAACCGGGGGTACAGTGACATCGATCTCATTTGCCATGATGGCTTAAGTCTAGACTGTCTTCGACGAGTTGTCTCTGTTCTCTTTCATGTTTTAAGAAAGAGCCGGTGGCTGGGCTGGCCGCCGCCGGTCGCCCCAAATAGCGCAGAGAGATTCCTTGTTCAAGCATCTCTAGGCAAATATGAGACCATGCCCCCATATTTTTCGGCTCCTCTTGCACCCAGACTCGATCCGCACTCGGATGCTCTTCAAGATAGCTCTTGATGGCGGTCTTGTCTAACGGGTAGAGCTGCTCCACACGCACGATACTGATTCGATCTTCTAGCGATCTCTCTTTGAGACCCCTTAAAAGATCCCAATAGATTTTCCCACTGCACAGAAGAATCCGCTCCGGACTTGAGGCCTGATCAAACAGCAGACTTTGAAAGCCCGAGTCCAAGAAGTCAGACTTCTTCGAAACCACCTCAGGCATTCGCAGAGGACTTTTAGGAGTCATGATGACCAAGGGCTTCCGAAAACGACGGTGAATCTGTCGCGTCAATAAATGAGCGTACTGAGCGGGGGTCGTGGGGTAGCAAACCTGAATATTGTTTTGCGCGCAAAGTTGCAGAAATCTTTCAAGACGAGCACTCGAATGTTCCGGGCCCTGCCCCTCATAACCGTGGGGCAGAAGCATCACAAGGCCGCTCATTCGATACCATTTGGCCTCGGCACTGACAATGAACTGATCAATAATCACCTGAGCCGTGTTCACAAAGTCGCCAAACTGCCCCTCCCACAGAACCAAAGCTTTGGGTTGAGCGACACTGTAACCGTAATCAAAACCGAGTACGGCCGCTTCAGAGAGAGGGGAGTCGTAGCAATAAAGAGAGGCTTGTTTTGCATCCAGGTGCTGCAAGAAGTAGTAGCGCTTTCCGCTCTCATGATCCCGCATCGCCAGATGCCTCTGGCTGAAAGTGCCCCGAATCGAATCTTGTCCGCTCAAGCGAACGGGGATGCCCTCAAGCAAGAGAGAACCAAAGGCGAGCTGCTCGCCCGTGGACCAATCGATCTCGTCTTTTTCGAGAATTCTTTTCTTTCGAGCCTTCAGAAGCTTTTCAAACTTTGGCAAAGGCTTCAACTCAGAAGGGATATGATGAATCGCGTCAATCACCCGAGAAAAGGTCTCTTCTGAAATTCCGGTCTGAACTAGAGAGAGCATCTGTTTCTCGTCGGAGCGTTCAAAGCCTTCCCAGAGCCCGCCGAACATATCCGCATTGAGTTTTCGAGCGACATTCTTGATCTCTTCTCGCTTCCGATCCAGCTCTTCTTTGAAGCCGTCAATAAACTGATCGACCTGCTCTTGTTCTACCGAATGATCGTCTGTGAGTTTTTTCGCATAAATTTCGAGAGGTGAGGGGTGTTCTTGAATCACCTTGTACATCAAAGGCTGTGTGAATCGAGGCTCATCTCCTTCATTGTGGCCGTACTTTCGATAGCACCAGATGTCTACAAAGACATCCTTATTGAACTTCATTCGAAACTCTGTCGCCAACTTAATACAATGAACGACATCTTCCACTTGGTCACCGTTGACATGAAAAATCGGAGCTTGAAAGGCTTTTCCAAAATCAGTGCAATACAAAGAGGATCGTGAGGCTGGGGGCAGGGTTGTAAATCCTATCTGATTGTTGATCACAATATGAATGGTCCCACCTGTATGGTATCCGTTGAGTTGCGCAAGATTGAGAGTTTCTGCGACGACTCCCTGACCAATGATGGCGGCGTCTCCGTGAATCAAAATCGGCACAACCGCATTTCGATTCCCCTGGTGTTTAGTGTCTTGCTTCGCCCTCGCAACTCCCTCAACCACTGGGTTGACCCATTCGAGATGGCTGGGGTTCGGTGCCAGAGAAAGATGAAGCTTCTTTCCGTTCGGGGTGACTTCATCTGCTGAATAACCTTGATGGTATTTCACATCCCCCATGGCTTCAGCCATATCGGGAAGCTCTGCTCCCTCAAATTCTTTGAAAATCTCTTGATAGGGTTTCTCAAGAACATTCGTCAACACATTCAACCGACCTCGATGTGCCATCCCAATCACAATTTCGTGCGCCCCAAGATCGGCACAAACACTAATGGCGTGTTTTAAAGCCGGAATCAAACTCTCTGAACCTTCAAGCGAAAACCTCTTTTGGCCCGTGTAGTTGCTTTGCAAAAAGTTCTCAAAAATACTGGCTCGAAAGAGATGTTTTAAAATTCGAAGCTTCTCTTCTGGATCGAACGAACCATGATTCTGATTTTCCTCGATCTTAGTTTGAAGCCAATTTCGAACCTCTTCATTTCGAATGTAGTGATACTCGACCCCAACAAAGTGGCTGTAAGACTCTTTGAGCCTCTCCACGATTTTCGTGATCGGAGAGGCGGGCAGACCAATCTCTGAGGCCGCCTGAAAGTTCCGGTCTTTCGGAACATTTTGAAGGTTGAAGTAGGCGAGATCGAGGTGAGGGTCGAGAGGGGACTTCCAAAGTCCGAGAGGGTCCAAATGAGCAATCAAATGTCCTCGCATTCGATAGGCTTCAATCAGCTCTTTAACTCGAATCTCATCGGCGACCTCACTCGACACAGAAATGGGGGCGAGGCCCGAATCGACTGACTCTCGACCCATATCGTAGGCATCAAAAAAGAAAGCAAGGTCTGCGGCCACCGAGTCAGGGTCTTGCCGGTACTGTTCTCGAAGATAGTCGAGGTATTCAGGAGAAAACTGATGTAAAAATGCAATTCGATCGGCTGGACTTAAATCACCGGTTGGCTTGGCTGACATCTGAATTTTTTAAAACCCCCATTCCATACGATACTCTATCTCATTGCCTTTCGGGAGAGGGCTCTTTCAACAAATCTACAAGATTCTGCTCTGCATCAAGTTGGGCCAACTCTTGGAAGCCTCCAATGCAGTCCTCTCCAAAAAAAATTTGTGGCACGGTTCGAAAGCCCGTTCTTTCAAATAGGGCCTTAGCCTTCTCTGGTTCAGAGTCTAAATTCTCTTCAGAAAAGGAAATTCCTCTGGCCTTCAACAAAGCTTTCGCTCGATCACAGAAGGGACAAAATGTCTTTGTGTAGACTTTAACGGCTTTCAAGCTGTTCTCCTGCAAGAAGAGCTTTTTGACGAAACAAGTCTTGGAGTTCTCCGCTTTGAGCCATGCTGGTCACAATATCACAACCTCCGACAAGTTCCCGTTCCACGAAAAGCTGAGGAAAAGTGGGCCAATTTGAAAAGCTCTTCAGGGCGCTGCGTAGCTCCGGATCGGCCAAAACATCTCGGGTTTCGTAGGAAACGCCGAGCGATTCCAAAATCTCCACCACTTGGGCTGAGAAGCCACACTGGGGAAAGACTCGATCGCCCTTCATATATAGGAGTACCGGATTCTTCTCTAGATCACTCGTAATCTCTTGGAATTTTGCATTGGGTTCAGCGGCCATGGGTTTTTCCTTTCTTATTCTCTTTTTTTATCAGATTTTCACAAGGCGGCGCTTGTGATTTTTAGGGCATGAATCTCGTCCTTCATCTTGTCCCCCAAGATTTGATAGATCATCTGGTGCTGTTGCACGAGGCTCTTCCCCTGAAATTGGGGTGCCAAAAGTCGAAGCTCAAAGGAGTCCGCTTCGCCATTTCCAAGCTCCCACACCTCAATGCTGGCCCCCGGTAGGGCCTCTCTGAGGCGATCCTGAATTTCCTGCGCTTTCATCTCCCCGTTATTTAGCTTTCCTGCGCCTAGAAATCTAGGTTTGATAGCACAAATGTCTGTCAGTCCCATTCAAGAAATCCTCAAGAGAAACAAGCCAGCTCAGCGACAGCGAGTGGGAATTGAGGTCGAACGCTTTCTTTTGGATTCGGAGGGAAGGCGGCTTTCCTACTCTCAGGGGGTCGAGTCCTTTCTGACCGGCTTGAAGGACAAGCAAGCCTGGAATCTCTATCAAGAAGATCAGGGAAGGCCGCTCGGTCTGGTCCAAGATGAAGATTTCATTAGCCTTGAACCGGGGGCTCAGCTGGAAGTGGCCCTATCTGCTCAGGCCAATCTGGTCGCCTGGGGGGAACGATCGGAGGCCAAAGAGAAGGAGCTCTCTCGCTTGTTCCAGGAAAGGGGCGAGAGCTGGCTGTGGCTCGGTTGTGATCCTTGGAACTCTGTCGAAGACATCGAGCTGATCCCCTCGGCCCGATATCAAATCATGACGGACTACTACCGGGAGTTGGGCCTGGCAAACCTCGAGATGATGCGCCTGACCGCTGGCTTTCATGTCAATCTTGACTACCGCAATGAAACCGAAGCCATGGAAATGCTTCAGGCTGGAGCCTATCTGGCCCCCCTCTGGGCCGCTTGGTTTGCGAACTCTCCCTTTCTTTACGGCAAACGGATGCAGGCACACTCACAACGATCTTTGATTTGGCTGCAACACGATGCCTCTCGAAGTGGCTTCTTTCTTGGGCAGAAGATTGAGGATTATGTAAACTTGGTCGAGTCTACCCCCTTGATGTTTGTTTACCTTTCCGAAGGGCGGGTCGAGGCGGGCAAGGGGAGGGCTTGGCGAGATCTGCCCACTGAGCTTCAGGAGCTCAATTTGCTCACAAGCCTTAGACAGTTGTTTCTTGAGGTCCGACTGAAGCCTTGCTGCGTAGAGTTTCGGAGTTTTGATGCCTGTTCGCCGTCTCAAAGATTGGCGGCGGCCGCTCTTTGTATTGGAATCTTCTATGATGAAGAGAACCGACGGCATTACGCGAAGAAGGCCCAAGCGATGACCAAGGTTCAGCTGACTTCGCTTTTTGAATCCGCTGCAATCCAGTCGTTTGAGCAAGACTTTTTTGTCGATTGGGCGAAGGATGTTTTGGATCGGGCAACGAGCGCACTCGTTCGAAGATCTTTTGGCGAAGAGCAATATCTTGTGGAGGCCGAGAGACTTTTGTCTTTGAAAAAGAGTCCGGCAATGATTTTGAAAGAGAAGTGGAAGAGCTTTCCCGTTTGGAATTCTGAGGAGGTTCTTGGGTGAAAGTTCTTGTCGTGGCCGACCCCCTCGAAGCGCTTCAAGACGAGACCGATACCACCCTCTATTGGTCGAAGATTTGTCTGGAAGCAGGGGCTGAGATTTGGTGGGCAGAAGCTCAAGACCTATCTTGGTTTGGAGATCATTTGCGAATTCAGGCGAGCTCGTGTGAGCTGGATGAAAAGGGTCGCCTAAAGGCCGGTGAGATCGAGAGCTTTTCAATTCTGAAGACTCGCTTCGATTGGATTTGGCTCAGAAAGGAGCCGCCCTACGATTTTTCCTATTTGAAAATGTGCTGGCGACTGAGTCACCTCACAGGGGGCGGGGCCCGCTTTTTAAACTCACCAGAGTCTTTGCTGCTCTTTCCTGAAAAGGAGATTCCACTCTATCTGGTCTCTCGCGCCATACTGCAGCCCGACAATATCTTAATGACTTGCATTTCTGATCTTGCAGAGGAGCAGATTCGGTTTGTTCAAGAGCAGTCTTCTGATTTCTTCATCTGCAAGCCCTGGGATTCTTTCGCCGGAAAGGGCGTTCGTCGACTGACAAGAGAAGAACTTCTGCAAGAGATTGAGTCCCGTAGAATAGACAGCGGTTCTATACTTCAAGTCTACAACCCCTCGGTCGAGAGCCGGGGAGATCGAAGAGTTCTGATTTTAGACGGACGCATTTTAGGCAGTTTCGTTCGAGTTCCTCAGAAGGGTGGATTTTTAGCGAATCTCGTTCATGGAGCCAGTCTGGAATTCTCAGAGATGAGCGAGCGAGAAGAAGCGATCGCAAATAAATTGGCCGCTTGGACGCAAGTCGCGGGACTTCATTTTATTGGCGCGGATCTCATCGGGGAGCGATTGAATGAAGTAAATACGACATGCCCAACGGGACTGCTCGCACTTGAAAAGCTTTCTGGAAGGTCGCAAAAGCAGCTTTGGAGGGATTTCTTTTTCAACAAAAAGAACGGGGCTCGTCTGTGAACTTGGCCCTCGATCTGGATTCTGTTTCCGTCGTCTATTCAAAGGGTCGATCCGAAGAAAAGACTGCTGTAAAGTCTTTGAGTCTTCAGATTCCAGAAGGAGAAATTTTTGGTCTTCTCGGACCGAACGGCGCTGGCAAGACTTCACTGATTTCCGTGATCGTAGGTCTTTTGAAGCCGAGTGAGGGTCAATGTCGAGTGTTTGGACATCTAGCCGGAAGTGTAGAGGCGAGAAGGCTGATCGGCTTTGTGCCCCAAGAGCTGATTCATCATGGTTTTTTTACGGTCGAAGAAATTCTTCATTATATCTCTGGCTACCATGGCCTAGGCCAAAACAAATCTCGAATTGACTTTCTTCTGAAGAAACTGGCGCTCGATGAGGTTCGAAATCGAAAGGTGAATTCCCTGAGTGGGGGGATGAAAAGGCGGCTTCTCATTTGTAAGGCCTTGGTTCATTCTCCGAAGTTGTTGTTGCTTGATGAGCCCTCGGCGGGGGTCGATGTCGAACTGAGGTCTCAGCTCTGGCAGTTTGTTCAGGAGCTCCACGACTCTGGCACGACCATTCTTTTGACGACCCACTATCTTGAAGAGGCTCAACGGCTATGCAAACGTTTGGGAATCATGAGTCATGCGAAGCTGCTGGCTCTCGATGAGACAGGGCATCTGATTTCCTCTCTGGCCGAACGCTATCTGGTTTTTCGCTTGAAGCCCGACTTTCCCGAAGAGAACTTGAGAAGAAGGGGAGTGGCGGGCTTGAGTGAGCTAAAGACTCGTGGAGAGTGGCAGTTAAAAATCGAAGAGGGCGCCAATCTCAATCAAAGCCTTGATGCGGTTGGAATCAGTTGGGACAGTTTTTCGGACTTTAGAATCGAGACAGGCTCTCTCGAAGAAGCATTTCTAAAAATCGTGGGAGGAAAGAATTGAAGGCCTCAAGGCTTTATTGGATCGGCACTTGGTTCTTTTTCAAAAGGGAGGTGCATCGATTCTTGAAGGTGTGGGCTCAGACGCTGTTCAGTCCGGTCATCAATGCGGCACTTTATATGTTGGTTTTCGGCCTGAGCTTTTCTCGTTTGATTCAAGGTTTTGGGGAAGTGTCTTACTTAGAATTTTTGATTCCAGGTTTGATTGCTATGTCTGCTTTGAACAATGCCTTGCAGAACTCTGCGAGCTCCATCATGTCTTCAAAGTTTCAAAACGACCTTCAGGATTTAAAGGTTAATCCTCTCTCTCCGTTTCAGATTGTCATTGGTTTTGTGAGTGGCGCCTGGGTGAGGGCTATCATTTGTGGCTTTCTTGTCTATCTGGTGGGTTGCGTTTTTGTTTATATTCAGTCCGGCCACTGGTTTAGCATTCAGTCTCCATTTTTCTTTCTTTTGTTTTTAAGCCTTGGGGCCTGTTTCTTTTCGTGCTTGGGAATTTGGGCCGCGTTTAGGGCCCGGAGCTTTGACGAGATTGGCGCAGTGACCCAGTTCATTGTGATGCCTCTTATTTACCTTGGAGGTGTCTTTTACTCTCTGTCGAGTCTGCCCGAGTTCTGGCAGAGAATTGCTACAGTCAACCCCCTAGTTTATTTTATCAATGGAATCCGCTGGTCGGTGATGAAGGAGTCTGACTTCTCTCTAGAGTTATGCTTAACGGTCAGTCTGGCCTTTGTGGCCCTTGGGATTGTTTTGGCTTATCGAGGCATCCTAAGAGGCTACTATTTTCGCTTTTAATTTGACCAAGGCCGGAATCTGTTTAGGTTGAAGAGAGGAGGCCATCAATGGCTTTACAGCCCGATAAAATGACCCAGAAATCTCAAGAAGCCTTGCAAGACGCGCAGACGATGGCCCAAGCCTATGGGCATCAAGAGACCGATGCGGAGCATCTGGTTTTGGCGCTGATGGAGCAAGAGGAAGGGCTGATTCCAAGGCTTTTTGAAAGAATGAGTGTCGCCCATCAAGGTTTGAGGTCAGTTCTTCAAGAGGAGCTGGATCGTCGTCCAAAAGTCAGTGCGACGGGGGGAGACGGTCGAGTTTTCGTGACCAAGGCTTTGAGTCAAGTTTTGGATCAGTCCGAGAAGGAGGCCAAGCAGCTCAAAGATGACTTTGTGTCTGTTGAGCATTTATTTCTGGCGGTTCTTGAGAAAACTCCGATGAACTCCGTTCTGGGTAAAGCCTTGTCTCAGTTTCAGATTTCAAGAGATCGTTTTCTTGCAGCGCTCACCGAAGTTCGGGGCCATCAGAGGGTTTCCTCCGCAAATCCCGAAGCGACCTACGATGTTTTGAATCGCTATGGGCGAGACCTTGTTCAAGACGCCAAGACTTCCAAGCTAGATCCGGTAATCGGAAGAGATTCTGAAATTAGAAGAGTCATACGAATTCTATCTCGAAAAACGAAGAACAATCCCGTCTTGATAGGTGAACCTGGGGTCGGAAAGACGGCGATTGCCGAGGGTCTGGCTCAGCGCATTGTGCGGGGGGATGTTCCGGAAGGCCTCAAAGATAAAAAAATATTCTCCCTAGATCTCGGCGCCTTAGTCGCTGGCGCGAAATATCGAGGAGAGTTTGAAGAACGATTGAAAGCCGTTTTGAAAGAAGTCAAAGAAAGTGAAGGCCAGATCATTCTGTTTATTGATGAGCTGCATACGATTGTGGGAGCCGGCAAAGCCGAAGGATCGATGGATGCGGGCAATATGCTGAAGCCCATGTTGGCGAGGGGGGAGCTCCATTGCATTGGCGCCACCACTTTGGACGAATATCGCAAGCATATTGAAAAGGACGCGGCTCTCGAGCGAAGGTTTCAAACCGTTTTGGTAGAAGAGCCTAGTGTGGAAGATAGTATCTCCATTCTAAGGGGCTTGAAGGAGCGCTTTGAAGTTCATCACGGGGTGAAGATTCAAGACAATTCCCTGGTGGCGGCTGCTCAATTGTCTCACCGCTATATTAGCGACCGCTTTCTTCCCGACAAGGCCATTGATTTGGTCGATGAGGCTTGTGCCATGATTCGAACGGAGATTGATTCGATGCCCTCTGAATTGGACCGAATCACTCGACGCATTATGCAACTCGATATCGAAGAGGCCGCTCTCAAGAAAGAGAAAGACCAGGCCAGTAAAGAGCGATTAGAGGCTTTGCGAAGAGAGGCGGCTGATCTTCGAGACGAAGAAAAGAAAATGCGGCTTCAGTGGGAAGACGAGCGAAAGCTGATTTCAAAGCTTCAGCACATTCGAGAAGGAATTGAGAAGCTCAAAGCCGAGATTGACAGAGCTGAAAGAGAATATGATTTGAATCGCGCGGCTGAACTGAAGCACGGAGAGCTTCCAAAGCTTGAGAAAGAGCTGAAGGCAGAGGAGCAAAAGATAGAGTCTTCTTCGACGAAAGGGCCGCGGCTGTTGAAAGAAGAAGTCACTGAAGAGGAGATATCTCAAATTGTCTCGAAGTGGACCGGAATTCCCGTGACCCGTTTGTTAGAAGGCGAGAGGGAAAAGCTGCTTCGCTTAGACGAGACTTTGCATCAAAGGGTGGTCGGTCAGGACGAAGCGGTGCGCTTGGTGGCGGATGCCGTATTGAGAGCCCGCGCGGGCATTAAAGATCCAAAGCGACCGATTGGCTCCTTTATTTTTCTGGGTCCAACAGGAGTCGGAAAGACGGAGCTGGCCAAGTCCTTGGCAGAGAGTCTTTTTGACTCCGAAGAAAATCTGATTCGTTTAGACATGAGCGAGTATATGGAAAAGCATTCGGTGTCTCGATTGGTCGGGGCTCCTCCGGGATATGTCGGCTACGAAGAAGGAGGGCAGCTCACCGAAGCGGTTCGGCGACGCCCCTATTCAGTCGTTCTCTTTGACGAGATCGAGAAGGCCCATGTCGATGTTTTTAATATTCTCTTGCAGATCTTAGACGATGGTCAGGCGACGGACTCTCAGGGGCGCAAAGTGGACTTTAAGAACACGGTCATCATTATGACTTCGAATATTGGCTCTCCCCACCTGATTGAGGGCTTGGATCCTCGGGGGCAACTCAAGTCCGAATCGAGAGAGCGGGTGTTGACAGAGCTTCGGGCACACTTTCGTCCCGAATTCTTAAATCGGGTGGACGAAACTGTTATGTTCAAGCCTCTTCAATTGGAAGAGATTCTGAAGATTGTGGAGTTGTTGCTTCAGCAAATTCAGAACCGACTTCGAGATCAGAAGATTGAGCTCGATCTGAGCCCTGCCGCCAAAGAATATTTGGCTAAAGTGGGTTTCGATCCGGTCTATGGAGCAAGGCCGCTTAAAAGGGCTATTCAGAGAGAGATCGAAAACCCCTTGGCTCGAATGATTCTAAAAAACGAAGTCTCAGAAGGCCAAAAGCTTCAGATAGACTTTCAATCAGAGCAGCTCGTGTTTAAGGCCCTCTAAGGCCCTGAGAAGGCCTTAAAATCATGACTTATCAGTATTGATTTAGGGAATCACTCGCTTTATAAGTTTTTCTAAGGAAGAAAGTTAAGGCGGGTTGCGCGATTTCAGAGCCGTTCTGACTTATATCTCCTTCATGGTGAATAAAATGAATATTTCAGCTCACGAAGAGTATGGTTTGAGATGTGCCATTCGCTTAGCGAAGGCACAAGAGCGGGGGTCTTTGGCGGCTTCGAAGATCGCAGGCGAAGAAGGCTTGTCGGTCGAATATGTCAGTAAGATTTTGCATCTCTTTCGGAAAGCTAAGCTCGTCAAAGCCTCTCGGGGGATTCACGGGGGATTTAGCCTGGCCAGGCCCGCCAGAGAGATTTTTGTCAAAGAAGTTTTCCAAGCTCTTAGCTCGAAATTGGTGCGCGAAGAATTTTGTCGGCACTTTAGTGGTCAGAGGGATGAGTGCGCGAATTTCTCCTCTTGTTCAGCTCGCCCTCTTTGGTCCTTGCTTCAGTTCTATTTGGATGGAGTGGTGGGTCGAATGAGCTTAGAAGACGTTAGTGCGCCTGAAGAAGTGGTTCGAGAGAGGTTGCTTTTAAAGCTTCAACTGCATTTGTCAGAATTTGTTTCAGATCATTCAAAGAATTTAGAGAACTCAGAGAAAGGAAGAAAAGGCAATGTCTATGCGCTTAGAGATTGAAGACCTGGTGGTCAGTGTGGAGGGCAAAAAGATTCTTCAGGGCTTGAATCTTCAAGTAAGGCCCGGAGAGCTTCATGCGTTGATGGGACGAAATGGTTCAGGCAAGAGCACTTTAGCTTACTGTCTGATGGGTCACCCACGCTATAAAGTGGAGTCCGGACGGATTCTTCTGGACGGAGAAGAGATTCAAGAACTTTCCCCTGAAGAACGATCTAAGAGAGGACTCTTTTTGGGTTTTCAGCACCCCGTAGAGATTCCTGGGGTGACAGTGGCGAATTTCTTGCGAGCAAGCCTTCGATCTCTTCGGCCTGAGATTCCCCCCAAAGACTTGCGCGCCATGATGAAACGAGAGGCGGGACATCTTCAGGTTCCGGACAGCTTCTTTACCCGCTTTGTGAATGAAGGCTTTAGTGGAGGAGAAAAGAAACGATTGGAGACTCTTCAGTTGCGATTGATTCAGCCGAAACTTGCTGTCTTAGATGAAACGGACTCGGGTTTAGATATTGACGCTCTTCGAACAATATCAGAAAGCATCGCGGAGCTTCGAGATCAAGACAAGTCCTTCCTTTTGATTACACATTATCAGCGAATTCTGAATTACTTGAAGCCTGACCGAGTGCATGTTCTTTATAACGGAAAGATTCTTCGATCTGGGGGAATGGAACTGGCTGAAGAGCTTGAGAAGAAAGGTTATGACGAAGTGATTGAGAGAGGGCAGGCCGCATGAGCGTTGAAGCCAGAAGGCTTTCGCCGGTTCAAGCTGCCGAAGACTCTCGTTTAGAGGCTGCAAGAAGGTTTAAAGGCTGCGCCCTGCCAGGCCTGAAGACGGAATCTTATCGTTACTTTCCGGTGCAGGGCTTTGAGCAAAGACTGGCCGATAAAAAGGTCCTAGTCTTTTCAAACCATCAATGGGCAGAGTCAGAGTGTCACTGGAGTAACGGGGTTTTGTCTGCCAACTTTTCGCAGTGGAAAGCAGGGGGCTTAGAGATTCAGAGCTTAGAAGAAGCCTTCTGGGAAAAGGATGCAGGGGACGGTCACAGAGATTTCTTTAAGGACTGGATTGATTCTTCGTGGACAGGGGGCTGGAGCTTTCGATTGAAAGCTGGCAAGAAGTTGAACGAGCCCCTTCGCCTTGTGATTGAGCCTTCTTTGAGCCACTCTCAATGCCTTCGTCGTTTGATTTATCTAGAAGAAGGCTCAGAGCTGCATCTAATGGAGGATTGGAGCCTAGAGGCTTTGTCTGAAAAGGCCTGGATCGGAAGTCATCTTCAGATCGTGCTAGAGGCGGGTGCTCGATTGGTTTTTCAGCAACTGGAACGAGGCAGGAGTGCAGGCTATCGTCTTGAGAGGCATGAAGCTTGGCTGAATCAATCAAGTCAGCTTCAATTTTTACAACTTCCTCAATCGGCTCAACGAACTCAAGTGCAATCACATTTTTTTCTGGATGGAGAGTCGGCTGAGGTGGATGCCAAACTTTCAGCCATTGGATCTGGAAAGAATGTGTTTGAATGGCAGACCTCTTCTTTTCAACGGAAGCCTAACACGAAGTCTCAGACTCAATTTTTTGGCTTAGCCCAAGATCGGTCGAAGTTGGTTTTTGACGCTCTCATCGACATTCCTAAAGAAGTTTCAAAGGTCGAGGCCCATCAAAACTCCCGTTCTCTTTTGTTGAACGACCAGGCCTCTGTGGTGAATATGCCCAAGTTAAAGATAGCGACAGACGATGTTTTGGTGACTCATGGGGCGGCCGTGAGTAGTTTTGATGAGGAACAGATTTTTTACCTCCGATCAAGAGGTCTCTCAGAGGAGAAGGCCAGAGAAACAATCGTTCTCTCATTTGTGAATCCCTTGTTGGAGGAGCTTCTAGTGGAAGAGCTTCGAGAGGAGCTGCAACAGGAGTTCAAACAATTGTTGGGGGGCAAGCCCCAATGAGTCTTCAAGTCTCTGAACTCAATTCCTTTTCTGTCGAGAGACTCCGCTCGGAGTTTCCGATTTTGAAAAGGAGTATGGGGCCATCTAACTTGGTTTACCTCGACAACGCGGCCACGTTGCAGCGACCTCGTCGGGTGGTGGATCGAGAGAGGGAGTTTTCCCTTCGATCCAACGCGAATGTGCATCGAAGTGCCCATCGCTTAAGTTTTGAAGCGACGGAGCTCTTTGAGGAGGCAAGAAAGAAGCTGGCCAATAGTCTCGGGGCCACGGACAGTCATGAGCTCATTTTCACAAAGGGAGCCACTGAAGCGATCAACTGTGTTGCACAAACCTGGGGAATGGATCAGCTTCAAGAAGGCCAAGAAGTCATCATCAGTCGAGCGGAGCATCACGCGAACTTTGTGCCCTGGCAACAATTGTGTCGTCGAAAGAAGTTGAAACTTCAAATTTTAGAGTTAGATGCAGAGGCAAGAATCCAGCCTTCGGCCCTAGAGGGGCTTTTGAATTCCAATACAGCCTTGGTTGCCCTGACGGCCCTCTCAAATGTCACCGGTGCAAAAACGCCCTTAGGGGAGCTGATTCCGATCATTCGTGCCAAGACGAGTGCCAAGATCTTGATTGATGCCTGTCAGGCCCTCTTATACGAAACCGAATTTTTGAAAAACTATCCGGTCGATTTTCTCGTGGGTTCGGGTCACAAAATGGGAGCTCCAACGGGCATTGGATTTTTATGGGGAAAGAGAGAGCTTCTGGAAGCCATGCCCCCCTACCAACTTGGCGGAGAGATGATTAGTGTGGTCTATGACTCCGATTCTCGTTGGAGTGGAATTCCCTACAAATTTGAGGCAGGAACCCCACCCATTTCGCAAGCCATTGCCTGGGGGGAATGTCTTCGTTTTTGGGAGGAACAGAATCGAGATTGGTTAGATGCTCATTTGAAAGCCTTGACCGAACGGGCTTTGAAAAAGTTAGAAGAAGTTTCGGAGCTCAGAATTTTGGGTCCGCTCTCTGCAAAGGATCGACATCCGACTTTCAGTTTTAGTGTGGAGGGAGTGCACCCACACGATCTGGTCACTTTTCTAGATTCGAAGGGAATTGCCATTCGAGGCGGGCATCACTGCGCGCAACCTCTTCATCGGCAGATGGGCTTTGGTTCCAGTGCTCGGGCAAGCCTGACCTATTACAATCAAGAAGAAGAAGTAGACTTGTTTGTAGAAGCTTTAAAGGAGTCGATTCTTTTCTTTCGGAGGTTGAGCCCATGAGTTTGGAGCTCCTGTATCGAGATCTTATTTTGGAGCATCAGCAGAGCCCAAGACACTTTGGAAGGATTGCTGAGGCCGATGCTGAGGCAGAAGCTTTCAATCCCATGTGTGGTGATCGAGTTCATATCTCTTTGAAGATTGAGCCTCAAGAGAAGAAGATTGTGGGCCAAGCCTTTGAGGGCGAAGGCTGCAGTATTTGTATGGCCAGTGCGAGCATGATGACCGAAGAGATTGAGGGCCTGAATCTCGATGAGGTCGAATCTCGAGTGGAGAGCTTTCGGAGCTTGATGAAAGGAGAACGCCCTTCAGGCGAGCTTGGAGAGGACATTCTAGCCTTGCAGGGAGTGGCGCAATTTCCCGTGAGGATTAAGTGCGCCCTATTGGCCTGGACTTGCTTAAAAGACGCCATTGACGAGTGGAGAGAATCGAAGAAGTCGAGAGAAACGGGCGAATCGACAGCGGACTCAAAAGGAGCTTAAAAAAATGACGGAAGAACCTAAACAACAGACGGCGCCATTTAACAAGGATTCAGTCACTTCAGAGTTTTTGGAATGGTTGAAGCCGGTGCAAGACCCTGAACTTCATATGAGTTTAGTGGACTTGGGCCTTGTCTACAGCGTTAAAGACCAGGGTGATGGAGTCTTTCAAGTGGAGATCACTCTGACCAGCCCGGGCTGCCCGGCGGGCGATTATTTGGTGGAACAGATTCGGGGCCGGATGTTGGAGCATGAACGAGTGCAAGCGGCTGAAGTGAAAGTGGTTTGGGAGCCCCAGTGGAATCCCGTCGAAATGGCATCTGAAGAAGCGAAAGAGGCGCTAGGCTTATGGTAGACCAGAGTGAAAAATTTAAAAGAGACTACTCGTCTTATGGTTTTGTGACAGACATTGAGTCGGAACAAATTGCTCCTGGATTGACCGACGAGACGGTTCGACTCATTTCTGCGAAAAAGAAAGAGCCGAAGTGGCTACTAGACTGGCGACTAAAGGCCTTAGAGCATTGGAAGAAAATGTCGATGCCTTCGTGGGCCCACTTGAGAATTCCAGACATTGATTATCAGTCGTTGGTTTATTATTCGTCTCCGAAGCAAAGGAAAAAGCTCTCTTCTCTTGAAGAGGTTGACCCAAAGCTATTGGAAACCTATGAGAAATTGGGGATTCCTTTGACGGAGCAAAAACGGCTAGCCGGAGTGGCCGTTGATGCCGTTTTCGACAGTGTTTCGGTGGTGACGACTCAACGAGAGGAACTAAAAAAACATGGCATTGTCTTTTGCTCCATTTCAGAAGCATTGAAGGATCATGGCGATTTGATTCAGAAGTATTTGGGTTCTGTGGTTCCCATCACCGACAACTACTTTGCTACGCTCAACTCTGCGGTCTTTAGCGACGGATCCTTTGTTTATATTCCGAAAGGGGTGAGATGCCCATTGGATTTGTCGACTTACTTTCGAATCAACGCAGAGAACACGGGCCAGTTTGAAAGAACGCTGATTATTGCCGATGAGGGCAGTGAAGTCTCGTATATGGAGGGCTGTACGGCTCCCATGCGAGATGAGAATCAACTTCATGCGGCCGTTGTGGAGTTGGTCGCCTTGAAAGAAGCCAAAATAAAATATACGACGGTTCAGAATTGGTATTCAGGAGATGAAAAGGGTCGAGGAGGAATCTTTAATTTTGTGACGAAGCGAGGCCTCTGCCAAGGAGAGCGATCGCATATTAGTTGGACTCAGGTGGAGACAGGCTCAGCCATCACATGGAAGTATCCGAGTTGTGTGCTTGAGGGGGATGATTCAACCGGAGAGTTCTTTTCAGTGGCCATCACCAACGATCGGATGCAGGCCGACACCGGCACCAAGATGATTCACAAAGGAAAGCGCACAAAGAGCCGCATCGTTTCAAAAGGAATCTCCTTAAAGGAGGGTGTGAACTCCTATCGAGGTCTGGTTCGAATGAGGCCTTCAGCAGCGGGAGCTCGAAATTTCACCCAATGTGATTCTCTGTTGATTGGAGGCCGTTGTGAGGCCAATACCTTTCCGGTGATTGAAGTTCAAAATCAGACGGCGGTGGTGGAGCATGAGGCCACGGCTTCGAAGGTCAGTGAGGACCAATTGTTCTACTTGCTTTCGAGAGGCCTCTCTGAAGAGCAGGCCGTTAAGCTTATTGTAAACGGATACTGCGACGAGGTCTTAAAACAGCTTCCGATGGAGTTTGCGCTCGAAGCGAACCGATTGCTTGATTTAAAATTAGAGGGCTGTGTAGGCTAGCGAAATGAAAGTGGAGAACACACAAGACCTTGGTCTGTATATGCAACAGTTAAAGGCTTGGGCGCTTCAGCACTCGAATGAGTTGATTCTTTCCTCAATCGAGTCCGCGGAGAAAACTTCCTTTACGGCCTCGGAGCTGATCATCAAGTACGCTGAAACTCTTAAATTTTTGAAGTCGAAGCTGCCTGACGAGCTTCCCGCGACCTTGTCGGATCAGGTCGACGCTGCGATTCGTGTGGGCTTAGAGGCTGTTGAGACCATCGAGTATCCAAAGAAGAAGCGCCGCCTGTTTTCGCTTGGTTAGCTTACTTTCGGGGTCGAAACAAAATGAGACTCAGATCATCGTGGAGGCTTGGGTCTTCTTTTTGGCGCGCTTCGACCATTTCGATCAGAGTTTGAAGAGCCTCTTCAGGCTCTCCCTTTCGAATCACTTCGAGGATGCTGTCTTGGGGAAGGCAATCGGTCAGTCCGTCTGAACAAATCAACAGTCGGTCGGTCGATTGGTATTCGAGAAATGGGCCCAATTCAATATTGAGATCAATTCCGCCAATGGCGTTCATGAGAAGGTGGCTTTCTTCGTGAGACAGGGCCTCGTTTTCAGCGATAAGACCGGAGGCTAGGGCATAACCCACGGGGGAGTGAGCGATGCTCCGATATCGGAGTTTCCCTTTTTGGCCCACCAAAAAGACCGAAGAGTCTCCAACAATATAAGGTCGAATATAGTCTGCGGTGATTTCGACGCTGGCCAGAGTCGTCCCCGCCCCTCGACCTTTGCGGTGGATTTTTTGGTTGGCGAGTTCAATCGAGTCGATCAGGCAGTTTCGCACGCGAGATACTCTCTTCGAGAGTCGTTTGTGAAGCTCTTGAAGAATGCTTTGAGAAGCCATCGAAGCCATTCGTTGGCCGCTTACCCCGTCTGCAACACTTAAGATCAAAGCTTTTTGGTTCTCAATGACTGAAACCGCATCTTCGTTCTCAGTCTTCGAGTCAACGGATTTTCGAGAAAACAAAAAGGCATCGCCTAGACTGTGCGATAGGGAGCAATAATAGGGATCATCCTGAGGGCGAGAAACAGAATGAGATAAGGCTGTAAAGCTTAGTCCCATGACATCATTTCAAGAAAGCTCTTGAGCTTGCCGGCTGTTTTAAACTTTTTAAGAATCAGAGACTTTTTCAGCCCACAGCAAATCTCCTTCACGGCTGCAGGTTGGCTTTGGTAGGTTCTGGCCCCTCCTAGGGAATCGTAAAAGACTCGAACCAGGTCGCAAACATCGGCTGAGATATTCTCAGGCCGAGCGGAACCCCACCAATACATATCGATGAGTTTGAGTTCGAAGCCCAAGCCGTGACTTGCAATCATAATATTATCGGTGTGAAGATCTCCGTGATATTCTCGCAGCTGATGAATCTTTTCCATTCCCTTGGCGAGAGCGTGAAGAAGATGAACCCCCTGAAAGGCGTGAAGTCTTTTGCCGGGCTGTCGCTTTAGAAAGTCGCTAAGCAATTCGCCTTCCACATATTCTGAAATCAGAAACGAGATCCGCTCTCCACGATTCCAGATGACCTCTTGAGTGTGGTACTGAATGAGAATGGGACAGTTTCTCAGTTTATGAAGTTTTTGAGCATAGAACTTGAGGTTTCGATTGTGTCTGTTTCTTTGGGGGTAGAAGAACTTACCCGCCCGCTCGATTCCGGTGGAAAGCTCTGTCAGGCGATAGACTTCGCCCTCCCATCCCGCACCGAGTAGAGATTCGACTTGATACTTTTTTGCCAAAATTCGACCGGGTTCGAAATCAAATCCGGTCGAGCTATTGTTTTTAATTCCCACGCCTCATTTTAAGAGGCTCTTTTTCTAGAGTCGAGCAGGTTCTGAAAGTAGTCGTTCAATCTCTCGGGTGATCTTACGGCTTTTTGGCGAGGTCATCGAACGATAGCGAGCCATCAGACGGCCTTGTCGATCAACCAAGAACTTTTCAAAGTTCCAACGGACACTTCCACCTAAGCCCTTTCGCTCAGACTCTTGAATGAGCTTTTGAAATAGGGGGCTCTGAGGCTCAGAGCGCACAGCGGACCTTTCAAGCATCGGAAAGCTAACTTGGTAGTTTTCTTGGCAAAAGATTCGAATTTCTTCGTTGCTGCCAGGTTCTTGACCGCCAAAATCGTTGCTAGGCACTCCAATCACACGAAAACCCTGATCTTGGTAGCTTTGATAGAGCTTTTGAAGCTCGGCATACTGCTTTGTAAATCCGCAGCGAGAGGCTGTATTGACAATCATCAATACTTCCCCCTTAAAGTTTGAAAGCTTGAGGTCACCGCCTTCGAGGTCCCGAAGGGGGAGGTCAAAGATTTCTAGAAAGGCCTCAGGGCTCGGAGAGGGGTCAGAGCTTTTCGCGCCGAAAAGGAAGCTAAGAACTAAGAGGTTCAACATAAACTGAATCTATCGAGGAGCTTTTCTCTTGCCTAGAAAAATCTAATCTAATAATGATAATCATTATCAGTTGAACACCTATAAAACCTAAGCGCAACCGAGGGGCTCTCTCCAAAATCTAAACGGGGAAGCCCCTCAATTCTTTAGGGACACCCCCCTTAAGGCTTCGGGTCATTTCGCACGGGCTTTCAAGCCTGTGTGCAGAACCATAGGAGCTTTCAGTTCGATGAGGCGGTGTGTTTGGCAGAGCCTAGGCGGCTTCTTCGTCTTCTTTTGGATCTTCGTCGAGCATCGCCATCAAGCGAGAAGAGATAATACTCGGAGAAGTTCCCATTTGAATATCTCGCACACCGACCTTAATCATCTCGTAGTAGAGGGCGTGTTCTTCGTTGAGAACGCCCAGCTTTCCTCCCATCGGAAGAAAGACCACATTCGCCGAGGTGATACCGTAGACGGTAGCGATAAAGGCGACGGCAATTCCTGGGCCGATCATTTCAGGGTTGTCGAGGTTCTGCATCACGATGATCAAACCCAATACGGCTCCGACAATTGCGATTGTCGGGGCGTAAGCTCCCATTTGGGTCCAAAACTTCGAGTAGAGTCCCTTCAGATGCATCTTGTGGTCGATTCGAGCCTCTAGAATCTGAGAAACAAGCGTGGGGTCTAGTCCGTCTACCGCATACTTCACGGCCTCTTTCAAAAGATGGTCTTCAATATTTCCTCGTTCCTTTTCAAGAGCGAGAAGACCGTCTTTTCGAGCCGTGCCCGCAAGGTTCGTGATTTGTTGAATCAAGCCTTCGTAATCCACATGCTGAGGTAGAAAGACCTGCTTGGCCTCTTTGAGGGCTCCCATGGAGATCTCCCAGGGCATATGCATAAAGGTTGCACCAAAAGCGCCCCCGATCACGATCATGGCGGCGGGACCCCCCAAAACATTCCTCATTTCTCCGCCCTCTAGAAGCAAACAGGCGATGATGGACCCTATGGCCAGAGGGAGTCCAATAACGGAAGCTTTTTCCATAACTTAAGAATATCAAACTTTTAGTCCATGAAAGCGAAGAATCTTCTCAGACTTCAAATTATATTCTGGGCTTAGTGCGGCGAGTCATTGAAGGGGAGCGCTGACTTTCCTTTCTCTGAATCTTTCGATAAGCAAAGGCGATGCAGTATTTTCTTGTTGGGCATAGTACTGAATTCTTGCCAATCGACGCTTATCGCTTTGGTCCGAGCACTGGGGCGGGGCTGCTTGTGCTGGGCGGCGTTCATGGCAATGAGCCAGAGGGGACTGAGCTGGCAGAAATGCTTCGAGCGGAGCTGATGAAAAGCTTTGACTTTCCGTTTCCTGTCTTGCTGATTCCTCGCTTCAACCCAGAGGGTTTAAGTCGAGGCAGTCGACTCAACTCAAGAGGTGTCGATTTAAACCGAAATCTTCCCACCAAAGACTGGCAGGCTTCGGCCTTCAGCCCCAAGTACCCGCCCGGAGAATGCCCGGCGAGTGAACCCGAAACAAAGGCTCTACTAAGGCTCTTTGAAGCTCAAGAAGTCTTTGCCGCAATGAGCTTGCATTCATTCGGAAGACCACTGATGAACACGAATGGAGATTGTGAGTTGTGGGCCAGAGCGATACAAGAGTGTAATGACTATGCGATTGAAGAGAGTATGGGTTACCCAACGCCAGGCTGTTTGGGAACCTATTTGGGCATTGAGCGGGCTCGGCCTACGATCACTTATGAATTGAGGCGAGGCATGCCCATTCAAGAGATTCGAGAGCAGCATCTTCCTGCAATGATGGCCGCACTTGAGTATTGGAAAGGAAAGCAATGAGTTTCAGTTTAGAAAGACAGAAATTGATTCATGAGGCGTTTTTAGGAAATCAAGATCACAATTCTGCCGCTTGTCGAGAGGCAGTCGCAGACTGTCTTGAGCTTCTAGACAGTGGAAAGCTTCGCGTGATGGAGAAAGTGGATGGGGAGTGGAGGCTCAACACTTGGGCGAAAGAGGCGATCTTACTTTCCTTCAGAAGTTTAGAGATGAAATCGATTCAAGCGGGGGACTTAAGTTTTTACGATAAGATTCCTGTAAAGAAGTGGTCGGCGAAGGAGGGGGTTCGGGTGGTTCCGCACGCGGTGGTTCGAAAGGGGGCTTTTGTTGAAAGGGGAGCGATTCTGATGCCTTCTTATGTGAATATTGGGGCCTTTGTGGGAGAGGGGAGCATGGTGGATACTTGGGCGACCGTCGGCTCTTGTGCTCAGATTGGAAAGCGAGTTCATTTGTCAGGAGGGGTCGGAATAGGGGGCGTCTTGGAGCCTGTTCAGGCTCAGCCCGTCATTGTTGAAGACGAGGCCTTTCTGGGATCTCGATCGATTGTGGTGGAGGGCGTTCACATCGAGGCTCGAGCCGTGTTGGGAGCGGGGGTGGTTTTGACGGCCAGCACTCGAATCGTCGATGTCACCGGAGCTAAGGAGAAGGAGTGGAAGGGACGAGTTCCGGAGGCTGCTGTGGTGATTCCTGGCTTTCGGCAGAAGAAATTTCCGGCGGGGGAGTATGGTGTGCCGGTGGCTCTGATTATTGGATACCGAAGCTCCTCGACCGATCAGAAGACCAGCCTGACAGCAGCTCTCAGGGACTTCGATATCAGTGTCTAAGGCAATTCTAACGAAGGAAGGGTGTATTCAGGGGGGCTTTTTTGTATCATCTTTTGAGAGGAGTTTGGCCTGGTGACAAAAAAAACAGCTGCTTTGAGCTGGAGAGTTTTTCTACCCACTTCCGTTCTGGTCGCGGGCCTGCTTTGGATTTATGCAAGTCGTTTGATTGCAGATATTGAGGAGACTCAAAGGCGCTATGTCGCTGCGGGCTCTGTTTTCTTGGAGTATGTGAATGAGCTCAATGGGGCGGCCTTTCGTGTTTGCCGCCAGGCCAAAGCTCAAGAAATTGCAGAGATTGAGGGCCTTCGAGAGGGAGATGTGGTTTTGGTCGCCAAAAAAACCGGAGAGGTTTTTCCTATGTCGGTTTTTGTGAGAAATCTTCATCGGTCAAAGATAAGAACGGAGTTTGAGAGCCTTCTTCGACAGAGAGATTTAAGTATCTACAGTCTGCCCACCCGTTCTTGCTCGAAATGGGACGAGATCTTGATGCTTTACGATCAGAGAATGGCCGGGCCTTTATCCTTCGAAGAGAGCTAGTGGTCCAACTGGTAAAATGTCATTGCCCCGCAGAATCGCTTGGTATCAAGACCTAAAGCTCGGCAAAACGATCTGTGGCTGAAATCAACTCACTGATGATTTCTCTTTCAAAGACAGAGTGACCTGACTGGGGGCAGATCTTAAGTTCGGCCTCGGGCCATTTTTGCGCCAGTTCATAAGCGTTTTCGACGGGGCAGACGACATCGTATCGACCGTGCACAATCACTGCAGGAATATGCCGATAGCGTTCAACTTGTTGAAGCAAATAGTCGTCAGTCTTGAAGAATCCCAGATTTCGAAAGTAGTGATTTTCAATACAAGCAAAGGCCAAACAAAACTCATCGCTCACACCAAAAGTGGGGTCTTCAGTCTTGGCGGGAGCCAATTGACTAGTCTGAAGCTCCCAGTGAGTCCAGGCTTTTGCGGCCCGCAATCGTTCTTGAGGATCAGAACTGCCCAGTCTTCTCCCGTAGGCGGCCACTAAGTCTGATCTTTCCTCTGCGGGAATCAAAGACGAATATTCCGCAAAGGCCTCAGGAAAAATCTTGCTCGCGCCCTCTTGGTAGAACCAATGAATTTCTTTTTTTCGCAGCAAAAAAATGCCTCGCAAGACGAGTTCTGTGATTCTTTCCGGGTAGGCTGAGGCGTAGGCGAGGGCCAGGGTGCTTCCCCAAGATCCCCCAAAAACCTGCCATCGATCAATGCTCAGTTTCTTTCGAACTTGTTCGAGATCGTCGACTAGATCCCAGGTGCTATTTTCTCGGGTCTCGGCCAGGGGGCGACTTTTTCCGGCCCCTCTTTGATCGAGCAGAATGATTCGATACTTCTTGGGGTCAAAGAAGCGACGATGCCCATCCTGACATCCTCCACCCGGGCCCCCGTGAAGAAAGATGACAGGCTTGCCTTGTGGGTTTCCGGCCTCCTCGAAGTAGAGTTCATGAAGCCCTGAGACTCGAATGCGCTCAAATCGGTAGGCTTCGATTGGGGCATAAAGTTCTCGCTGGGGTCGGCCTGTCGCATTCATCGGCTTCTAGCACTAACAGCATAGACGGACGGAGAAAAGCCTAAGATCTCGGGCGACTAAGCCCTGCTGGGGGTGATGTCCCAATAATCGTTAGGGTTTGAAAAAAGCGGGCTCCCCCGGATAGAA
>REDG01000070.1 GCA_007693605.1 Bradymonadales bacterium
TCCCTCGCTCGCCTATCACAGGGCTCAAAAAATGGCGTTTGAATACCTTATCCTTTTGAAGTATTCCAATTTCAAGTAAAGGCGGAGTCTACTGTCTTCTAACTCGACGACGGGTGTCTTCCCGATTTGCGACTCGAAAGAACGTAATAGATGCCAGAGATTCTGATCAGACTTTAAACGCATTTTTGTCTATGTAACTCCCTTTTCGTTCTGACTGCAGGATTTGTGCCAGAGATGCCGGGATTTTAAAACTTAGTCTAGCCCAGATACATTCCTTTTGAGTAGGTTGCGTGAATGGATGACCTAAAGGTCGACCTTAACTTTAAGGGGTTTACGTCTACTCGCCTCAAGATACGGCGCTTTCGGCCTGAAGACGCCCCGAGCCTTCAGGCCTATCGGGAAGACCCTGAGGTAGCGATGTACCAGTACTGGTCGACCTGTACCCTCTCCGAGGCGCAAGAGTTTGTTGAGACACAAGCTCGGCAGACCGCCGACATTCAAGGGGAATGGCTACAGATAGCCGTGGAATGCCTACACTCGAAGGAGCACCTGGGGGATATCGCGTTTCGGACATGCCCAAGCAGTCTAGACACCACTTTTTTTGGGGCTAGCTTTTCTAGGAGGGCACAAGGAAAGGGATATGCATCAGAAGCATTGGCACACTTATTTTACTACCTCTTCGAGCAGAGAAATAAGCGTCGTCTTGTCGGAATTACTGACTGCAGAAATGAGGCTAGCGTTCGTCTCCTGGAGAGGCTCGGTTTTCGCCGTGAAGCTCATTTCATCGAGAATCTGGAGTTTAAGGGCGAGTTGGTAAGTGAGTACCTGTATGCACTACTCCGAAAAGACTGGCCTAGCTCGCCAGCCTTCCGGATATACTTGCAATCTCGGCGAGAAAACTCCTAAGGGGGGTGCATATTCGCCCAAACTGGGTTAAGGCTCCACAGTGTTTTTGAGACTAATATTTGTGTTGGGCCTGCTCTTGCCTTCCTTGACTCAAGGCAAACCAGAAAATAGACGCTCGATGCATAAGAAAACTTCTCAAGCCTGCGTCGACTTGTTAGGAAAAACCACTTTTGAACAGTCGGAGCGGCTCGAGACCCCGAGACTTTTTCTTCGACGCTTTATGGCCGAAGATGCCTTTATATTGAGGGAGTATCGGCAAGATGAGGAGACAGCTCGATATCAGTACTGGGACCACCAGGATTATTTTCGAATCCATGAGGCAAAGGCTTTTGTTCTGGCAATGGCACAATCTAAACCCAATCAACCCGGGGAATGGTTTCAGTTTGCTATCGCTGAAAAGAAAAACAATAAGCTTTTGGGAGACTGCGCGTTTCGACCTAACCCAGAGTTCCCTGAAGAGGTCCTTATAGGAATTACGATCGCCCCTAACAACCAAGGGGTCGGGTTCGCCGCTGAGGCCACTGCGCGATTCATAGATTATCTGGTTTGGGAGCTCGAGAAGGAACGCATAGTTGCCAAAGTCGATCGACGAAATGCCAGTTCACTCAGACTTTTAGCGCGTCTCGGCTTTGAGACAATCTCGACTTCCCCTGCCCCTAGTTATTTTAAGGGGGAACTCGTCTATGAAAGTTTGTTGGTTCTGGAAGCGAAGATGTGGCGAGCTCGAACAGGGCGGCAACCAAGGCCTTGATTTCAAGAATCTAGTTCGGGGCCACGAGTTTTAATGAACTCCCGCATGAAAATTGCTACGAAAACTCGAGGGGATAACGGAACCTGAATCGATTTAAACCGCCGCAAATGTCGTAGAACGAGACGTTTTCCTTTTCATTCAACTTTTATTCCAAGCACAATTTGAGTAACTTCTAGCAGATGGCAGAAACCAACTGGCAATTCGTCGGTAAAATTGAAGATTTAAAGTCAAGACCTCTTCAGCAGATCGAGGTTTCAGGCAAGAAGCTTGCCCTAAGTTATAAGGATAATACCTGGGGGGTCATTTCGGGCTTTTGTAATCATGTTGGAGGACCTTTGGGCAAAGGTTGCCTCGAAGGCGACTATATTGTTTGTCCTTGGCATTATTGGAAGTTTCATCGCCAAACCGGAATTGGCCAACCCGGTTATGAAGAAAATCGTGTTCAGCAATATGAGACAAAATAAGGCTTTAAAGAGCTACAATTCTTGTCACTCTAGTTTTTGCATATGACCCACGACATTTTTGGGCTCTTCAGCCAAATTAGCTGCGGTAGTTAGGGTAAGCGTTGACAAGACGCGCTTGGTCAGTGGCGTATTTGTCTACGATTTTTACGCAGCGCTTTCCAGTTCTTTTTCTCCTTCATTTTCTGAGACATAGTTTTTGGCAAGCTCGATGCCATCAAGGAAGGTCTCCATGGGTGTACGTCCACGGCAGTACTTGCCCTGGTTCGTGCGATCTTCGTTGTAGCTTTGCATGAAGGCGTCGAGATCTGTCTGGAGCTCTTCCAGGCTCTTGTAGATTTTTTTCCTCAACTCCACTCGGTAAAATTCATCCAAAAGCGTCTGGTTGAGTCTTTCTGTACAACCATTGGTCTGCGGGTGGCGTGCCTTTGTGCGGCTATGTTCAATGTCGTTTAAGTGCAAGTAAAGCTGATAGGGGTGGGCTGAGAGGTTTCCGCAGTACTCCGTCCCCCGATCCGTCAGCGTCCGAAGAAGACGAAGTCCTTGGCTGTCAAAAAACGGCAGGACCTTGTCGTTTAGAAAATCGGCTGCCGTGATCGCCGTTTTATCGAGATAGAGCTTGGCAAAGCCCACATTCGAAAACGTGTCGATTCCCGTCTGCTGATAAATTCGACCAATCCCTTTGATGTAGCCGATGTAGCAGGTGTCTTGGCCGAGTAAAAAGCCCGGGTGAAAGCTCTCAATCTCGCCGTGAGCCTGCTTTTCTTCCTTAGCCACCTCCAGGGCTTGGACCTGAGATTCGGTAAGAATATTCTTCTCCTCAGCCGCCCATTTCTCCAGACGCTTGAGACGAAGAGCTCGAACCTGGAGGCCGTGCCGTACCCACACCTGCCGGATCCCACAAGGCGAGATGTGAATGTTCTGAGTGCGCTTGAGCTCGTTCGACACTCGAGTCTGGCCGTGCATCGGCTGGTGGAGGCTGTACTCCAAAATCGCTTCTTCCCACTCCAAAGGAATCTGGTTACTCCTTCGAGTCCGAGTGCGAGCCTTCGCCATCAGCCCCTCTAAACCCTCTTCTTCCAAAGTATTCTTGATATCGTAGTAGTGCTGACGCGATATCCCAAGCTTTCGACATGCCTCAGAAATATTTCCAAGCTTTTCTGAAAGCTCCACAATGTTCAATTTACGATTGATGATATACTGACTTCTGTTCATTGGTGTTCTCCTTGTGTTCAGTGGTTGTTTGTTTTTTCCAAACTAAATTTTACCACTGACCAAGGAGTCACCTTGACCATCTGCTTCTCACGCAATGTTCCAATGTCAACGCGTTAGCTAACTAACCCAAATTAGCTGATGAAGACATACCTGACCGCCCGGTCTCAACCCCAGAAATGGCAGGGGGAAGGAGTCTCAAACTGAAGCAGTCGAGGAGGCACAAGAGCAGACGGCCGCTTTGATCCTATCGTCTCTCAGATAAATAGCTAGCCACGCAATGACTGGGAGGAGAACAGGAAGAGCAAAGTTCCCCAGAGGATCGTTTGCCAAAAAATGAACGGAGATCGCTCCCCCAAAGTAGCCAGTCGTCAGCACGGCACCGATCAACTTCGTCTTTGGGATCGCATAAGTGACTGCACAGACGGCCAATAAAATTCCCAAAACAAGAAGGTGTTGAGACTGCATTCCCATCTGAGCTGCGTTTTCAGCATAATCGCCGGGCTGAACAAATTTGATCAACGCGAAAAAAGCCAAGGCCACCGTAACAAGCCCAGAGAGCCCTAAGCCAATCCATTGTCCTTTTGATTTGTTTTTCATATTCTCTCCCTCAAACCAAGCTGCCCCAAAGTTCTGCGCCAAGCCAGCACAAATTGGCGGCCATGCTAAAACTTAGCTCATGGACTAGAAATTGGAGGGGAATACATCCAGAAAGGCTTGCTCTTCTGCATCGATTTTCTTCAGTAGCCTTTTAAGGAGTTCGGCCTTCTCTGGCACGGCCTCCAGCAAAGCTTTCTCCGCTGACGCTCTCAGTTCATCGGGCGGACTTGTCAAAGTGAGCATTCCAGAAACCCTAACGAAGATAGTCAACCAAACTCTGAGCCACAATCGATTTTCAACTAATGCTGCCCCCCTGACTCGTTCAATCAAATCCTGAAGAAGAAGTCCGTGAATCTCCGGATAAACTTCGTCAAGCCAGACATTGAAGTCTTCCCGAAAGGGATCTGCTACCCCAATTCCCGCCAAGGCTCCACATTCAAGAGAATCATGGCACCTTTGATTGAAAGCAAAATCTTGCCGAATCACCGTCATATCGATTTTCGCATGGGTGTAGCCCTGCGCCTTCAAGTCTCTTGCCCTCTCAAGCTCTCGCTTAAGAGATTCAAGTCTTTTAAAAAGGCTAAGAATGGTAGCCGTGGAAAGATCCGCGTTTACGAAATCGACCTTGTAGTAGTCTTCAA
The DNA here is from genome assembly GCA_007693605.1 of Bradymonadales bacterium. GTDB lineage: Bacteria > Bdellovibrionota > UBA2394 > UBA2394 > UBA2394 > REDG01. Next base: position 4,572 of record REDG01000070.1, read on the forward strand.
GCTCCAGATGGGGAAGGAAAACTGATTCACCGTTTTGAACTCTTCTGTCGATTTCACTCACAACAAAACTGCTCCACCATAGGCGTTCAAATCCAAACGAATAGGCATGCTGGTAGAGGGCTTCGAGCATAGAAATGGCATCTTGAATGGGGACTGACTCTGCTTTTAACAGGATTCTTTTATAGATCGAACTATACGAAGCCTTTTGCTCTTCACTGACAGATTCATCCCTCAGGTGACGGTAGACATCCAAAAATACTCCGCCCACAACCCCCTCTTCTTTCTCGAGTTGATCTGCCACTTTCTTCCAAAAGTCTTGTCCAAAGATTCCTTCGAGTCTTGCAATGGTCTCTTTAAGCTTTGACTTGGCTGCCATGGCCCCTAGAAAACCCTCAAACAAAGGGATCTTGGCGCGGCCATCAGGATGAAAAAGATGTGAAGGCACCTCCCCCTTCGAAATTGAACGAGATGCAAACCAGTGACTCAGTTTAAGAGGGGTCCAACCCACAATCTGCGTGATGGGCTCTGGCACCCCTAGAGTTCGGGCTCGACCAATCACCTCAACCGCTTGCACGCAAAAACGGGCTGACCATGATTCAACCCCCCGCGAACCCGCCGCCCCCTCAGCAGAAGGAGACCAGACCACATAAAAAAAGCCCCAACAGGCCAAAAAGTAAAAGACTCTCAACACTCCAGAGTTCCTTAGCAGATTCTAAAGAGACTTCAAGTCACTGGCTCCGGCTGACCCTAAGAGCCCCCTAGAACAAGAGAATTTGCTGCCTCTAAATGAAAAGCCCGAAGGCCCAAGGCTCTCCCAGCCTCGACATGCTGTAGGGAATCATCAATAAAGAAACAGTCCTCCGCTCTCAGTTGATGTGACTGAAGGACATGCTCAAAGGCCTCTTGAGTAGGTTTTCGTTTCCCAATTCGATGCGAAAAATGAATGCCTTCAAATTGAGCATAAAACTCCTTTAAGAGGCCCTCTTCAATTCGAACTTCAAGGACTTCCTCGTGAATCTCATTGATATTGCTCAGAAGAAAGAGCCTTTTGTGTTCTCTCAGAGACCTAATCAATTCGAGCCTCTGACTCGGTAAATCCAAGAGCATCGCATTCCAGGCATCTTCGACTCGGGTCAAATCTTGACCCTCATAGTTAAGAAGACCCGCAAGCTCTTCCAAAAATTCTTGCCTGGAGATTCGACCCGTCTCAAACAGGTCAAAGACTTCCGTCTGCTCCTTCTTAGTATAGAGCGAAAATTGATCTCCCGATGCCGACAGCCCTCCTAAAGCTTCAATCGTCAAATCATAATCCACATTCAGAAGAACGCCCCCGAAATCAAAGATGACAGCCGGATAGGGCTCCACCAAATTTAAAAAATCAGAAGCCTTCAAAGGGGAAGCTCCTCAGTTGCTTGCTGGCCAAAGCCCAAGCCAAAAAACTTAAAGCCCCTCTATTCCGAGTCAAGGGCGGCCAGTTGATCAATAAGCTCTGCCACTTGAGCTTCAATTGCGGGCTGGTGTAGCAACATTCCAATCAACTGCATAAAAGTTTCGTCATCTTCGTCAACCTCGGCAAAGGCCGCTTTCGGATCTCCCGAGTAAAACTTCTCAAATTCCCCCGCACTTTGAGATAAATGTGTCAGGAGTGCGAGAAATGGAAGCGGGTCGACCTCTGTCTTCTTCTCACCGCCTCGCAGGTTAGGATCAGCAATCACCACCTTGAAGCGTCTGCTCTCCCGATCCAACTCTATCCCAAGACGCTGCAAATCCTTTCTGGGGTACCTAGCCGCCAAATCCTTAACTTCTTCTTTAAAGCCTTTTGCAATAGCTGCCGCCTCAGCCCTAGTCACATCAGAGAAAAGAACATTGATATGATCATGCTTTCCGTCAACTCTTACGCGCCTACATTCTCCTGCGGCATAAAAGACCTCTCTAGTCCGGACCTTCATCGCCTTCAAGCGTCCGGGCAAAAGCTGGTCCACATACAGAGTGACGGTCGCATCGGCCTCGGTCACAGGACATCGCTCGTGGAGGGCCTGGTTTCTCATATAAGCCCTAGCCTTCCCCTTTCCTACAAAAACTCCGCGCAAGGGATCCCATTTCATATCCCTGACTTTCAAAAATACATCGTTATGCTTCAACCAATTGAAGCTCTTTGAAAGTGGCAAATCAGGCGCATCGGGGCTGTGAAATACGAGATCGAAGCCTGTATCTGTCGGGTTCGCTACACGAAAGTCAAAAGTTCGAGCAACCTCATGTATTGTCTCATGGCTGGCTTTGCTGGTGTGCCAACGAGAACCCATGATCAAGCTGCCCTCGAATTTCGACCACTCCCGGTAAGCCTCCAAGCGCTCCTGGCTGCTTTCCACATCGAGGCGCTTACCCATATCTGCGTAAGGCTGAAGATTCTCTTTGATTACCCTATCGATGTCTTTCTCAAAATAGCTCGAGTTGTGAAAGGGTGAAACGAGGACATCTCCAAGCCTCTCTTGGCCAACAAGGGCCGCCAAAATAATGGAACTGACAATCATCATAATAAACTCCTTCGCACTTGGCCCCTCTCTAGCCGAAAGTCGCTCCTGGCGCAATCCCCCTTCAAGAGGCCAAAAAAATCAAATACAACACCTATGGTCTAGGCCTGAAAAGGCTCGTGAGCATCTACGAAGGCCCGATAGCTTATGACCACGCTTCGATCACGGTCTTCAAACTCATAGCAGGAAAAAAAGGGAAACGAAAGACTCTCGAGTCCTTCCGTTCGTAAGTTACCTCTCCCTCAACTAGGGCTAGCCAACAAAACTCCTATCATAGAGGAATCATGAAAACCCGATCATAATGTAGAATATAGTTCCCTTTTTGAATCATGAGTTCAGATTCAGTAAGATGCACATAGCCGGCTTCGCCATCTAAGACATGCCGAATGATTTCTCGTTCCCACAAACGGTTACTGTCCTGGCTGATACCGCTGCAATGAGAATCGTCCTGGAAGATACTGACGGGGTAGAGAAAAAGGCTCTCATATCTGGCCAGAATCCCCCAACCGAAACTAGTCCGCCAGAAGCCTGTGACTACTTGGCAGTCACTGAAGCTATGGAACTGATCTTGGCCAAAAAAATACAAAATATTATTGCCAGCTGCGAAGAAAAAACTGACTGGCCAGTCAAAGCCATCTGAAGAAGGGTGGCTGACTTCAATGCCACGAAGCTTCCAATTAGTATTGTTCAGTTGGACTAGAGACAAACCTAAATCCGGAGGAGAATCATTGATTTTTTGAAACACAAAGAGAGATGCGTCGCCAACAAGAACCAGTTGATATTCAGTGAGAGTATAGTATGTCACTGACTCAAGAGCCTGCAGTAAAAACTCAATATTCACCTCGCGATCTCGATCATGCACACCCTCGGGATCATAGGGATGCGTACATGTCGGCAAAGAACGGTTGAAAGATTCAAATCGAATTTTTTGAGGTTGATCATAAGAAACGCTTGCTTTGTAGCCACTACAAAAAATGGAACCCTCCCAGATTGGGCCTTTAATGCTTAAACTTTCAGAGCCCTGAAGGTCTTCAAAACGATAGGTCTTGCCTCTCTGATCTTTTGCGAGAGTAAGTGTATAGAACCCATCTAGCCCTGAGATGCTTTGGCTGACACTATAGTTCGGATCCTCAGTCTGAGCGTTCTTAGTGGTCTCAAGCTCACTGGTTTCAAGGCATGCGGAGAGGCTTATGACCATCGCAAATAGAATGATTTGAATCGGTGTATATAGAGATATCCTCATAAAAATTCCTTCTTCTAAGGTTCTTAGGTCTCGTGGGCGCTCATCGATTCTTGAAGAGAAGCAAACAGACACCCAGGGAAGAAAGCTGCAATTCTTGTGCCTAGAGGTCGGTTCTTCAGCCCCCTAGAAACTCCAAGAGATTTTTCTGAGAGTAAAGAGTCGATGGCAATCGCATTCATGATCTTATGCAAAGCTTGCAGGGAAGCTGGTTTGAGCCTCGACGACCAAAGAAGCGGCGAAGCGCCCAGGGCTCCGCCCGTTAACAGCCCAACCGCGCCCCTCACTTTCTTTACGCGCAAGGGCCGCCCCAGACCCCAGCCCGGTGGGCTCCCAGAAAGCATCAATGACGAGAGGCCGACCATAAAAAATGCTTACACACCCCTCTTGATCAATTACACAGCTGTGCTAGAGACGGCTTCTGGATATTCATGGACCCTGCTTGGCCAGTGGTAGGCCTAGGCCATTGAACTTTTTTGGGAGAAAGATTGTGCATCGTATTCTGTTTTTATTGGGCTTTGTGTTCCTTGCCTTGGTTGGTTGGGAAACTTCGGTTCATGCAAGCCAAAGAAACTTGGGCGAAGTTTTTCAAGCCATCGAAGATGATAATCTAGAGCGCTTTAAAAGACTGGTGGACAGGCTGCCCGTTCGAGAGCTCAATAGAGGCTATTCTGGCTCCTTCGGTGAAACGCCCCTTATCGCAACCGCCAGGTTCGAGCGCCTTGAAATGCTACAGCATCTTCTAACCAAGCCCGGTCTTTGCATCGATTGCGTTGATGACTATCGAAGAACGGCTCTGATAGAGGCGACTATTCGAAACAATTTGGCGATCTTGAACGAATTGTTGCGGAAAGGGGCGAATGCCAACTTCAGAGGTCGATATGGTCGAACGGCTTTACATTTTGCGGTCGCCGAAGGCTATACCGAAATTGTCAAACGATTGTTAGAAGTTGACGGAATCGCCGTCAATGAGCGCGATGACAACGGCAGAACTCCCCTATTGGTTGCTTTTGATGACTTCGCTAATCCCCGTGAAGAACTGGAAGTCATTGATGAGGAGCTGGGCGAGATCTTTGTATTGGAGGCGAACCTGCATCTTGAGATCCGCAGAATGCCGTTGCCAGAGGATCCCGAAGAGCGAGAAGAAGTAAAATCTCTGAAGGCGGCAGTGGCCTTCATGGACCTGGTTCGGGTGATGATGTTGGGCGAGCTATTGAAGGCAGGGGCTGATCCCAATCTTTTAGATCATTCTCGCAGGGGCCCCTTGATGGCCGCGGCTGAAACAGGACAAGAGCCTGCCTATTTTCTTCTAAGACTTGGGGGCGCACGCACTAAAGAGGCCGTTACTAGAGACGGAAAGACGGTTCTCATGGCCTCAGCCGCCTCAGAGAGCGCTAGGATCTTTAACGCGCTTCTGGAAGAGGCTGAACTAGATCTCAATGAAGTAGATTTCTTTGGCCGGACCGCTTTGCACTACACGGTACAAGAAGGCCTTTCTGCTTGGTTGAAGCGAATGATTGATCGTGGGGCCAATGTCAATATTCAAGACGATGACGGCTTGTCGCCGGTGATGCTGGCAATTGTACATAACTGCATGGAGAGTGTGCGCTGTCTCGTCGAACTAGGTGCGGATTTAAGCCTAGAAGATGTGGACGGAGACAATAGCCTCCATTTAGCCGCATACACTGCATTGATGAACGATGATCCGAGTCTCTTTGACTTTATTGCCGAGATAAGGCCTGAGCTGGAGAAAACTACCAATAAGGAGGGAAGGACTCCCCGAGAAGTTCTGCTTGGCAGAGGCACAGTGATCCACTAGCGGAGCTCAGCCGCTCTCCTCTGGCCGAAAGCAGCATCGCTTCGAGTCGATTGCAGAAGTTCAAGCTCGTGCTGCAGAAAATGCGGTGATTTTCAATGCCACTGGAATTGGGGCTCGCGACTTGCTGAACGATCGGGAAGTTTATCCCACCCGAGGGGATCTTGTTTATGTTCGAGCTCATGCCGGATTTGAAGTGCCCTTTGAAATCATGCAACATATGGCGTTTTATGGAGAGGCAGGCACTCACTACGCCTTCCCACGCCACGGAGAACTTGTCTTGGGGGGAAGTTTTGTTGAAGGAGATTCATCTCTAGAGATCAGGAGGGATGCCTGTGAAGAAATCCTCGCTTCTTTCAATCGGTTTTACGGTCTGAAAGCGAAGTAAATTCCTGGTGACAAGTTAGAGAATGGACTGGCTCAAGCACTCTCCGTCTCATCTAGGCTCCATGTATGGAAGCTTAAAGAAGGACCAGCAACGAAAGGGCTGCTTTCTCCTGTATTCAATTAAGACTAAAAGGTTTCGCTTCAAGAAGCCAAACGGTCTATCGTCCATCTTGAGCTTGGGTAGACCAAAGCCCTTGACGGATTTAGCTGATCAAACAGAACTGTAACCATTTGACCCGGCTGAAACTGATCCTTTGGCCCTGAACAGGATAGGCGGTAAAACACATTATCGACCTGATAGATCACACTAAAGTTGTCACAGTACCCCCTCTTGGCGCGAACGGTCTTCACATCTCCGACAAGCCCCTTAACCGAGCTAGCGCTCTCAAGCATTTCTCTTTCTCTGTTTACTAAAGTCCACAAGTAAAGGGCCAAACCAATCGAAACTAACAGCTGAACTCCAAGCGCTAGGAGTAAAATCTGCTTATTTTCGATTTCTACAAAAGGCAAAATCGAAAACATGGCAAGAGCACTAAAAACTAGAAGTATTGGAATGAAAACGCCTCTCATCCGGCTGTGAATCGTCGGATGGACACTGCGTGGAGTCTGCTCAAGCTCTGAAGGCATATGCCAGGTAGACTTTTGAAAAGAGCTGAGGTCCACATCTTGAACCTCCTTAGCTTTTCCCAATTCAATCAGCTGATCCATCCCTTTGATTGTAGCCTCCAGCTGCTGACCCCTCAAGACCGAAACGAATTCAAATGAACTACGCCTCGTTATGACGCCTGGCAAGATGGAGTTCGACCTCACCACATCATAAAGAGCCTTGTTCCAATTTACTAAAGCCCCTATATCGAGGAAGTTTTAGACAGGGCCATGAACAAAGAACTCACAGCAACAGAGCTCATCACCCACCTGGAACTTGAGCCCCTTCCTCACGAAGGAGGCTACTTTAGACAAACATTCAAATCGAGCCTAATGCTCGAGGTCCAGAGTCGTGAAGGCGATCCCCCATCGAGCCGATCGGCCTCAACGCTGATATTTTATCTGGTTACCCCAGAGAGCTTCTCGACCCTGCACCGAATTCGTCACGACGAAGTGTTTCACTTCTACCTGGGCGACCCAGTTGAAAGCCTGTCATTTAGTTCCGAACTCGACTGCGATCGTGTTCGAATGGGCTCCGATCTGATCAAGGGCGATGCACTGCAGAGGCCAATTCAGAGGGGGAGATGGCAGGGACTCAAACTCTGCCCTGGCGGGCAATGGGCACTCCTTGGCTGCAGCGTCGCCCCCGGCTTTGAGTTTGAGGACTTTGAAGCTGGGCGTCGAAGTCAGCTTCTCAAGGACTACCCTCGACTTAAGGATGCCATCTTGGAGTTCACGCTGGGAGATGCTTCCGGCTCTAGTTGAGCCCGATTGAGGGTGGATTCTTGAGAGTTAAGGAACCGAGTTTGACAGCTCTTATGAACAGCCTGAACACTTGGCAGAGGACTAAAATCTGTTGACTCGAATTGAGGATTTAGGATCTAAAAAGCCATAATCTCGTGGAATCTCCGACTCAGATCGTTTTCTTGTGATTGAATTAGGCGGTAAATTCTTCCTTTATGACACCCTGACCCAAAAACTACACAGAAACGACGAGAGATTTATGGTTTCATCGCTTCGATAGTGCCCCGGGGCAGCCTTTGGGGTGCGAGCGCCCTTGTAAAGCCCGAGCAAGCTTGCATATGCCATTCCCCATCTGCATAAAATAGGCCAGCGCGAAACTACAATGCTCGAAAAGTTTCAACAACATGCTCTTCAAATAGATTCAGCGCCTCCGAGAAATTCTTCCGACCAAAACCCAGTCTAAAATGCCGTTTGTCGAAATCAAAGTATTTACCCGGAAGAAGCATGACACTCTTCTTTGCCACTAAATCTTCAGCAAACTTTTCTGCGTCGGCATCCTTGAATCTGGGAAAGGCAATCACCCCCGCCTTTGGCTCCACCCACTCAATCTGAGATTGCAGTCGCCCTAAAGTCTCTCGAAGTAAAGCTAGATTATGTATCGCAATATCTCTGTTTCTCTGGAGCACCGGCTTCGCGTGTCGAAGAGCCAGCATTGCGAGAAACTCACTAGGCGCAGAACTGCAAATGGATGTGTAGTCCTTGAACGCGGCGAGCCTTTCCAAAACTTTTTTCATTCTTGTTGCAACCCAGCCAATTCGAAGACCAGCCAGCCCGTAACTCTTTGACATGACTCCCAAACTCACCCCTAACTCATAAGCGTCGGCCGCAGCGGGCAATTGGTCACCAGGATCATATTCGGATAGCCGATACACCTCATCAGAGAACAGCATCACACCCCGCTTTCTTAGAATCTGTATCAGTGAGGAAAAGTCATCTTTCGACAGGAGATGCCCGGTAGGATTATTCGGAGAATTAATGACAACCAGTTTTGTTTTTGGTTTCAAACTAGACTCTAGAAACTCAAGGTCTGGCCTCCACTGCTCCTCGTGTCTCGTCCCCCAAAACGTAAGCTCGCAGCCAATTGAATTCGCCACCTCAGCGAGCGACTGATAACACGGAGACTGTACGATCACATGATCGCCCGCCTCTAGTACGACATTCATAAAATTAAAAATCGCTTCTTGGGCTCCAGCGTGCACCAAAACATTCTCTGCAGGCATGGCTTCATAGGTTTTTGAAATTTCGCGACGAAGTGCCGGATGCCCAAAAGATTCTGTGTACCCAAGCCATAAGTCTTTAAGACCTCTTTCTGCCTCGGGTTCGAAAGCAAGAAGATCCGAAACTGAAAGCGATTCACTATCCGAGCTTGAAAGCAGATAACGCGCCGTAAACTCATACTTCGCGAAATATCGCTCTAACTGAAAATCTCTAATCTTCAATGGCTCGCCCCCCGTCGATAGATACTAAGCTATTCACTGACAATCACTTTAAATCCGCCATAGGCCATGCGCTTCGGATTGAAGGGCATATCTTTGGCGCCACACATCTCTGCAATTCTTGGGTCTTTCATGACCTTTGCATTCACCTTGTCCCGCTGCCCTTTAGACCGATAGCCGATCCATGAAAAAACAACAGTTTCGCCGCGCTTCGACTTTACAAGTTTTGGGAAAGGCAGACCAAAATCGAACTTCAGATCATCTCCCACGCACTCAAAGTATTCAAGAGCGCCGAATTCCTTCCAAATCTTGCCAGCCTTCTGCGCCATTCGCCGATAGCGGGCGAGATTCTTTTTGGGGACGGCAATGACAAATCCATCCACATAACCAACTTTGGACTTTCTTTTCATCCACTTCTCCTCTATCAGCATATTCGCGACACAGGCTCGCCCACTTCGTAGAAATATTCAATCGATCTTTCAGTTTCTCTTCAGTGGCGGGCGTCCGAAAATCCAAGCTTCGCCAAAGCTTTCCAGACCCCAAGACGGGAAGTCGTGCCTCATGGTGAGACATTGATGGCCCCACTAAGGCCTAATCTTTCTCGTGGGCAATCCCCCGCAGCCCGGCACATGCCATGGCACACTTCTTGCTGCTTAAACAATCTATGTATCGGTTTCTAGCAGCTATTCTTAGTCTCCTAACCGGTTCTCCTGCATTGGCAGACGACGCAAAGTGCGACAACTCACAGGGTATGGTGGGATTCATCAATTCCGCACACAGTCAAGTAAAGGGAGAACTTCCCCCCAATATAGATCGAAATTTCTTCTCATTGACAGACAATGAAAGAGTTAAGCGCATCGAAATTGGTGACTGGGCCCACAGGGACTACTGGCCTGAAGCGCTCGGAGGCTTGGGTCGTAGACCAAAGGCCCAAAAGCTCTACGAAAATGAACTCCGCCGGCATTTGTTTCGAGGTCGGGAGATTAGAGCGGCCCTCATGAACAAGGCCTGTCGGGAGGCCTATCAGGATCCCGAGTTCTGCGATGAAATGAGAATTGATGAGCTCTCGCCTGTGGAAAAGCTCATCATCATTGCAAAGAGAAAGGGAATCCAACTCCCTGAAGATGTGGCGGAATCAGATGCCGATTCCTTTTGTGGCGGTGAGGACGAGCACTGGGAAGGCTCCTGCGGATTCAATGATCTCTTGGCGCTCAGCGTTCCCAAACCTCAACCTGGCCGGGAGGTCTCGGGCGTCCCTCTTTCAGAGGATGACCAGGTTGCCATATGGCACCTCCTCCTGAGTGAGACCATTCCCTACAATGACAGACAACTCGTCTTCGGCGAGACCGAGCATCCCGATGTCACAGGTGCTGACTTTCTCATTCTTCTGGGTAACATGTATCAGCAAACAGATTCGAGCTTCCTTCGTGTTAATACTCACACTGGAAGAAATACCGAGATTTGGAACTCGGCGATAAAAAGTTATCAAATTCTCAATCGATCACGAATATCGAGACGGGATTATATTCACCAAACTCCATCAGGATTTACACCGGACGAGTCTTCTCAATTTTGGACAGTAACAGTTCAGCTAGAACTGTCCAAAGGTCCGCCTATTTTGACGAGAGTCATTGTTGCTCTCGACAGTGATGGAAACATCCTAGCAGGGGACTTTATTCTTCCTTTGAAGTTCGATCGCAGAATTGTGGCACATGAAGGACGTATCGATTTTGAAAAGGTCTTGGCGTTTTCTGACATGCCAGAACTTCTTGAATCCCTACTAGAAGAGTTTTCTCTTCGTTAAGTGGGGGGCTGTCTCTGTGGAAGCCCGAAGCATCAACACTCTAGTAGACTGTTGACAGAGAATATTCGAACCAATTCGACGACGGCAAGGGCGAGTTCGCCTTCAATCTGCACACAACCTAAAGAATTGGCATCAGCTTTTGACGGGTGGTCTCACTTCCCATTCAGAGCCAGGCGGATATTTTAGGCGCTCTCTCGAGGCTAAACAGTGTGCCCGCATGCGTCCAGTGCATAGACCACTTCTTCCACCCTCCGACGCTGAATCGAAGAATTGGCATTGATATATCGCTCGACTTTGTTTTCCTTCGAGCATACACATTGAGATTGAATATGCATTCCTTCTATCACCTTTATGTAGTAGTTGGTGACAAGAAGAATGCGGACTCCCTTGAGACTCGCAGGGGCACCGCAGGCCTCCCCGATGTTTGCGCTCCTGCTAAATTGAAAGTTTTCGACCTGCGAGGATCGTGTGAGCGAGTCAATTCGGTTTAGCTCGATTGCTCGCGAAGCCTCTCGCAAGCTCAGCCTTCGGTTTTCAATCCTTGGCTTCCTTTTAGTGACGCTTGTCGCAGTTACATTCCTCGTAAAGACAAATTCTCAGCAAGCCCATGTTCTGATCACGAGCTTAGAGAAAAACTTTGCTCATGATATTGTGGTGGGAGATCATTTTCAGATTACTCGAAGATTGGATTCCTTGTTAGCGAGCAATGTTATCGTCGCCGCTTGGATTCACTCCCAAAAGCCCTCAGTACTTGTAGCGTCGCAACCCGCTGATTTTGAATACAGAGCGGATTTGCATGGCTGGCACTTTCCAAGCCTGTTGCAACCCGTCTACTTCGATTCGGCTCCACTTCTCTCGACCTTTGGTGAGGAGGTGGGCCGAATCACCTTTGGTATAGGATTTCCAGCGAATGTATTAGTCTTCGTGTTTATCGGCCTGATCTTCTTTTTCCTTGTGGTTTCAGCCTCACTGAGAAGAGGCTTCACTTTGTTGGCCGACAGACTGACTCAGCCCCTCGAGAGCTTCGCACGCCAGGTAGAAGGGGCCGATGCTCAGTCTGGCCTTCAGAGTTTGAAAGCCACCCATACTCCCATCTTAGAGCTTGAAATGTTTAGACAGAAACTTTTTGATTTTTGGAGTCGAATTGAGGCTTATCAAGAGGGGGAAAGAAGGCTTCAAGAAGAGCGGGTGATCATTTCGGTTGCGAAACAGGTTTCTCACGATATTCGCTCTCCCGTTTCTGCGTTGCGCTTTTTGGAGGCAAGTTCTAAGAGTTTAGAATCTGAAGAGCGAGAGATTATTCGATCGGCTATAGGAAGAATAAAGTCGATTGCGGACGATTTTCTGAAAAGATCAAAAGGGCTTGCTCTAGAAAGAGTAGACTTGCCAGCATTTGCACAAAGAATAGATACCTTGATTGTCGAGAAGAAACTAGAGAATGCAAACCTCAGCTGGAATGTTCAGTTTGAGAGACAGGCTGAACTTTTGCCTAGAAGTGTTTCGATCCAGACAACAGTTTGGGATAGGATCTTATCCAATCTTCTCAACAACTGTATCGAAGCTCGTAAAGTAGACGAGGAGCTAAGTGTTCGTATTCTCTTATCAACTAGCGATCACGGGCTTTGTATTGTATTGGAAGACAACGCCAAAGGAATCCCCCCCAATAGGATGGAGGCTTTCTCGGGCGGCGAATTCAAGAGTTACGGCAAGAAATTTGGCCATGGCCTTGGGCTCACCCATGCTAGGGAACATATCCGGGCCTGGAATGGCAGCATGAAGATCTCCTCTGAAGAAGGACATGGAACAAAAATAGAAATCTTTCTTCCATTTATCTAGCGGAATTGATTTGGATTCGATGAAAGAGTATGGATTGCTCCTGAAGAGGGTCTGAAATCTGGCGAACGACCCTGGTGCATCGAGGATATGCAACCTGTTCTTCGAACAATGGAATCACACGGTGAACTCCATTAAAATGCTCCGCCAATCTACGGACCGCCTGCTCGCGCCGCTCAGGGTCTGCTTCACTCCGAGCTCTCTCCAATAGGCGAAGGTATTCTGCGTCTTCCAACCCTGAATTTGCTACATATGGACCTCCGTCCTTGAATATCTCGAAGATTACCAAGGCATCCGCCACATTTGGCATCCAGCCAATCAGCCAAAAAGGAGATCTCTCATCCGCTGGATCAAACAATCTCATGTTGGCCTGTCGAAATCGAAGCTCCACCCCAGATGCTTCAAACTGACCCTGGAGCTCAACCATCCACGGATGTGGATCTTTAACATAAATTGGAATATCTAAACTCTTGATACCGAGCTTTTCAAAGATTTGCTTGGCACGAGCCCCATCCATTCTCTCCTCTGGAGCTAGATCTCGCGCTACTAACCGCTCAGGAATGAGCCATGTGCTCGGCCGAGAATGAGAGGATCTCTCTGCCAAGGCTGCTCGGTTCAAGACCAAAGAGACCGCCTCTCTAAAGTCCTGGCTCGAACCCAGAGAAGATCGAAAATTAAAGGCAATCGCATAAATTCTGGCCGGAACATTTAAGACTTCTAGGCTAAGATCTTCACCATGAGAAAGATCATTTGAACCAAGCACAAGTTCAGCATCGGTCGTGCTCAGGTCAGATGTAAGATGGATCCTTTTCGGCCGATCTGGATGAGCCGAAGGAAAGGAGCCAGTCGAAGCCAATATCAGGTTCCTTTCGTCAAGCTTAACAACTCGATAGGGGCCTGCGCCGACAGGATAGCTCTTCCAACGGAGTCCGTCTTCCAACAAATGCTCTCTCGGCACCAAAGACAATCCGCTCATTGACAAACGGCCTACGAAAAAGGGATTCGGATTCTTAAGGACAACTTCCACTTCCAATTCATTGAGAATGCGAACCTCTTCAATGTCCTCAATGTTGGCTCGCTCAGGCGTTTCTTCAGAGGAATTCAGGTGTCGCATCAAACTGAACCTCAGATCTTCCGCCTCAACGGGTCGCCCGTCATGAAACACAAGATTCGATTGAAGCTTCAGACTAAATCTCTTTGATGACTCATTTCGCGACCAAGACTGCAACAATGCCGGCACAACCTTCCCCTCTGCAGTCATATTGACTAAATGGCCCAACACCGCGTTGTATACCGTGACTCGGGGGTAAGCCCGTGGATTCCACGGACCTTCCGTCGGAAAAAACTCACCGCCCTGAAGGTCCACGAAAACCTTCAGATTGCCGCCATCGGTAGCTGAAGCCTGTATCATGGAGCTACTCAAGCTACAAAAAGAAAGCGCGCAAAGCAAAAGAAAGAGGGGGGACCTCATACCAAAACTCTGAAAGCGAAACCAATCTATCATTTAGGGGATCCTTATGGCTCGATTTGACCAAAAACTCAAGTCCTCCCCGAAATTTTTGGAGTCTGAAATGCCCAGAAAGTTTGCATTCGGCGTCAAGGCGTGGTATTTCCAGGCTTCAGTCAATCTAAAAGTGTTTGGAGAAGAGGCCATGGAAAGAGAAATCATTGCTCAAGTTACTGAAAGTGCTGCTAAGTTTGCCGATAAAGCCGTTCAGAGTCTCAACAGCGAGATTTTTACGAAGCTCTTGGAAACCGTTACAAGCGAGATAAGCCAGGAGCTTATCAAGTACGCCAGCAGCTCACAGGTCTGAATTCTACTCCGAAGTCATGCAGACGAGAATTAGCGTGGTTTTTGCCTTTCTGTCTGCTGCTCTTGTTTTCAATCCCGCGAGTGCTGAGAGCTTGAGAGTCTGGCTGGATGGTAAGGGGAAGAAGGCTTACGACCCCGAAGCTTCAATCTACGCAGCTGCCCCATTCATGTCGGCCGTGTTTGGGCACCTCTTACATACAGACTCCTCTTACAACCTGAAACCCGGCTTACTTAAGTCCTGGCGATGGGACTTTAAAGAAAAAGTTTATATTCTTGAACTGAGAGAAGGGCTTTTCTTTCACTCTGGAAGACCAGTCACAGCCAAGGATTTGGAATTTTCGATTCTTCGAGGCTTCTTCTCCTCCAGGGCCAGTTTCTACAGGCAAATCCTAAGCAATCTTGAAGGAACAGATAAGATTGAAGTTGGGCAAAGCTTCAAACCGGGCGCCGTCTCTGGCGTGACAGTCCTGGATGAGCGGCGCCTAAAGATAAAACTGCAGAGACCAAATCCGTCTTTTCTTCACAGTCTATCGTATAGCTACTTGTCCATCGTGCCTCAAGAAGCTCTTCGAGACGACTATTTCACTTGGAAGGACCTTCCCGTTGGCGCGGGACCCTACAAAGTGGTCAATAGCGATTCTCAATCGAGTCGTATTCGTCTCGAGGCAGTCTATGGCAGTGGGCCGAAGGTTGTTGAAGTTTTCACAGAAAACGACCGAACGGGTGCCGATTTATTGCTCTGGGTGAACAGCTCACCTGAAATGAACAAAATGAAGCGAGTGATTGGACCGCAAAGCAATTCCGCTACCATGCTTTTTTTTAACTATGAACACCCGTTGGGAAACGATATTCGGTTTCGAAAGGCCCTGTCGGCAGGCCTTCGTCGCCAGGCCCTTGTAACTGGTCAGAAGGCTTTCAAGCCAACATACGAATTGCTTCCCTCTCATTTTTGGGGAAGAGCGGGCATTGCTGACCCCTATGATCAAGCAGAGGCTAAGAAGTTACTCGCGGAAGTTCGAAAAGCACACCCTGAGCTCCTCAACGCACCAATTCGAGTCTCTGTAAGAACTTCTGACTTTTTTGAAGACTCCATCAAACTGCTTAAGGAGCAGTTTGACAGCCTTGGACTCCAAGTTGATATTTTCTTTGACACCGAAAAGCATGTGGCACGCAGCGAAACTGGGATATGCTTATTTGTCTATTCGCTCGCTTTTTTTGATTTAGACCCGCTCTTGAAGTTTTGGAACTTTGTTCGCTATCCAAACAATCCTCTTTACAATGCAGCACCCCCGAAGGACGAAAGGCTTTTGTCTCTTCTGGAGGAGGCTGGCTCGGCGGAGTCCTTCGATGTTCGAGTCGAAACGATAAAATCGCTTTCTCAATATGTCATTGACCAGTCCTTTGTTGTTCCTCTCTATGAGCGACTAGCCAGCGTCATTTATAACCCTAGTGTGATCTCGGATCTCGGGCATCAAGACGGGTTCATCTGGTTTTACCTTAACCACTTGAAACTGCAGAAAAAGCCTAGAAATGAAAATTGAAGACCTTGGTGAGTTTTTCATGGGTCAAAGAGGTCTTGAAAAAATTTCCGCCCTTTCGCAAAAGCTCTATACTCAAATCCGGCAGGAGTGCGAAAATGAGCTTGGCTGCGAATTTTCGTATTACCACCCGGGCATGGCACTCCTTGGCAAACGAGAGGCTCTAAAGAAACTCTATTGGATGAGTGAAGCACCCGATGTCGAGTCGCGACCCGAAGCTCTCGAATTGTATCGAAAGGCAATCGAAACAGAATCAGACTTTCTAAGCGCTCTGCACTTTGATTCCCCATTCAAAAACCGGCGGATTGCGACAGGCTGCTCAACAGATACGCGGGCCTTCTACGAACGGATGCGAGAAGCAAAACAATTTCTTCTTACTAGCCACCCCCTCTTGGCAAAGAGATATTCCGCGCTCGTCTACAGTATTGTCCCACTCGAAGCTCTGGAAGACTCTAACGATCGCACGGGGGTCAGCGGCACTCACCGATCGGGAGCAAGTTCGAAACTCCTGCGAGGGGCAATCCTCCATGTCTTACCTTGTTTTCCTGAGATTGAGTTTTGGAAGATAGATTTAGCCGTCGATTATGCACATGAAGTGGGTCATCAGGCCTTGGATGTATATCTCGCGGCAGATCGCATCTTGAGCTCTCCTTATGAGGAGCCCGTGTATTCTCCGATTCGAAAAGTCAATCGCCCCGCCATCATGAGTCTTCATGCCAACGCAGCTTTGGCCTACATAGTCGAGGCTATCTTGTATTTTCGAAATCGACAGGATCTATCCGATTCCGAGCAAGATTACCTTCTTAGCGAACATAAGAAATTTCTCACCGATATCAATGACGGCATAGCAGCCATGGAGGACTCGTCGGTGCGTTGGACCCCACTGGGTCAATTGATTTTCGATGAGCTTCGAACTACCCGAGATCTGACAGAAAGGCTGTGCTAGTACTCAGGTTTAACTTGAGATCCTGTTTGTATTCTTTGGAGATTGGTCATAGTGAGCTTCCCCAGAGACTGAAGCCTCGAAGCCTATTGCGAAGCCATCCGCACCAGTGCTGTTGACTTGAATTCACTCTTGCCAATGCTCATCTTTATCCCGAGACTGGGGCAGATGCGCCTGCCACGACTATGTTTTTTTGCTCTAGTCATGGTAGTGGGTGGTTGCGCGCCAAAAGCGCCCCCCATCTCGAATCAGGCATCGGAGCACCCGAAGTATCCTCTCTTAAACTGGCAGGTACTTGGCCCCTTCAACCTTGCTCCTCGTGAGGGGGCTAGAAATTTCACCGGTGAAACTGACGAATCAACTTTATCGCCCTCTGCTTCTACCTTTTATTCCGAGCTTGTCCCGACGGGAAGGCTCAAATGGAAATCTTTCGCGAGCCGAGGATCAAAAATTGATTATGAGTTTGACAATGTAGATTGGCATGCACTTCAGAGCGAACACGGTCGCCCCGGAGTTTTCGGAATGAGCTATCTCTACACCGAACTTGCATTAGACGAGGCAAGAACTCTTCAGATCTCACTCAAAGGAGTTCCTGAGTTTTACATCAATGGACAACTTTGGTTTGGCGAGGCCTACCAGTTTTCTGATCAGAGAATTCCAATTCCTTTCAAAGCGGGCCTAAATCGAATTCTACTCAAAGTGCCAAACTTCGGGCCTAAGCTTAGCTTTCAGTTTCAGATTGATGAGCCCACCAGTGCGGTTAGCGTTTTATCAAGCATCACCGCGCCGGATGTTATTGAATGTCCGGCAGACTACTGGCTCAGTTTACCTCTGACAAACAACACTTCGAGCTGGCTCCGAAATATTTCAGCTCGAACAGCATCGAATCTGTGGAGGCTTGAATCTTGGCCTCTTGATATCGCACCCCATTCCGTTGGCGTGGCAAAACTAAAACTTCATTGCAAAGAATGGCCTGACGGAGATAAATTCTCGATCCCTATTTCGATCGAATCAAGTGGTAAGAAACTGTTGATGTCTTACGAGATTTCATTGCAGAGAAAGGACCGAACAAAAGATCATATTGTTACTTTTGTTTCGGAACTGGACAACTCCGTTCAGTACTATGCTATCAAGCCACCCTCTCTCCCCCAGGATGGAGAAAAGTCGTCTCTTATCATTGGTTTACACGGAGCAAGCGTTGAAGCCCGGAGTGCCATGAGATCCTACTCTCACAAGCCCAGGGCCTTTACGGTTTTGCCCACCAATCGTCGTCCTCATGGTTTCGCTTGGCAGGGCATTGGAAGATTGGACGCACTAGAAGTTCTTGCCAATGTTCAAGACAATTTCAATATAGATAAAGACAGAATTCATCTGACCGGCCACTCCATGGGCGGTCAGGGTGCCTGGCATATTGCAACACACCATCCTGATCGTTTTGCTTCGATCGTACCCGCAGCAGCATGGACCAGTCTTAGTCGGTACTTGTCCGACCACCTGAATGTTGCTTCCACCTATGCGTCACCTCAAATTGAAAGTTACTTTAGAAGAGTCACCGCATCGAAGGATCATATGCGATTTCTTACCAACGCTCGAAGCCTGCCGGTACTGATGCTTCATGCGCTTGGAGACGAAGTCGTCTCAGCTTTCCACTCAAGACTCTATCAGCGAATGTTCGACCTGGCAGGGGGTCAGTCGAGTATCTTGGAGTTGGAATCGAAAGAGCATTGGTGCCACCAGGTCTCAGCATTTGAATCAGAGGGCTATGCCTGCGTTAATCCTCCTCAGGCAGATGAGTTTTTCGAAAGGCATACTCGGCCCTCCTCGCCACCGCGTGATTTGAAGCTTAAGATTTGGGATCTCTCTGCAGAAAGAAATTTCTGGTGGTTGACTTTGTTGAGTCAAGAACGCGTGTTTTCTGAGACTGAGGTGAATGCTACATGGAACGACAGCAATCACCTGATTATTGAAACGACAAATTTGAAAGCATTTGAAGTCCGCCTGCATTCCGGTTGGGCACTCAACAAGATTGTCTGGAACGACAACGAGATTGAATTTGAAGTTGTAGAGGAAGAGGGCAGACGCCTTGTTCGCGTCGGCAAGATTGACTCCAAACGAATCGGGGATATGGCAGGGGGGCCCGAACAAGTATTCTATCGACCCGCCATCATAGTCTACGGAGATTCAACCGATCTTCATACTGCTCGCCTGTTGAATCATCTTTACTGGAGAGCGGCAAACGCAAGTCTCCCCATTTACTCGAGTCGAGAAGTGTCTGCTGAGCTTCTGCAGGAATACAATTTGATTCTGATTGCCGACCACCAGGACCCCCTGATGAAACGATTGCTCAACTCCACCCCGTTCAGAGTTGAGCAGGAGGCCATTACATGGGAGGGTGGTTCAGTTTCGGGTTCTCTCGGTTTCGTGACTGGGTACCCAAGTCCATGGAGCGAGAGGCAGCGTGTTCTCGCTCTCACAACCACCAACTCTCGAATGAAAGATAAACTTCTATTTTTCCGTCCGTTTTCCAATCGATCTGGATTGGGCCTTCCAGACTTCATGGCATTTGATTCAAATGTCACCCACAAGCTCATGGGCGGAGTTCGATTGGCAGGTTTCTACTCTAATGATTGGGGCTTGGACAACCATGACTACACCGTGGTGGATTAGAGGGCATTCTGAAGCTAGCAGAGCTTTGCCGGCCTTGGCCCCGAATCGACGAGCATCCAACGCAGCGCTGTGTGTGGATAGGCGACACAGTTTCATTGACTATGTGAGGGCAAAGAGTTGGATCTTTTCCGGATTAGTTGGGATGTAGTGCGTTAGATTTGGGTTTTTGAGGAG
>REDG01000068.1 GCA_007693605.1 Bradymonadales bacterium
CGTCCATTACCGGAGACCGCCGCCCAGCCCGCTGATTGAAAGGCGCCGCAGCCCAGAACCCCCAACCCCCCAGCCCCAAACATTGTACCCCCCCCCCCGTCGAATTCGCCAGTCGATGGGAACATGGCACTGCTCACAATCGGTGACGACGACATTTCGACCGCCTCCGTGGGGGTCTGGATCTTGAGTGAAGGTGCTTACAAAAGAATCGACATGACAGAAGTAGCAGTCACTCGGCAGCCCTTGATAGACCTGATTCACATGACAGCTTTCGCAAGAGGCAAAGCGATGAGCGCCCGTCAGGCGGAATCCTGTCGTATTGTGCCGGAAAGTGCTCGGATGCCAAGCCGTCTGGGTATGGCAGTCTTGGCACTCCAAGCCGAAGGCGCCCAAGTGAATGTCATCAGCCTCGTGGCACCAGGCACAAAGACTTCCTAAGCCCTGCAGGTTGGTGTCGGGTCGGTGGCAGGCCTGGCAGTCGAGCTGATCGTGAGCCCCTTCAAGTTTAAAGAATCCTAGGTCGTGAACTTTTTCTCCGCCGACCACTTCAAATCGGCTGGTGTTGTGACAAGATTCGCACTGTGTTCCGTAAGCTCCCTGATGAACATCGATATGGCAGTGAACACAGGCTTTGGCACTCCAGGCGCCAGAGCTGCCCGGAATGGAATAATCTTGAAGAAGGTGTTGGGGGTGACAGTTCTGACAAGAAATCTCTGCATGTCTTCCGTCTAACTGAAATCCGAAGTCACTATGTTGAAAGTTTCTCACCAAATGAAAGCCCTCGGTGCGATGACAGTCAGCGCATTGATTTGACATGGCCGCACCATGTGGGTCGGCATGACAGGATTGGCAGTTTGGCTCATCATTGCTTGCGGGCATATTCTTAAAGATCTGTTCGACATGGCATGAAAGACAGGCCACATCTTGGTGTTTGCCCGTTAGTCGAAAGTTGGTTTGTCGGTCGTGATCAAAATCAATCCAGGCAAAGCTCGTCGTATTATGACAGTCGTGACAAGTTCGATCGATTTGTCGCTCTGGGTGCACATTCACATGGCAGTCGGAACACTCCCCAAACGCAAGCTCTTGAAACTGCCCTTGGTGGTGACACTGGTTGCACTGAATAAACTGATGTTTTCCTACAAGAGGAAAGTCCGTTTTCTGGTGGCGGGCGAGGTCAAACGAAGACTCGGTAAATCGTCTCTCTTCGACATGGCAATCCTGACAACTTTGGTTTGCAAACTGATTTCCGTGAGGCAGGCCGTGGCAGTGGGAACATTCCTGAAATCCCGTATCCGGAAACTTATACTTCTTTTCCTCTGAGTAGTGGCAGCTCTCACAAGAGACTGCCTGGTGGTAGCCCTTAAGTGGAAATCGGGTCTTATTATGATCGAAGTCCTTCAGCTCAGGGGCCACGGGTTCGACCACCGTCCACTTCTTGAAGACCGAATGGCAAGATTCACAATCGCTTCCAAACTTGCCTTCGTGAACATCATAGTGACAGTCGGTACATTGTTGAAAGGGCAGGGGAGCGAATCGGGTGACGGAGCTTTCGCCGGGCTGTACCTGATGACAATCGACGCAGCCGACCGATCGGTGTAGCCCCACCAGAGGATAACGAGTCGTATTGTGGTTAAAGGGCATTGGACTTGCCATTCGCTTCCAAGACTCAATTCCTGAAGAATGACAGTCGGTACAAATCAGCCACTCGCTTCTCGAAAATTCGTGTCGATAGACATCGGCATGGCAGTCGTAACAGGCTGTGGGGGCGCCCAGATAAGAGCGGGTTTCGGTGGCTTCTCCTGTTTGGTAGTGTCGTCGGTAAGTGTTGTGACAATCGGCACATTCCACTTGTTGATGCTTTCCAATTAGGGGCCATTGAGCATCACGAGAGTGGTCGAATGCAGGCATTTCTCTTTGTTGATCGGGAGGTCCATACAAATAGCCTTCTACCCAGTTGGGGTTGGGTGCGAAGATATAGGCATCTCGACCCTGGTGCTCTGAATGGCAGTCTGAACACTGATCTTTGCCTCGGTGGTAGCCTCGGTTCTCTTCAATTCGTTGGCGAATCTCAAAATGACAGTCGAGGCATTTACTGAACTCAAGATCTCCTCCCAACTGATTAACATGGCAACTGACGCAGCCACGAACGCCGTCATATTCTTGGTGGTGCTTGCTGAGGTCGCCAGGCGAGCGAGTCACCAAATCTCTCAGAAAGGATTGGGCTTGAAGCTCAGAGACGTCCCAGGCTAAAAACACCACAAGGGCGAGCACTCCCTGAAAAAAAAGCGAAATATATGAGTGACTTATGCCCTTCACGCAACCTCAGGTCTTATTTTTCCTTTTCTTAGAGAAATGATCTAGTTTCTAATTCTTTTGGAGCAGTGCGTTACGAATGGCGGTGAAGTTGCTTTTCAGTTGCGGAAGAAATTGAAAGACGGCATCGCAAGCTTCTTGTTCAAACTCACGAAAGGCGTAATGAGGCCTTCGATCAAGCAGAGAGGCGAGACTTGTCCATTCTTGCCTAGAAATTCGAAGCTGAAGGTACGAAATCACTTCTTCTTGCCTTGTCCATTCGACTCTCAACGAACTGTCCGGTCGGACGGCCTCTGGGGGCAAACTGGGTCGAATGTCCCAATATGGACTGGTGGGCTCATTGGAAAGCAAGCTTGTAAAAAATTCAAACTCAATCGACTCCACTTGAGAGAATCGATCGAAAGCTCGTTGCGGAAGAAGGGCGGGGGAGGAGGATCGAAGCCGGTGTCTGCCATACAAAAACGAATGCAGAAAGCGGCAGGTCAGCTCTCGGGTGGCTTCTTGTTTCACCAGAACGCTATGGTCTTCGTATCGAGATCGAACAATCAACGACTTGTTTTCGACTCGTGCGCCCTCTTGAGGATGTCGAAGAGCTCGACTTAAGGGAGACAAAGACCAAGCCTCGAAGATTGCCTGAGCGGCGAAGCTCTCAGCAGAGCCAATGACACAAAAGAGGAGCACATAGAGCCAAAAGCTTTTCACAGGTTCATTTTCGCCGAGAAACTTGTGTCTCGTCGATGAAATTCGAGTTTTCTGGCAGCTTCCGTGCCAGCTCCTCGATCTGAGCCTCTAGCTGCCAAAGGCTTTGCAGAAAACGAAGCTCGACTTGATCTAGCCTCTCTAGAATCTCTTCGTGACGGTTCATGTCATCTTTCCTCCTTCCCAAGCTCGCTCCCATTGAGTCTCAAAACTCAAGAACTTTCGAAAATCTGCTTCAGTTCCGATGCTGGGGGAGAACCACCGAAGCCATGTCTTCCATTTCTCAAGATAGAGTCGAGACTGCCGTGCGTTGGGAAGTTTAGGCCACAAAAGATTTTCGGTCTTGGGCAGCCTTCGATCTCGGGCTTCAAAAATCTTTAAAGCCAATTCTTGAGCGGAAAAACCTTGAGGCCTTTCCTGATCTTGAAATTCCCACCAGAGTTTTCGGTGGAATCGATCCGTGAGTGGACCAGAGAGCTTAGCTTGGTATCGATAAAAATCTCGAGTCGTACACAGGCATTGTCGTTTACTTCGATAAGATCCACAAGGGCAGGGGTTGGTGGCGGCAATGAGCTGAATGTCAGCTGGCAGTTCCCAACTGCCTCGACTGCGGGCAATTCGCAAACTTTTCTCTTCAAGTGGCTCTCTTAGCGACTCCAAAACATCTCGATGGAACTCGAGAAGCTCATCTAAGAACAAAACCCCACGGTGGGCGCGAGTGATCGCCCCCTCTTGAATATAACGACTTCCTCCTCCAATGACTGCCGAAGCCGAGGCCTTGTGATGAGGCGACTCGAAAGGTGTTTCAGAAAGTTCTCGCCAGCTCATTCCGTTCTGAGATCCCCGCAAAAATCGAAGTCTCTCTTTCCAGCTTTGAGGTGGAAGGGGCGGTAGCAAGATCTTCGAAGCCTTTGACCACAGGCTTTTGCCCTGTCCAGCCGGACCCATCAATAACAGATGCTCTCTTCCCAAAATAGAAAGAGCCCAAACAAGGAATTGTTCAGGGCTTCCCTTCAGTTGATTCCACAAACAGTTCGAGTTGGCGCTTAGTTTCGATTTTAATTCTTTTAGTGCCATGGCCTTGATACTTGCCTCTGAAGGGCTGGGCTTGGCCTTTGAAGATTCCGAAGGAGTCTGAAAAAGATCTTCAATATGATCAATGGCAAGAAGGGGGGCATCTAAAAAGGCCTCGGCCTCTTCATCCCAGTCTTCAGGGGGTTGAAGGGTGTAGCCCTTGGCTGACTTTTGGTTCACGGCGAAGAGATGCCTCAGAGCTTGGGGGAACTCTCTTAAACTTCCGTCGAGTTGAAGCTCCCCCCAATAATAGGATTTTGGCTCTTGGGTCGGTAGCAGTCCCATCGCTTCAAATAGAGCGACTAGAATGGGCAGATCAAAGTGGCTTCCTTCTTTGGGCTGATCGCCGGGCATGAGGTGTACCAAAATTCTTTGAGGGGGGAGCTCAATCTGAAGGGCGTGAAGGCTTGAAAAAATTCGATCTTTGCCTTCTCGAATCATATGCTCTGGCAGGCCAATCAGATCAAAACGAGGTAAACCCTTTCGAATCATGGCCTGAACTTCTACGGATTGGATGTCTAGGCCCGATTCGGAGCTCGTCCAGGCTCTTCCAAATTGCACTCGATTCATGGGCCAAGTAGCTTGCAGTTCTTGTACCACTCAAAATCAGCCGCTAAAAATCACCCACGCACGGAAAGCCCTTCGGAAACCGGAAGAATTTTCAGAACACTCTCAGAAGCCTCAGCCGCGGCCCTCAAGAAGACAAAACTTGAGCCTTCGAAAATTTGATTTCGCTCTCTCTATGGGAAATGGGCTCTACTTATAGGTTTAAGCTCACGAGCCACTTCCGCTGCGGAAGTGGCTTTAGATTCGCTCGCAACTTGGGTCTTCTAAACAACAAAAGCTTAGGCTCCCAAGACCAACGGCCCGCTCGTTCTTTCAACTGCCAATTTCTTACTCTTCCCCAAAAAACAAAATGAGTTTTTAAGGGACTCATTTTGTTTTTTTGGAGCCTGTGAAGACGCCTTAAGAGGAGGCTCATAAATTGTCATTTATGTATTGGGATTCAAAAATTTTCTTGTTGACAGGTTTTTCTAAGCACTATTCTTGCTTTCGCAGATCGCATCAGAAAACGGGCTTTAACGCGCTAGCTTTTGCTCTGAAAGTTCGGTCTTAGTCTGGAATGGAAAAATTTAGTCGCACAGAAATGTGGCTCATAGAGCGAAGGTGCGGCGGTCAAAAAAGTTGATGTTATGCTCAAGCCTATGAAAAACATAAACTTTCAAGACAACTCTAATCTCTATCCAACCAATCAAAAGCTGATCGAGCTTGAGATATCCAATCTTCAGAAACTCAGCGCCGACGACCTTCTTTCTTATACGCAAAAACTTGCGGCTTCAGAGAGAAAAATCTATGCCGCCGTGATCGAGGCCCTAGAAGAAATCGAGAGAAGAAAGCTCTATCTTGCCAATGGCTATTCTTCTCTCTTTCTATTTTGTACAGAAGTCTTAAGGTATTCGGCCGGAGCGGCACAAAGAAGAATCGAGAGTATGCGGCTGATTAAGAATTTCCCAAGGGCTCAGAAGACAGAAGTTAAAGTGAAGCTCCAGAAGGGAAGCTTGAGCCTTTCGCATTTAAGCCGGGTCTCTAAGGCCCTTCGCTCTCTGCCTCCCCAGAGCTGTCATGAAAAAATGAAACTTCTGAGTCGGGTAGAAAATACGACTCAAAGGGAGTGTGAGCGAAAGTTGATTGAAGCCGGTGTGCCAGAGATCAAGAAGAGAGAAGACTTTCGAGTGGCTTCAGCGTCCAGCTATCGACTGTCTGTGACAGTAGATGAAGAGACGAAGGAACTTCTTGAGAAATTTATGGGCCTGACCGCTCATCAGAACCCTTGGGCGAGGCGAGAGAAAGCCTTGAAGATTGCCCTGAAGTTAGCTCTTCAAGAAGTTGAGAAAAGGAAGCTGGGAGTGAGAGGGAAGAAGGGGGAGAAGTCTAGAAATTTGACGACTTCCAAAGCGGAAGTCAGAAGGCCTGCTAGAAAGAAGAAAGCCTTTGAAGTTGTTTCCGCTAAGGAAGCTGTTTCTCTCGGGGATAGCAAACAAGTAATCGTTCAGCCCAAACGCAACCGAAGTCGGCATATTCCAACGGCTGTTCGTGCAAAGGTGTGGGAGAGAGATGCTGGGGCTTGTGTGTTTGTGGAGCCAAAGACGGGGAGGGCTTGTGGGTCGACATTTATGCTGGAGTGGGATCATTTGCGGGAGTTTTCGAGAGGGGGAGAGTCGAGTGAGACGAATCTTCGGCTGCTTTGTCGGTCGCACAATAATCAGCGGCGAATATGGGAGAGAGAGGTCTCGCGTTGAAGAAAGGCTCGATTGGGGCAAAAAAAAGCGGGCTGACCCTCTCACTGAGTCAGCCCGCACTGGTCTCACTTACTCCGATTCTCACTGAACCTGTTTACACAAAAAGCGTCGGTTATTTTTTCCCTAAAGAAGTCAAAAAGTTTGCAATGTTCCCTCCTGGCGGAACTCCCTCGATGTCCCGCTCTTCAGGTTCTAACTGAGTCAGTTCAGAACCCTCCAAGGCCCGGGGGAGCAAAAAAGGACTGCCTCCTGGTCCGATGCCGGACTGAGTGGAAAAGTTTCCACCCCGACTTGCAGAGCTCGGGTTCCACAGGCTCGCTACCAGTTGCTTGGTCAAAAGATCGAAGCTCTCGTTTTCGTCAGAGTTCTCGCTGTCGTTGGCCTCAGCGATTTCGCTGCCTTCCTGGGCTTCGGCTTGAGCCAAAATGGCCTCTAGCTCTGGGTCCAAAGACTGAGGAAGTTCAGGCAAAGTCCAAGCAAAGCTTGTCTCTTCTGAGTTTGTCCTCGACCAAGCCTGTGCAATTCGTTGTTTTGGAAGCAGCTCGATTTCTTGAGGAGCTTCTGCGGCTTCTGTTTCATCGGAGTCGTCCTCGCTAGGAGCAGAGGCCTGCCCAGCAGAAGAGGCGTCCGATTCTTCAGAGCCATGGTCCTTTGATTGCGCGGTCGCCCACTCGGGCCAAGAAAAGTCGAAGATATCTGGCATATCCACTCCGAGGACGGCCCCCATCATTTGGGCTTGCGAATTCATCATCGCTCCCATAATGGCGAGGTTCACAAGATTTTCCTGCTCCGCCGTTCTTCGTTGGCTATCGATTCGGTAGCGTTCCATTTCTGAGGCCAGCCGATTTCGCTCGGCTCTTTCCTCTCGGCTGCCCTCTAAAAATCTATCTTCCTTCGATGATTTTGAATTCGCATCGTCATCGGAGTGGGCCTTTGCGGAGCTTGAGTCTCCACTCTCGCTCGGCTGGCTGTTAGAAATCGGTTGAGGATTTCCGCCCGAGATCGATTTTGCAGGCTCCGAGATCTTCGGAAACTGATCAAGAGCCGCTTGTTCACTCACCGATGAGCAAGCCGACAACAACAGACCGCTACTAAGAAGTATTAAGTTAAAGTGTTTCGTTTTCATTTTACTGTCCTCCCTTTGGAGCCTTTTGATAAAGTTGAACTAATTGACTGCCCGTCTCGACAAGGCCTGTCGTTGCAGGAAAGAGGCCTCGGGTCACCGCCCGAAAGAAAGGGTCGGTGCTGGCGGTCGGATGAGCGGATGCCTGAAGACAGTCGAGATTCATGTCCTCTTCTTTTACTTGAAGTTCCGCAGCGCTTTCGAAACCAGACGGCTCGTTCAAAACAAGCTCTGTGGCTACGGGAGTTTCTGTTTCGGCGAGATCCGTGACTGAAGACTCTTCGACAAGCACCTCAGAAGAAGCTTCGTCTTGCTCGTTTTGTTGAGTGAGGATCTTTAGAAGCTTTAGAAAAGCGGCAAATTCTTCGTCACTCATTCCTTCAGGGCGGTTCTTGTTCTGGGCTGGCGAGCTTCCGGTTGAGATTACAACTCCACCAGAAGTTTGAGAAGCCGGATTGGTTTCTCTGGGCGGTTCAACAATCTCACTACCTTGGGGAAGTGCTTCAGCCTGGCCGCTACGCTCAGCATTATTGGATGCTCTGTCTTCTTCCTCTTCTTCTTCCTTCTTTGGCTTTCGACCAAAGAGTCTGCCGATTCCATCGGCAACTTTCTGAAGACCTTTGCTGGCAAACTTGGGTCCTCCCAAGATCGCAGCTGCAGCCGCCGCGACGCCGACATTCATCCAACTCATGCCGTTATCGCTTCCACCCGAGCTAGAGTTGAATCTTGATTGGCTGCCGCTTATCGGTGTGACATCGCCGGGAGCCGACGGAGCGTTCGAGTTCTGACTCGATAGTGCGCTTCGCTGCTGCGAGGCATAGTCCGCTGCGAGCTGATTCCTGGAAGTCTGAGTTGGCGGCGCTTCCACAGGATCAGAAAAGCCGTTGTCTTTGTTTCCGCATCCCACAAGAACGGCGCTTACAAGAAGAACCGCCCCCAATTTGGGACGATAGAGAAGAGATTTCATATTACCCCCTTAGTCTTATTTACTGTCTCAAGCTCTGCCCGCCCGAAGGTTCTGGGCCGATCTTGAGGCTCCGCAACTAATGCAAGGCGCGTGCCAAAGTGCGCAAAAAGGTCATAGCGATCTAAATATCTGAAATTATTAAAATAATTTTGACAAGTCTATGGCGGGCTCCTTCGGCCAGCTCAGTAACTGCGACATCGCAGCCCCAGTTCGAGCGACTTTGGTCCCGACAGTCGGTTCTGGAGTCCGTGGTCGAGTCAGCTGAATTCGGTGGACCAGCGGGCGGCTGAGATGCGCCTGGGGAATGCTCCCGAAAAGCCCCATCCCCACGCCTGGAAATGAAAATTTTCGAGAGTCTTAAGAGTCCTTTTTCTCCGTAAACTCGGCGTCGATCACATCATCGCCCCCAGAGCTCGTGCCCGAAGCTCCTGAAGAGCCTTCAGAGCTGGCTCCGGCTCCTCCACCCGCACCCGCCGCTTGAGCAGAAGCCTTGTAGGCTTGTTCTGCGAGTTTTTGGCTGACTTGGGTCAGGCGCTCTGAGGCTGACTTCACTTCTGTAATCACCTCTGACTTAAGGGCCGCCCTCGCTGTCTCCAAAGCACTTTCAAGTTCAGTTTTCAGGCTGGCTTCAATCTTAGCTTCCTGCTCTTTCATGGTTTTTTCGGTCTGAGAAATCAACTGATCCAGTTGATTGCGAGCAATCACCAGTTCGTGCTTCTTCTTATCTTCCTCTCGATTTGCCTCAGCATCTTTCACCATTTGGTCGATCTCTTCTTTCGACAGACCGCTAGAGCTTTCAATGCGAATCTTTTGTTCTTTTCCACTCGCTTTGTCTTTGGCAGAAACATTCACAATGCCGTTTGCATCAATGTCGAAGGTGACCTCCACTTGGGGAACTCCCCGAGGCGCGGCAGGAATGCCTTCCAAAAAGAATCGGCCAAGTGTGCGGTTGTCGGCAGCCATTTCTCTTTCGCCCTGGCAGACATGAATCTCTACACTGGTTTGGTTGTCGGCGGCGGTAGAGAAGGTCTCACTCTTTCGTGTGGGGATTGTCGTATTCCGATCAATGAGCTTTGTCATCACGCCACCCAGAGTTTCAATTCCCAAAGAGAGGGGAGTCACATCCAAAAGAAGAACATCCTTCACATCTCCAGACAGAACGCCGGCTTGAACCGCGGCTCCAATGGCAACGACCTCATCGGGGTTAACCGACTTGTTGGGCTCCCTTCCAAAAAACTCCTGAACCACTTGTTGAATCTTTGGAATTCTTGTACTTCCACCCACCAAGATCACTTCGTTCACTTGACTCGCTTGCATTCCCGCATCGGCCAAAGCCTTTTTGCAGGGTTCCAAACTTCTTTGCACCAAGTCTTCGGTTAGAGCTTCAAATTTACTTCGGGTGAGCTTTAAGTTGAGATGTTTCGGGCCAGCCGCATCGGCCGTGATAAAGGGTAGATTGATGTCTGTTTCAAGCGTGGCTGACAATTCAATCTTGGCTTTTTCGGCTGCTTCTCGCAATCGCTGAACGGCCATGGGGTCTTTGGACAAGTCAATTCCCTGATCCTTCTTAAACTCCTCACTCAGCCAATCCATGATTCGAATATCAAAATCATCCCCACCCAAATGGGTGTCGCCGTTGGTGGCCTTCACTTCGACCACATTGTCGCCCACTTCCACTATCGAAATATCGAAAGTACCACCCCCGAGGTCATAAACCGCGATGGTCTCATCTTTCTTCTTATCTAATCCGTAGGCCAGAGCGGCTGCGGTGGGCTCGTTGATAATTCGTTTCACTTCCAAACCGGCAATCTTTCCGGCATCTTTCGTGGCCTGTCTCTGCGAATCATTAAAATAAGCCGGCACGGTGATCACGGCTTCTGTGACGGGCTGGCCCAAATAGTCTTCGGCCGCTTTTTTCAGCTTCATCAAGACTTGTGCTGAAATCTCTTGGGGGCTGTAAGATTTGCCAGAAACCTCAAAGCGAGAATCTCCCTTGTCTCCTTTGACCACTTTATAAGGTACCTTTTGGATTTCTTGACCCGCCTCATCGAAATTGAGGCCGATAAATCTTTTGGCGGAAAAAATGGTGTTTTGGGGGTTGGTGACGGCCTGTCGTCTTGCCACTTGGCCAACCAGTTTTGAGCCATCCTTGGTGAAAGCGACCACCGAAGGGGTCGTTCTTGCCCCCTCTTCATTTGTTAAAACTTTGGGCTCTCCACCCTCCATAATGGCCACAACCGAATTGGTTGTTCCTAAATCGATTCCGACACAGCGTCCCATTGGCTCTTCTCCTTAAAATTCCTTTTTGACTCGCGAATCCCCTATGAACTCGCTTTATTTTGGTCCCCTAAGACTTTAGCCTTATATAAGGACACAACTGCAACTTAAGGCTTGTCGAGCAGTCGTCAACTTTTTGAAGGAAGATTTTATATAAGATGCTGAAATCTCTTTATTCTCAGTCACTCCTAGCGAACCTGCTCACTCCCGCCATTTTTGTCATTGGCCTGATCACCCTCGTTAGGCTGCCTTTAGAGGTCTTTCCTTCCGTTAATTATGATGTGGTCTCGATCACCACGGTCTTTCCGGGGGCCTCACCCGAACAGGTGGAGCGATTAGTCACCAACCCGATCGAAGACGAGGTGAAGACCGTTTTTGGAATTCGAGACCTCTTCAGCACCTCCATTGAAGGCCTTTCAACCATTACGGTCGTTTTGGATCAAGACTATCGTTACAAGTCAGAGGTCGTCTCGGATATTCAGAGAGCGGTCGATCGAGTCGAAGCTTTGCCTGCCGAGATTACCGACAGGCCGCTGGTTCAGGAGCTGAAGTCTGATCGGGAGCCCAGTATTTTGGTGGCTCTGGTGCCAACGGGTGAAATGAGCTCGTCTTTTGAGCCCAGCCTGGAGCATCGAGAGCTGGCGCTGGCTCTGAAACGAGAATTTGAAAACATTCGTGGGGTCGGGGAGGTTCGCCTCGAAGCTGAGCAAGATCTGGAGTTTATCGTTTCTTTTGATGTCGAAAAGCTTCGGGCCGCAGGAGTTTCAATAGACGAGATTGTATCTGCCTTTCGACTTCAAAATTTAAGCGTGCCGGCCGGTGAAAGAGAGTTTTCGAGTGGCGTTGTTCGCTACCGAATTGAAAACGAGCTGACCAATACAAAAGTCATTGGCGATGTGATTTTAAGGGCGAGTATTGATGGACAGATTTTTAGGGTTCGAGATCTGGCAGAGATTTCTATCGGATTGAAAAAAGCGACCTACTATAGCCGCGCTTCAGGCCAACCGGCTCAAGTTCTTCAGATCATCAAGCAACAGTCTGCGGATGTTTTGGATGTGGTGGACGAATTGAAGGAGGTGGCCTCAGGGTTTTTAGATCGAGTGAATACGGCATCGGATCAAGCTTGGAATTGGGAGGTCGTCTACGGAAGAGACTTGACCATTCCAGTGCGAGTGAGGAATGAGGCCCTGGCGACGAGCATTTTGATCGGTGGAATTCTTGTCTTTTTGGTTCTGCTTCTGGCCCTACACTGGAGAACCGCCGTGATTGTTGCGATTGGAATTCCCTTTTCATTTTTGGGCGCGATCATCTTGATGCCAGGGCTTGATTACAGCCTGAATCTGTTGACGATGTTTGGTTTCGTGGTGGTGCTGGGCATGATTGTTGATGATGCCATTGTGGTGGCCGAGGCGATCTTCAGTCGAATGGAAAAGGGCGAGAGCCGAGATGTGGCCGTGGTGGAGGGAACCGCTTCGGTTCTTCGACCTGTTTTGGGCTCGGTGGCCACGACCATTTTTGCCTTTGCTCCTCTGGTGATGATGTCCGGAATTTTCGGCCAGTTCGTGAAGTTTATTCCAATGGTTGTGATCCTTTGCCTCTTGGTTTCACTGGTTGAAGCCTTCTTTTTGTTGCCAAATCATATGCGAGATTTCGCGAAAATCCCTAGTGCAGAAGAAGGAAAGCGCTTTCACTGGTTTGATCGGCTTCGAGATTTTTACCGAAGCTTTTTGAAACACTGTGTGAGATTTCGTTACTTTGTTTTGGTGGGCGGGCTTGTTTTCATTGTTCTCGCAGGCGATCTTCATAAGAAAATGGGAAGTTTTGTGCTGTTTCCGCGAGAGGGCATCGATACCGTGATGATCACCTTTGAGGGGCGGCCTGAGCTATCCGTGGCTGAAATGGCTGAGCGAATTCGACCGGTGGAAGAGGCCCTCACAAAATTTTCTCGAGAAGATGTCCTCTCGGTGATGACGAGCTTGGGGCTGATTCAAACGGGCGGACAGGAGACTCGTCGCACTGGCACGAATTACGCCCAAGTCACGGTCAATCTGAGTCCGAGCGTTCGAAGAGAACTCGAGGTCTCTCATTTGATTCGAGTGATGACGCCAGTGGTGGAAGAAGTTCCCGATATGTTGACCACCAGCATTGAGGAGGCGGCGGGAGGGCCACCGGTCGGAAGACCCGTCAGTATCATTCTCACTCACGACTCTTTTGAGGTTTTAGAAGAAGTCGCGGCTGAGATTCTACAGGAACTGGCCTCTATTGAGGGTACCAGAAATGTCTCAGACTCTAATCTTCAGGGAAAGTTTGAAGCGATCTACGAAATCGACTTTTTAAGGGCACTTCAGGCTGGGGTTTCAACGGCGAGTGTGGGTTTGGGTCTTCAGATGCTTGTCGAGGGCGCGGTGATTCAGCAGATCCGTGGAGAGAATGAGAGGATGGGCCTTCGGTTGAAATTGAAGGGAGATGAGGCTCCAGAAGAACTTCTTTCGCAACTGAGTGTGTTGAGCCGATCAGGAGAGCTGCTACCCTTAGATCGGCTTTTAAAGAAAGTGGATTCCGGTTCCGGGCGATACTCCATCAAGCACTATCAAGGTCAACGCTCGATTTCCGTCTATGCCGATGTAGAGACTTCGATCGTTACCGCATCGCGAGCCAACCAATTAATGGAGACAAGATTTTCTGAGTGGAAAACGCGTTTTCCGGGCTTGAAGATCTACTCTTTGGGCGAAAATCGAGATACCCAAGAGAGTTTTGAGTCTTTGAAGGAGGCTTTGACCTTCGCACTCATTGGTGTGATTTTTGTGGTGATTCTGACCTTGGGGAGTTTGTGGCTTCCTTTGGTCGTGTTGATGTCGTCGGTGCCTTTGGGAGTCGCGGGAGTTTTGATTGTTTTTGTTCTGGATCAAAGACCTTTGAGCTTTCTGGCGGCCTTTGGAATCGTTGGTTTTATCGGGGTGGCGGTGAATGTCGGGATTGTTTTAGTCGATCGAATTCAGAAATTGACGAAGGAGCTTCCTTACCGTGAAGCTTTGATTGAGGGTTCGGTCGAGAGGTTGCGGGCAGTTTTGCTCACTTCGGTGACCACTGTTTTTGGTCTGATGCCGACCGCTTATGGTTGGGGTGGGGGTGATCCCTTTTTACAACCGATGGCTTTGGCATTGGGCTGGGGCGTGGCATTTGCCACTCTTTCCGGAATTGTCTTTACACCGGTCATTTTGGCGGTTGGAGATGACATTCTTGGAATCTTTGGCAAAGGCTCTTTGGCCAAGAAGTGAAGAACAGCTGTTTCAAAATGACTATTCAAATGAGAGATAGCTCGTTAGGCTGAGTTCATGTTTCCTGCAGTCATTCCAGTGGCGGGCGTCGGAACTCGCTCTCTTCCCGCCTCCAAAGTGGTTCCCAAAGAGTTGATGCCCGTCTTTGATCGCCCGATTGTACAGCATATTGTTGAAGAGCTGGTGAGTTCGGGCGCCAAGCGGGTCGTCTTTGTCAGCTCTCGAGGAAAGTCTCTGATTGAAGATCATTTCGATCGACAGCCTGAGCTAGAGGCCTTTTTGGAGTCGAGAGGCAAATCGGAACTTCTTCAAGAAGTGAGGCGCTTGAGTGATCTGATCGAAGTCTCGAGTGTACGACAAAAGGAGGCCAAGGGGCTAGGTCACGCAGTCGGAATGGCGAGGGATTTGATTCAGAGTTCTCATTTTTTTGTCTTGCTGGGCGATGAGATGACTGTCGCCAAGCCGAGTTCGGTAGAGCAGCTTTTGCAGGTTTTAGAGGCCATCCCGAGTTCAGAGAGAGAAGGCTCAGGCGTGGTGATGTTGATGAAGGTGGGAGAGTCTGAAGTTTCGAAGTACGGAATTTGTGAGTTACAGGATGGCCGCGTAAAAAAGTGTCTTGAGAAACCTCAGGCTTCTCAGACCAATTCTCGCTGGGCCATTACGGGTCGCTACCTCTTGCCTCGCACATGCTTTGAGCACCTAAAGTCTTTGTCGGCCGGAGCCGGAGGAGAGATTCAGTTAACCGATGCTCTGCAGTGTTTGGCTGAAGAGGGAAAACTTTACCCCTGTTATTTTGAAGGGGATCGCTTTGACGCCGGTGATCGGCTCGGCTTTTTGAAAGCCAACCTACACTTCTATTTGAAGTCTGAAATGGCAGGAGAACTCAAAGACTATTTACGAGGGATTTTGAAATGACTTTAACTCTGATTATTTTATCCTTGAGCTTTCAGTTGGGGGCGGAAACCGAGGAGCAGGTTTGGGAGCCTCAGAGTCTAGAGGAGCTTGACGCCTCACTCTTGCGACAAAGATTGGTGGCCGCCTATGGCGAGAGTCGTGCTTATCGAAACTCGCGTTGGGAAGTTTCCAAGGGTGGTCAAACCCAAGTCTGGACATGGGAGGCGGGGCGCTTCCGCTGCCCGCAACCAGAGGAGTGGAACTGTGAAGACTGGGTTCCGGTGAGTTTCTTGTGGTGGCAATCTAGAAATCAATGGCTTCAGCGCTGGACGAATTTTGTTCGTCGAGGTTTTTCTCTTGATGAGGCGGGGCAATCTTTGCCGTCTGGCGGGGCTTCGTTCGTGATGAATCGGGCCTTTGAAGATGACGAGGGCGGCTTTGACGAAAATTTTGAGGCTGAACTGCCGCCAGTTGAAATTGCCGGAAGGAGAATGGCTCTTGAAACTTGGGAGTGGGTCTCGGATACAGGGGAAAGAGTGAAGGTATCTTCGTCTTTGCGTCCCCCCTATTGGATCGAAAGACTCGAAACTGCGAATTCCGTCGAATACATCGAGTGGACTCGTCCGAACACTTGGACACGGCCAAGCATTCAGAGCTTGGTTCTAGACCGCGGGGGTCATCGTGTCAGCTATCGATTTTTGCCAAACGAGTAAGCTTTCGACGGAAGGCCGGAAGCTTTTACGACTTTCAATCACCAGAGTTCGTGGCGAGCTTGATTTTGCGGGGCTTCACTTGGGCATGGGTCTTGCTCCCTTTGGCTTGAAAAGAGCAAAGGAGAAAAAGATTCATGAAAACAAAGGTTTTTCGAATTTCAAGCTTCAGGGCGCAGACCATGACAGAGTATCTTTTGCTGGTCTGCCTGCTTGCGGTGGCTTTGATTCCGGTGACGACGATTCTATCGAAAGTCATTCAAGAACAGGTGAATGTTTCTGCCCGCCGAATTGCCGGCATGAGTGCCGAATCTGATGCCAAACGAGTCGCCGAACAAGCCAAGGGAAAAACCAAGCGCGATTTGGCTGACTTTCATCATCAGTAACGAACCTGAACGAAGGGCCAATGGGCCTTTAGCGACACTCCGATGAAAGGAGAAACGGAAAGTGAGCAGAATGGGCCGAAAGCGTGGGCGAAGGGGGTTTTTTCACATTGAGTGGCTTCTGCTGGGCAGCGTCTTCGTTTTGGCTTCCCTGTCTTTTCTTGAGCTTTGCCATCAGAGCCAAAGGGACGCAAGAGAGGCTCTCAGGGCCTTTGAGGGCCTTCGAAAGGAACTGATTGAGGAGGCCAAAAAGAGCTGACGAAATCCAAATTTTTAACTAGGGCGAGCCCATGTCAGAGGATCGCTGGATTGTCGGAACCGGTGGATGCTGCCTGGTCGAAAGGGTGTTTAAGGCCCCAGGATTGTGGGCGGCTCGTAAAAGCTTGCTGCCGAAGTTTCGTTGTCGCCACCCCTATGAGCTTTTGATTCAGCGGGAGTACGATATTCTATCTCAGCTGAAGCATCCTCAGATCCCCAAACCCCTATCTCTGATAGAAGACTTTGGTTCCCTTGTGTTGGAGTGGGTGTGGATTGAGGCTTGGACTCTGAGTGACTTTCTGGCCGACTGGAAGAGTCTGCCGAGTCTGCAGTCGGCTTCAGCTCGATCACTCTCAGAGCAGTGGGATTCCATTGCTTCACAGGGTCTAGAAATTCTTTCGTATTTGAAGAGCCAGTCTTTGATTCATGGAGATATCTGTCCGGATAATTTTTTGTTTAATTCTTCTGGGCAACTGTATTTGATTGATTTTGGAGTCTCTCGTTGGGAGGGGGAAAGGCTTCCTAGCGGTCTCTGTGTGCGCGGTCGTGAAGAGTTTCGAGCCGAAGAGCTTCGCCTTGACGGAAGTACTAGCTTCGCCGGAGATTTGTTTGCCTTTGGGGTGCTTTTGGAATCTTTGCTTCCTCGAGAGTTTTTGTCTGAGAGTCAACGAGAGATTTGTCGCATTCTGAAAGAAGAGAGAAGACTTCCGCCAACGACTCAGGACAGGGCCCTCGTTCCCGTTGAAGCCCCCTCGAGGGAGCTTAGCCCCAAAGCCTTGTCTTCGACAGAACTTGAGGTCCCTAAGCGGAGGCCTTGGGTCCAGGCTGCAGCAATTATCTTTGCTCTTTTTCTTTTGAGCCTTCGTTCAACTCAAGAGATTTCAATTTTGAGTCTTCCCTCGGCTGAACTTTGTTTGGAGCAGCCCAAAGGTCGAGTGGAAGTCTGTTGGGAAAGTCCTCAGGAATCAGTTCGCTGGGCGAGGGGGAACTATCTGGCGAGTTGGCGGACGGAGAATTCCGAACCCATTTTGACACAAGCGCTTTCTTTGAACGGAAGCAGTGCTCTTATGATCTTTGAAGACCTTAGAATTCTTGATACATTAAAAGAGTGAAGCTGGAACTGAGTTCTGATGTTAAAGATTTAAAAGGCAAAGTGATTGTTTCAGCTGGGGCCGATGTGATGGCCTGGTCAAAAAAGGCCCTGCTTTCAAAAGACTATCTCAAAGACAAGGTTCGATTTAAAGACATTGCATTTTTGATGGACGATTGTCGCCAGGTGTTTTCGATCAAACCTTACGACAAGGTTCTGAAGGACTGGACTCCAGACTTTCGGGCGTGGGTGGGGGAGACCTGGGCGCCGCGAGCCGTCTTCGAAGAGTTGCGCTTGCTCAAGACGATCGACTTGTATTCTTATCAGCATGTTTTAGTGATTACCGTGGTCGGATCGAGGCTTTTGGAGTTTTGGATTCAATCGGCTCCGACCCTTCGTCGGAGCTTTCAAGCTTTGATCTGCCACCGGCTAGGAAAGACCAGGATGATGGAGGGCTTGCTTTCGAAAGAGGGCCCGCTCGATGAAACAGAGAAGAGGGCAATTTTTGAGCAGCCCATTGTGGGCTTTGTATTGAATGCGGCCTATTGGGGAGAGCCGAATCATCTGTGCGCTAAAACGGCTTTGCAGCATCAAGAAGACAGGGCTGGGAAGGGCTATCCTCTGAATATCAAAACAAATTCTCTCGTGTTAGATGTGCTTCGCTTGCTGGATCGCTTCGATGCCTTGATCTCTCAACGCCCCTTTCGCTTTAAGAAATTCACTCCAAGACAGGCCCTAGACATCTTGAAGCAAGACGCCGAAGAGGCTAGGATCGAAATGGATGTGGTTCGCGCCTTCCTCTCGTTGGTGAGGGGAGAGCGGCCCACCAATTTTAAGGCGATTCCGATAGGGGAGATCGGTCGCGAGGAGTTGTCATGACAAAAGCCCGCGCTTTTTCAGAAGAGTTAAAAGTGAAATTCAATCAGGTTTCTTCCAAGCTGGTCAGCCTAGAAAGGCAGGCTGAGCGACAAATTCGAAGTGTAGTTGAAAAAACCGATCAAGCTCGGCGCCAGCAAATGAAGCGAGTCAATGAAGTCCTCAAAGAGGCCCAAAAATTTCGAAGCATTTCCATCGTAAACCAAGCGGGTAGGCTTCAGAAAGACTTAGAGAAAATGGCAGGTCAACGGATTCAAATCTTGTTGAAGCGGCTTCACTTGCCCTCGAAGCACGAGATCGATCGATTGCAGAAGAAAATTGATCATCTTGAGAAGAGATTGCAGGCGACGGAGTCGAAAAAGTCGGTTGCGCGAAAAACGGGACGGCGTCGAAACGCTTCTCCGGCGAAAAAGTCTTAGACAGTTTTCAATCCATTCGAAGGCTCGCTTCCCATTACGCCCTAAAGAGTATAGACAGAAGGAATGTCAAAGTCGGGCTCAATCTTTGTGATTGACGCAAGCGCTTTTGTTTTCCGAGCCTATTATGCTTTGGCTCCTTTGTCGTCAAAGGGACGACCTTCTCATGCCGTGTCGGGTTTCGCTTCGATGTTGTTGAAAGTTCTCACAGAGAAGAGACCAAAGGCCTGTGTCGTCGTTTTTGATTCAAAGAAGCCGAGCTTCCGAAAAGATATTTTTCCGGAGTATAAGGCAAACCGAGAAATTCCTCCGCCAGACATTTCTGATCAGATTGTTGCGGTGATGGATCTGGTCAAGGCGGCCGGCTTGCCTGTGTTGCAAGAGGAGGGCTTTGAGGCCGACGATTGGATTGCGAGCTTCACCAAGAACTACAAGAGCAAAGACGAAATCATCATTGTCTCTTCTGATAAAGATTTGGCTCAACTGGTGAACTCCAAGGTGAAACTTTGGGACAGTTTTCGAGATCGTTTGATGGGCCCGAAAGAGGTGCGAGAGAAGTGGGGAGTCGATCCCGAACAAATGAGAGACTATCAGGCCTTGGTGGGAGATTCTTCGGATAATATACCCGGTTTGCCGGGTGTGGGGCCAAAGACGGCCAGTCAATTGCTGGCGGAGCATCAGAGTCTTTCAGGAATTTTGAAGAAACGGGAGAAGTTGAAGCCCAAGTTGAAAGAGAAAATCGATCAGCATGAAGAGACTCTAAAGCTCAGTTATGAGTTGGTTGGATTGAAAGAAGATTTAAAGTTGCCCTTCAGTAAAATGCCAGAGCTGAACTGGCCACTCCCCCAGGGCTTTCACGACTTTCTGGTCGACTGGGATCTGAACCGGATCATCCAGCAGTTTTCTGGAGATTTAGAGCCTGAAAACCAGGCTGAGGCGGGGGCAGGGTCGTTTGAGGCGAAACTGATTCAAACAGAAAAGGAGTGGAAGAGTTTTCTGCAGGCCGTTCAGGCGGCCGGCCACTGTGTCTTTGATGTGGAGACTAGCTCTTTCAACAAAGATGAAGCGCGGCTCGTTGGCGTGGCCTTTTGCTCCGACTCGAAGAGCAGTTACTATTTACCTTATCGACACGGAGAGTCGGCGGTTCCACTAAGGGAAAAGAAGAAGTGGTTGCAAGACTTGTTTGACAGCCAGGTTCGGCTCGTCGCCCATCATGCCAAGTACGATTGGCAAATGCTTACACGAGAGGGCATTCGGCTGCCCAGAATTCAGGATGACACGATGGTCATCGCGCATCTGCTACACGCCGATCGACGAAGCTTCTCTCTCGACAATTTGGCACAAGACTTCTTGGGCGAAAAAAAGGGCGACCTGAAAAAGCTTCTAGGAAAAGACTCTGAAGACTTCTCGAAACTCTCGCTGGACGAAGCTTTGGGCTACGCTGCGAGAGATGCTTGGCTGACTCTGCTTCTGTATGAACGGCTAAAGCCAGAGCTTGAAAAGAACTCTGAGCTTTTGTGGATTTATGATCACATCGAAATGCCGCTGGTGATCGTCTTGGCAGAGATGGAGGAGCGAGGCGTCTTGATGGATCAGAAAAAGCTCAAGTCTCTGTCAAAGGCCTTTCATCAGCGCATCGAAAAGAGTCTCGAGCTCATCTATGAGGCTGCAGGCGGAGAGTTCAATGTGGCCTCTCCGAAGCAACTTCAAGAAGTTCTCTTTGAGAAGATTGGCCTCACTCCAACAAAGAAGACCAAGACGGGTTTCTCGACGGATGAATCTGTGTTGCAAGAGCTTTCTTCTGAGCACGATCTGCCTCGACTTATTCTAGAACACAGAAAGATCTCGAAGCTCTGTTCCACTTATGTCGACAAATTTCCAGAGTTGATCTCGAAAGAAGACGACCGACTCCACACCCAGTATCATCAGACAGGCACAGCGACAGGGCGGCTCAGCAGTTCCGACCCCAATCTGCAAAATATTCCGGTGCGCAGTGAAGAAGGTCTGATGATTCGAGAAGCTTTTGTGCCCGCTGAAGGCTTCATTTTTGTCAGTGCGGACTACTCGCAGGTGGAATTGAGGTTGATGGCTCACTTTTCAGAAGACAAAAAAATGATTGAAGCCTTTCAAGCCGGTCGAGACATACATGCAGAAACGGCGAAGCTTATTTTTGGGAGTTCTGAGAAAGAGTTTCGCTCAAGAGCCAAGGCCATCAACTTTGGCATCATCTACGGAATTTCCGCCTATGGACTGTCGAAGCAGTTGGGACTTGAGATGTCTGAGGCCAAAGCCTTTATTGAAGCTTATTTTGAGCAGTTTCCGAAAGTTCGGGACTATATGGATCGAATGATCGAGCTCGGGCGAAAGAAGAGGTACTCGGAGACAGCCTTCGGGAGGCGCCGACCTCTGCCCGATATTCACAGCAAGAACCAGAGTTTGCGCCAAATGGCAGAGAGGATCGCGATCAATGCCCCCTTGCAAGGGACGGCGGCGGATATCATGAAGTGGGCCATGGTTCAGGTGGCTAGGGGACTACAAGAGGGGGGGCTAAAGGCTAGGCTTCTTTTGCAGGTTCATGATGAGCTGATTCTGGAGGTTCCAGAGGCGGAACGAGAGGCCGTTGAGGGGCTTCTGCCAAGGGCCATGTCTGATTTGAGCGAGACTCCCATGAAGGCCTTGAGGGTGCCTCTAGAAGTCGACCTTTCCGCGGGCAAAAACTGGGCGAGTCTGTAGCATCCTTTGGGCAGAGACTTGGCCGAGCTTTTCGGAGCCCAAAAAAACTTCATTTTTTTTGATTGATTTCATGAAGGCATATGGTGTGTAACTGAAGATCTCGGGGCCGCGGTGCGGCCTCTTGTTCTTTGAAAGTTAGGTAGTTGATGGAACCCGTCTTCGATGAGGAGACGAGAGTTCTTGCTAAGTACTCAATATATATAGAACCCGGACAAATCCTTTTTTAGGGTTTTGTCCATTTTTCCTTCGCTAGAAGGAAAACTCTTCAATTAAAACTGGAGAGTTTGATTCTGGCTCAGAACGAACGCTGGCGGCATGCCTAACACATGCAAGTCGTGCGAGAAAGTGGCTTCGGCCATGAGTAGAGCGGCGCACGGGTGAGTAACACGTGGGTAATCTGCCTTTTTGTCTGGGATAACCTCTCGAAAGAGAGGCTAATACCGGAGAGACCACGAGGACATCAGTTCTTGAGGTTAAAGATGGGGACCTCTTCGGAGGCCTATCGCAATTAGATGAGCCCGCGGGCTATTAGCTAGTTGGTGAGGTAACGGCTCACCAAGGCAGTGATGGCTACCTGGTCTGAGAGGATGATCAGGCACACTGGAACTGAGACACGGTCCAGACTCCTACGGGAGGCAGCAGTGGGGAATTTTGCACAATGGGCGCAAGCCTGATGCAGCAATGCCGCGTGAGTGAAGAAGGCCTTCGGGTTGTAAAGCTCTGTCGGTTGGGAAAAACGATCAGTGTGTTAAGAATGCATTGAAGTGATGGTACCAGCAAAGGAAGGGGCGGCTAACTCTGTGCCAGCAGCCGCGGTAATACAGAGGCCCCAAGCGTTGTTCGGAATCACTGGGCGTAAAGCGGGTGTAGGTGGTTGAGCAAGTCAGATGTGAAAGCCCTGGGCCTAACCCAGGAAGTGCGTCTGATACTGTTTAACTAGAGTGCGAAAGAGGGAAGTGGAATTCCTAGTGTAGGGGTGAAATCCGTAGATATTAGGAGGAATACCAATGGCGAAGGCAGCTCTCTGGTCCGTAACTGACGCTCAGACCCGAAAGCATGGGTAGCAAACAGGATTAGATACCCTGGTAGTCCATGCCGTAAACGATGGATGCTTGTCGTTGGAAGTGTCAACCCTTTCAGTGACGGAGCTAACGCGTTAAGCATCCCGCCTGGGGAGTACGGTCGCAAGATTAAAACTCAAAGAAATTGACGGGGACCCGCACAAGCAGTGGAGCATGTGGTTTAATTCGACGCAACGCGAAGAACCTTATCCTGGTCTTGACATCTATTGGACCGGTCCTGGAAACAGGCCTTTCTCTTCGGAGACTGATAGACAGGTGCTGCATGGCTGTCGTCAGCTCGTGTCGTGAGATGTTGGGTTAAGTCCCGCAACGAGCGCAACCCACGCCCCTTGTTGCCAGCATTAAGTTGGGCACTCTAGGGGGACTGCCAGTGTCAAACTGGAGGAAGGTGTGGATGACGTCAAGTCCTCATGGCCTTTATGATCA
The DNA here is from genome assembly GCA_007693605.1 of Bradymonadales bacterium. Classification (GTDB taxonomy): domain Bacteria; phylum Bdellovibrionota; class UBA2394; order UBA2394; family UBA2394; genus REDG01. The sequence goes on from REDG01000068.1 coordinate 22,900, forward strand.
GGGCTACACACGTGCTACAATGCAGAGTACAAAGGGCTGCGAAACCGCGAGGTGAAGCCAATCTCAAAAAGCTCTGCTCAGTTCGGATTGGAGTCTGCAACTCGACTCCATGAAGCTGGAATTGCTAGTAATCGCAGATCAGCATGCTGCGGTGAATACGTTCTCGGGTCTTGTACACACCGCCCGTCACACCACGAAAGTTGTTTGCACCAGAAGTCGCTGTGCCAACCGCAAGGGGGTAGGCGCCCAAGGTGTGAGCGATGATTGGGGTGAAGTCGTAACAAGGTAGCCGTAGGAGAACCTGCGGCTGGATCACCTCCTTTCTAAGGAGACGCTTTCTCTTCTCGCAAGGAAGAGAACAGCGAGGTTAGCCTTAGCGAATCAACTACCTAACTTTGAAGGAACAAGACCGAGATCTTCTCATGGCCTTCCTATCTTTGGCGCTCTAACAAGTTCACAGAACAATCCGCATTGACAAGCTTCGAACCCCTTGAAATAAAGTTGTGAAGTTGGCTATTGGAAATCTGTGTACGAATAGAGATTTCTCTAGGGAAAGGGCCTGTAGCTCAGTTGTTGTTCCGAAGGAACACAGGGTTAATCAGAGAGCGGTTACGCTCTAACCAACTGAGCGATAGGTGAGTTGAAATGTGTTGGCGAATGGGCCTGTAGCTCAGTTGGTTAGAGCGCACCCCTGATAAGGGTGAGGTCGGAGATTCGAATTCTCCCAGGCCCACCACTTCCGGAGCGGAAGTGGTTTTCTCCTCGGCAGAGGCTTTTGCTCGTAGGATGGTGGATCAATGTTGAAAATTCTTTTGCTGTTTCTTTTGACGACCGCGCTAAGTGCCTGTGGAATGCGATATGCCTCTCATCAAGAGTTGATTCAAGCCTACAAAGGCCAATCGATTGAAGATGTGATCGTTCTTTGGGGTGCGCCCACTTCAATGTCTCAACTGCCTTCCGGCAACTTCGTTTACGGTTTCGAGACGGAGAAGACAGAAATGAGAAAGACGGCTGAGATTCGAGGCAGCAACTCAGAGGGATCTGAGCTTTATCAGCAGGTGAGTATTAAGTGCAGAAAGACCGTCACGGCAGACCCTCAAGGGATCATTTGCGGTAGTTAGGGTAAGCGTTGACAAGACGCGCTTGGTCAGTGGCGTATTTGTCTACGATTTTTACGCA
>REDG01000032.1 GCA_007693605.1 Bradymonadales bacterium
TCGGCTCAAGGACTTGTTGCCCGACGCTGATTCAAAGGAGCCCCCCATTTCTTGGATGAGACCCAGACAACGATCTGCAATCTCATCTAATCGATGGGCCGTGAGCTGTCTCTCAAATCGAAAGCTCGACTCCGAAAACAACTGGTGCCTTCGACTGGTGGCCCGAATCCGTTTGGCATCAAAACAGGCCACCTCCAGAAGCACTCGAGTGGTCTCTGAGGTCACCGCAGAAGCTTTTCCGCCCATGACGCCCGCCAAAGACAAGGGCCCCGACTGGTCGGCAATCACCAAATCTTCGGCAGAAAGCTCAATCGTCTCATCATTAAGAAGCTCCAAAGTCTCGCCGGGCTTCGCCCTTCGCACACCAATGGTCTTGGCATCCACCCGATCGGCGTCGAAGAGGTGAATCGGGTGACCCATCTCAAACAAGAGTATATTGCTGACATCAACCAAGGGCGACAAAGGCCTCCCTCCCATCGCGACCAAAAAACGACGCCACTCATCAGGAGTTTCATCCAAAGAAACTCCCTCAATCAAGACCCCCAAAAAGCCCTGAGCATCTTCAAACGACTCCACTCTCGGGTTGACCACAGAACTTCCCTGCTTCCATCGAGCTGTCCGCTGCGTCTTTAACTTCAAAGAGCATTTCGCGGCCAACTCTCGAGCAATCCCTCTCAAGCTAAGAGCATCCCCTCGATTGGGGGTCACATCCAATTCAAATACCGTGTCCCTCCAAGGGAAAAGCTCCGAGAGCTTTGTCCCCAAGGCCGCTTTCGATGCTTCAACGGCTCGGGTTGGCAAAATCCAAATTCCCTCGCTCTCCTCGGCTAAACCCACTTCAGCCTCCGAACAACACATTCCCTGCGACTCGACTCCCCGAATCTTAGCCTTCTTGATCCGAAAGCCACCGCCGTCTTCAGTCGGCAAGTTCGCCCCCACAGGAGCAAAGGCAACAAAATCCGAAACCTTCATATTCTTTGCCCCGCAGACCACCGGCAGCTTCTCCTTTCCGGTGTCGACTTCCAACAACCACAGCCGATCGGCCTGAGGATGCTTTTCCATTTTCAAGATCTTGGCAAGAACGACCTCATCAAGAGCGGCTCCGATCTCTCGAATCCCATCGTTCGGAAAACCCAAGCTTGCTAAATCGTCAGCACAGGCGTTGGCGCTGTCGTCATAATCCAACCAGCGTTTCAAAGCCGCAAAGCTCAGCTTCATCGCACTCGTCCCCTCAAAAAACTCAAGCGATTCTCAAAAAAGGATCTGAGATCTGGAATTTTAAGTTTCAACATGGCGAGCCTTTCAATCCCCATCCCGAAAGCCCAGCCCTGCACCTCTTCCGGATTCCAACCACAGGCTTGAAACACATTGGGATGCACTAGACCCGCTCCAGCGAGTTCAAGCCACCCGCTTTGTTTGCAAACCTTGCAACCCAAGCCCTGACAAAACACGCAAGACGCGTCCACCTCAGCGCTCGGCTCAGTAAAGGGAAAATAACTCGGCCGAAAACGAATCTTCGTCTTCTCTCCAAAAAACTTGCGAAAGAAATAGTCTAGAGTCGCACGAAGCTCCGGCATGCCAGACTGAGTGTCGACAACCAATCCCTCAATCTGATGAAACATGGGAGCATGAGTCGCGTCGTCATCCACCCGATAGACTCTGCCTGGCGCTTGAATTCGAATCGGCAGTCTCTTTTCTGCCTTGGCCAATTTCAAGAGGGCTCGAACTTGAACGGGTGAGGTGTGAGTTCTGAGAATCAATGATCGATCCCCGGCGCTCTTCACAAAAAATGTGGCCTGCATATCCCTAGCCGCATGATCTTTTTGAAAGTTAAGGCGATCAAAACAGTAGTCTTCAAACTCCACTTCAGGACCATAGATCGCCTGCAGCCCCGCCCTCTCCAAAATCGAAATCGCCTCTTCCATCACTTCGCGAATGGGGTGCGGCTGGGCGGGCGGAAAGAACACGCCAGGAGCAGAGGCGTCTAAGTCAGACTCTCGCAACTGCTTTTCTAGAGCCTCTGACTCAAGACGGCTCTCGGCCACTTGAAAGAGGTTCTCCAAGGCTCGACGAGTCTCGTTTAGCTTCGCCCCAAAGTCTTTTTTAGCTTCTGGTTGTAAATCCTTTAAACTCGCCAAGAGTCTAGAGAGTTCGCCCTTTTTTCCCAAAAACCGCGACTTCAACTCCCTTAACTCGTGAAGGCTCTTGACGGCAGCCGACTCCTTGGTGGCTTCATCGAGAAGCTCCATGAGTCGTTGAGGCTTTGGATTTTCTTGCAATGCCCGAGACACGATGCTTCATCCTAGCGGGACTTTTTGACACGAGAAAGGGACTTCTTGAATTTTTAAAAGCAAACCGTCGAGAGGCTCAAAGCTCCCATCCTGAGTGAACGGTCCGGAAAGCCTCTTTGTTACTTTAGACCCGAAGCGGAAAGAATTTGATCAAATGCCTTTGGCTCAGTCGCAGCAATTTCCGCTAACATTTTTCGGTTCATGCCGATCTCGCTCTTTCTCAAGGCGTCCATCAGACGACTGTAAGAAAAACCTCTGAGGCGAGCCGCGGCGGTAATTCGTATAATCCACAGACTTCTCATATCTCGCTTGAGCCGCTTTCGGTCACGATAGTTAAAGGCCATGGCCCTATCCAAAGCTTGCCTTGCAAGTTTATTCGAAGACTTCGAGCGCCCACGAAATCCCTCTGTCAGCTTCGTGACTCGCTTTCGTCTGATCTTTCCCTTTGGGCCACCTTTTACACGCATTTCTCTACTCCAATTCGCTCATTCCGCACTAAAACGCATAGGGCATTAATCGACGCATTTTTGACTCTTCCTCAGGAACGACATAAGTCTTCTTTCGGTAGCGCCTCTTCACTTTTCTTGGGTGCGTCGTCAAAATATGGGACAAATGGTTTCGTTTTCGCTTCACTTTGCCGCTGGCAGTGACTCGAAACCGCTTGGTTGCCCCACTCTTGGTTTTCATCTTTGCGGATGCCATCCCAAAAGAACTAGCTTTGAATCCCCTAGGGATCAATGGAGAATTCCAGGATTTTTTGCAGGATAAGGCCCGTCCCCCTAGGAGGCGCCAGCCCCCTCAGGAGGAACTCGAACCCGAGCCCGACTGCTGCTGCTGTTGTTGCCCCCCCGAAGCCAATTTTCCAGCAGCTTTCGGGTTGCCGGTATCGGACGACTCCTTCAATTCTTTGAGTTCCTTTGCCTTCTTGGCGGCGGCGGGTAAGGCGGCAAAAGTGGCTGCTAAGACTCGCCCCTCCATTTTGGGGGCTAGTTCAACCGTGGCGACTTCTTTTAGGAGCTCGGTGATTTTTTCCATTTGCTGCCGACCAATTTCAGGATGGGCCATCTGTCGCCCTCGGAAGCGAATGCTGAACTTCACGCGGTGGCCATCGCCCAAGAACCGAATGGCGTTTCGCACTTTAAACTGTATGTCATGGTCTTGAGTCACCGGCGAAAGAGTCACCTCTTTCAAAACCGTGGCCGCCTGTTTCTTTTGGCCTTGTGACTTCTTCTTCTGTTCGTACTTGAACTTCCCAAAGTCCATGATTTTGCAAACCGGTGGGTTCGCATTGGGGCTAATCTCTACAAGGTCTAAACCTCGCTGTTGAGCGGCCTCAAAAGCTTCCCTTGAGGTCATGACCCCCAACATTTCTCCGCTATCTAAAACGACCCTCACTTTGGGAACTCTAATTTCACGATTGATTCGAGGACCGCGGTCCTTACGATTGGGCTCTCGTCTAATAAGCCACCTCCTTAAAAATTCAACTTACAAGGACTGTCGCGAAAAGCCACCCCCCATTCAGGGTTTGGCAATCTCACTTCATAGGATTGAACACGAAATCCAGAAAAAGAAAACCCCTTCCTACTTAATTCAAGCGGGCCGGGGGCTCAAAGCAAGATCGACATCGAGCCTCATAGCTCTCCAAAGCTCCCACAAAGAGCTTTTCGGTCTCATTACCCTGAATTCGCTGATTTCGGGTGGCAGGCCGGCCACAGCGAACACAGATGGCCAGCTGCTTGGTGACATACTCGGCCGAAGCCATCAGTTCTGGAATGGGGTCAAAGGGCCTCGCCCGAAAGTCAGAGTCGATTCCCGCCACAATGAGCCTCTTGCCAGAGTCAGCCAGTTGATTGACCACCTCCACCAGGCTTTGGTCAAAGAACTGGGCCTCATCAATTCCCACGACCTGAGAGTCCTTCGCAAGCTCATAGATCTCGTCGGCCCTCTTCACTCGAAGCGCCGGAAGACTCACACGATCGTGGGTCACCACATGATCTTCAGAGTAGCGCTGATCAATCTCAGGCTTCACCAAAACACACGCCTGCTTGGCAATCATCGCCCGCCGGATTCTTCGGAGAAGCTCCTCAGTCTTTCCTGAGAACATACTCCCGGTAATGACCTCGATCCAACCGAATTGAGAGGGAACGGCATTTACCGGCAACTCTTGATAACGATCTCGAAATACTTCAATCACCAACCACCTCTCGTCCGTTTCTATCGATAGCGACCCCCAAACTCAAGTTGAACCTAAGCGCTCTTCAAAAAAAGTTTGTGACGACCTCTCTTTTGGAGGATGATGAGGTCTCGTGCGACACCAAACAACAAGAATTTGCCTTGTTCTCTGCATGAGCGCGCTTCCTTTCTCTTCGTTTTCGGAAGAGAACTTTCGGCTTGACTCAAGTCCAGAGGCCCTTCGTCCCCTGCAGCCCGAAGAAGAGTTGAGCGGGCTTTTGCGCTTGGAGCCTTCAGAGACGGCGACCGCCATTCGAAGGCTTCGAGAGAGCGATACGATCAGGATTCTTCGATCACAGGGCGAATGGTACGAGCTCGAATTGGAAAGTGAAGAGGGCGTGGTCTTTCGGGGCTGGGTGAAAGCTAGCCTTGCACCAGAAAGACTGGCCGCCGAAGCGCCGAAAATGGCCGAACTGGACTCTCGACCCGAGGCTTTAGACTATTTTTTGGATCGCCGTTTGCGCTGGTTTTGGTCGCCTCGAATGAAGAGAGCTTTAACTCTTGAGTTTGGCTTGGGCCTTCAGAATCAAAGAACTCAGTGGGACGGAAATGACCCCAGCCTTCTCAACCCGGCAAGTAACCAACTCAACGGACTTGATCTTCAAGCCTCAGCAAAACTTCAAATACTCGAGTACGAATTTGGACCAGGCACGTGGGGGCTGGGCTCACAGTTCCGATACCATTTGGGCTTTTACCAAGTAAACTTTCCCCCCGGAGAAGTGATTCCGCCAGAACTTCGAGGTCAAGCCTATCAACAACTGACCCACCAACTGCAAGCGGATCTGTTTAAGAGCTTTGTCAATTCCATTTCTCGGCTCCGACTTCGACTCGAAGCGGGGGTCGGCATTTTTTTTCATGAAAGCTCGCCAGACGCGAAGTCTGTGGTGGAGGGGCAGCCCGTGTTTACTCGGCTCGAGTTTTTCAGTCCGATGATTCGACTCGGAGCGGGTCTCGAATTCTCGGATCGATGGTCCACGATGACCGAAACAGGCTTGATGCTTTTTTCTCAATGGTCTGAAACTCCCTCGGCCTCAGCCAACAAGCTTGAGACGACGGGCTTTCCGATTTGGCTTCGAATCAAAACGGAATACCGCTGGCTCGATTGGCTGGGAAACTACTTAAGTGCAGAGGCTCTTCTTTTGAAGGCCCGACAAGACGGGCCTAGCAGTCGAGGTGGGATCACTTATGATCGCGTTGATCTTGACTTGCGACCTCTTCGAGTCACTGCAGGTTTTAGCCTGATATTTTAAGAAACCACGCCTTTGGATAGATTGTAGGCGAACGGCTGACTGTAGCGAGTCTCGCTAAAGCCCCATCCGCGTGATACTCCCAAATCCGCCCCACGAAACCGAGAGACTCAGGCATTTTTGCCAGTGACAAAATTTGCCCTCGCGTCATTTCAAACACTTAAGCGAGCGCTTGAGCCTGGCACCGCTTTTGCAATTTAAGATCTCGACTAACCAGACCAGATCTCTGCACAACACCCAAAAACCTTCGCAGCATATAAAGAAGTCCTCCATTAGGAGGACTTCTTTTTTGTAAGAAGGGACTGTCGCGAAACTCTGGATTCGGCAGTGTCGCTAAAGGCCCATCTGCTTCGGCTGCTGAGTCGCTGGGCTTCTCGACCCTGCCTTTTTGAAATTGAAGGCCTTAAATCAGTGTGCACCCGCAGCAAGTCTCGCTAAACTACGACTAATGATTCGGGTTTTGGTGGTCGAAGATGACAAATATCTGAATAAGCTGATTTGTGACTACTTGAGCCTAGAGGGTTTTCAGGTCTCTAGCGCCTTGGACGGAGAGTCTGCTTGGAAGATATTACAAGATTCTACGACTGAATTCGATGCGGTGACCGTCGACCTCCTGTTGCCCCGAATGATGGGGGCCGAACTTTTCTCAAAGATCAATGAAGACACTCGACTGAGCCCCCTCAAGAAGATTGGAATTTCTGGCGTCTACAAAGATCCCGCCGATCAGGAACGAGTCTGCAGTCTACATCAGCTGTCTGCCTACCTCTTGAAGCCCTTTGATCTTTCTGAGCTTGCTGCCCAACTCAGAGGAGAGAGCCCTCCCTCCAGTTCTGAGAAACTTCAAGGCTCTGGTGATCTCGCACAGACCCCCCTAGAGAGACTGTTTTTTCAGGCTTACTGCCGAGCCTTCACGGGCAGCTTGAATTTGAAGTGGCAAGATTCTGATCGAAAGATCTTTTTTCTAAACGGACATCCCGTGAGCGCAAGCTCTTCGTCGCTTTCTGAAAACTTAGGGGCTTTTTTGATCCAAGAGGCCCTGATTGACTCTGAACAGCGAGAGGAAATTTCAAAACAGATGGCTGAGAAGGCTCAGTACTTCGGCGAGGCTCTGTTAGAACTTGGCATTTTGTTGAAGTCTGAACTCTATCAGGCCCTTCGAAAACATACCTACCAAATTCTAATGAACAGCTTCTCCACCCGACAAGGCCAGTACTCTTTTGAGAGCCTTGAAGAACTTCCGTCTCATTTGCCCCATATTGAGTTCAACCCTTTCCTCTTGATGTTGGAAGCTCAAAAGAGACAGATATCGGCCGCAGCTCTCGAAGAGCTCTTTCAGATCAAAGCGAAAGACTTTCCGGCACGAGGGCCTCGATTTTTTCAACTCCTGCCCTCCTGCAACCCGAGTCTTGAGCTACAAAAGCACTTTGAAATTTGGCCACCAGAGCTTTCTCTCTCCGATTGGTTTAACAAGATTGGCATTGAGAACAGAGAGTCTGCCCAGAGAACTCTCTATCTTTTTGAAACTCTCGGAGTTTTAGGCTGGCAGTCAGAACCCCCAGAATCGAACGAAAGACCCGAACAGGTCTTCCAATTCGAAGAACAAAGGGCTCAAGAAAATCAGGAGCACGATCGAAAAACCTCAGAGAAGATTCGAGAGGTCTATATGGATGCTCTGAATCAAAACTTCTTTGAGCTCTTGAGGGTTTCGGAAGAGGCCTCTCGAGAAGAGATCGAAGAAAAGTACCGTGAGCTTCGATTTGAGGCTCACCCCGATCGATTCTTAGGAAAACTTCGTGGCGAAACCTCTCGAATTTTACAGGACTATCTGACTCGACTTGACAAGGCGTATCAGTGCTTGATCGATGACGATCGAAGGCAAGAGTATTTAGCGAGAGTCAGTCGTTCATCCGAAGACTCAGCAGCTGACTCCAAACGCTACCTGCAAGCTCAAGACCTTTTTCATCAGGCTCAAAGAGAACTCGCAAAAGAAAAATTCACGGAGGCCAAACTTTTGTTTGATCGCGCCTATGCCTCCTGGGCCGCCGGCATCGAATACCGACTCTTTTCGATTTACACCGACTTTCGAAGCAAAGCCTCTGCGAAGCTCTCAGAAAAACAGGCTCAACTCAATCGATTGAAAGAGGTCTGCCTCCAAAACCCTCACCTTGAAACAGGCTTTCTACTGCTGGGACACGCGCATCGTCATCTGAACCAAGTTTCTGCCGCACGAGAAGCCTATCAAAAGGCTCTACAGATCTCTCCCGATTTGGAAGAAGCCCTCAATGCGCTGTCTCGACTTGCCGAAAAGGAGAGAAAACACTTTCAGTTTAAGCTTCCGAAAATTCTGTCAAAAAAAATTCTTAAGCGGGCGCTGGTGATCGCCCTCTTGACTGCCGCTTTTGTCCCACTGTATCGCTTGCAGAAAAGTTTTCAGTCTGAAGATGCTGCAGTCATCCGCCCCGATCCGGCCATGTTGAGAGAGCACTTTCAAACGAATCGTATTGAAATTAAGGCCCAGTTTGCCCAAATTCAGGTAAAATCAGGGGAGGTGCGAGGACTTCCGGACGCCGTTGTACGGCACCGATGCCAAAGGAGTTTGTTGCTATTGGAAGTTTATGGAGCAGAAAGACTGTTTGTCATTGAGGAGAATCATGGGCTATCGGCCTTTTGCACAAGAGATCAGTTTCGGCGCTACTAGGGGCATGACGATTATTGAGCTATTGCTTGTGGTGACCATTATTGGGATTCTGGCGGCGACGGCCGGATCCGCTTTTGACGGCTATCGAAAACGGGCCATGACTCAAGAGCCTTTGCGCTTACTCCCCATGATGGCCGGGGGCATTGTGACTTACTACGGTCGAGAAGATGAATTCATTCCGCTCGGACCAACGAATGTCCCTCCGACCAACGGCAGCACTGCCCGATCGGTGGACTTTCTGGAAAATCCAGAATGGAACTGGATCAGAATCAATTTTAGCATCTCAGACCCCATTCGCTACGGATATCAGGGCTCTCAAACGGGTCCTGGCTCGTATCTACTAGAAGCCCTTGGCGATCTCAACTCTAACGGAATTTTAAGCATCTTTAGCATTTCCATCTTTACGACAGGAGAGCGAACCCAGATTTCTCCGGTTCATATCTTTAACGAACTCGAGTAAGGTCGGCGCACAAAAAGCTTTTAGGCTTTATCAGCCTCTTTCTGCTCTTTAATCTCCATCAAGCGCTCGAGAGCTGTTAGCTCTCGTTTCAGTCGACGAAGCTCTAGGCTTCTTGAGATCAGAATACCGGAAAAAATCACAGCAGAGACCAGCAAGCCCACAATAAAACTCAAACTCACCAAGACTCCCAAAGAACTTTCGTAGGTTCTCCAGGCCAGAAAATAAAGCCGAACATTCTGTGCGTTCTCTCGCAGAAAGTGGGCGAGAGCGAAGCCCAATACAAAAACCGCCGCAACAATCAGTAAAATTCCGAATACTCGTTTCATGAAACTAACCCCCAAGCCTTCTTCAATTTTTTGTAACTCTGCTTCAAATGTTCGGGCAGAACCTTCACTTCTGCAAGCACCGGCATAAAGTTCGTGTCTCCCGACCAACGAGGAACAAGATGAAGGTGAAGGTGATCGGGAATTCCCGCCCCCGCAGCCGCACCCAAATTGGCTCCTAGGTTGAAGGCCTCACACTGAAAGCAGTCTCTTAAAACCTTCACCGCTTTTTGAGAAAGCCGCATCATCTCCTCTAGCTCTTGAGCCGTCAGTTCTGACCACTCCTTCACATGCCGATTCGGAACAAACATCAAATGCCCATTGGAATAGGGAAACTTATTCATCAGAACGAAGCTCTCTTCCGCTCGCTCTAGAATCAAAGCCTCTTCATCATCTTCCATCTTTAAAATATTACAAAGAATGCAGGAAGCTGTGCTTTTGTAAGTCTCAATGACTTCTAAACGCCAGGGAGCAAACATTCTCTCCAATTCAGATCACCTTTCAGCACCAGAAATTGCGCTTGGACCTAAGTAGTAAGGCGTCCAGGCGGCTTGACTCAGACGGTTCCATAAGCTCTCAGCAGACGACTCTAAAAGTCTCTCGACAAAGCCTTTCGGTTTTCGAGACAGATAGGCAAGCTCAGCTTTCTCAATTCCCGCGAGTTCAACCGCGCGATCGACCGCATCTCGAAAATTACCAATCGAATCCACCACTCCCAGTTCCAAGGCTTCTCGTCCGCTAATGACTCGAGCATCACTCATATAGTCAATCGCTTCATCCGATAGGTTTCTCGCACTCATTACATCTTCCCGAAACTGCTCAAAGGAGGCATCCACCATCTTCTGAAGAAAAGCCCTGGCTTCTTCGTCCATTGGCTTCAAGGGGTTGCCCGCATCTTTCAAATCTCCTGACCGTACCGGCATGGGATCGATGTACAGCCGATCCATCAAGCGAGAGATATTGGTTAAAGGCATCATTACCCCCATCGATCCGGTGATCGTTCCGGGCAGTGAGACAATCTCTGTTCCGGCCACAGCGATATAAAGGCCCCCGCTCGCGGCCAGATTTCCCATCGATACCACCACAGGCCTTTCGGTCTTTAACTTCAATAACTCAAAATAGATCTCTTGAGAGGCCCCAACGGCTCCGCCAGGGCTGTCGATTCGAAGCACCAGAGCCTTAAGGTTTTTATGTTCACGAAACTTTTCAATCTGATCCAGAATGGGCAGAGCCTCTCTGATGACGCCCTCAATCTCAATCACCCCAATCGTCTTTGAAGACCAATCGGGCCCCCTCTTCTGTCCCCAGATCAAATGAAGTGAACTGCAAAAGCTAAGAAAAAAAACAGCCGCAAGAATCGCGACAACAATCAGAAATCCCTTCTTCATGCGCTTAGGCTAACAAAAAGAACCACTAGTGGTCCAACAGACTTTCTAACAAAGCCCATGCTGCCTCGCGACTCTTCTTTAAAGAGTCGCGGGCAAGGCGCCAAAGCGAGAGAACTCGATGCCGATGTCTTAGGACTTCTTAAAGGCGTCGCCAAGACTTGAAGAGAGAGAGTCCCCACTATCCAGGTACTTTTTCATCTCTTTATCTCGATCGCGCCGCTTCAAAGACTTCATCGACAGAGACAGTTTTCTCTCTCGAGGGTCAAAAGAGGTGACTTCCACCTCAATCTCTTGACCTTCCTGAAGATAGTCTCGAATGTCTTGCACCTTCTCTTCTGAAATCTCAGAAATATGAACAAGCCCCTCGACTTCAGGCAAGACCTCCACGAAGGCTCCAAAATCTGCCAATCGAATCACCTTGCCGGTGAATCGAGTGCCCGGACTGCATTGTTTCTCAGCCTTCTCCCATGGATCTCCTGAAAGCTGTTTCACGCCGAGCGAGAACTTCTCATTCTCGACATCAATATGCAGAACCTTGGCTTTGATCTTTTGCCCGCGCTCGTAGAGCTCCCCAGGGCTCTTTGACTTCCCAGACCAAGCGAGATCGGAGATGTGAACAAGGCCGTCGATTCCGTCCTCAACACTGACAAAAATTCCGAAATCCGTCACATTGGAGACTTCTCCCTCCAACTCTGACCCGACCGGATACTTGTAAACCAGAGCCTCCCAGGGGTTTGGTTCCAACTGCTTGAGGCCAAGCGAAATTTTCTTGTTCTCTGGATCGAGCTCCAAAACTTTCGCTTTGACGCTTTGCTCTGGCTCCAAAATCTTATTGGGGTGCTTGAGCTTCTTATTCCAGCTCATCTCTGAAACATGAATCAGACCCTCTACGCCGTCTTCAAGAGAGATAAAGGCTCCATAGTTCGTGATACTGACGACTTTGCCCTCGACAATGCTGCCGGGAGGGTACTTGTCGTAAACACTCGACCAAGGATCTTCGCCCATTTGCTTCAGACCGAGACTCACTCGCTGTTTTTCAGCATCGTATTTAAGGACCTTTACTTGAATGGGATCGCCCACCCGAAAGCTTCGCTGAGGGTTCTCGGCGCGACCCCAAGAAATATCCGTCACATGCAACAGACCGTCAATTCCTCCCAGGTCAATGAAGACCCCGTAATCGGTTACATTCTTGACAATTCCGTCGACCACTTGACCCTCTTCAAGATTGCTGAGAGTCACTTCTTTCATTTGGCTTCTTTCAGCCTCAAGGACCGACCGTCGAGATAGAACCACATTCCCTCGGCGCTTGTTAAACTTGATAATCTTGCAGCGAATACTCTGATTCACAAAGGAATCAAGATCTCGAGACGGCATCAAGCCAATCTGAGAACCGGGTAAAAAGGCTTTCACGCCAATATCCACCACGAGCCCGCCTCGGACTTTATCGACGACCCGGCCTTCAATAATATCGCCTCGCTCATAGACCTCGGCCACTTCATCCCAAATCTTTAGCCGGTCGGCTTGAGTTTTCGACAGTTGCAAATAGCCGTCCGAGCCGTCCAGCGACTCGATATAAACTAGAAGCTCATCACCAGCGGCTACTTGATAGTTTCCGTCAGCATCCCGCTCGAATTCCGCTAGTGGGACAACTCCCTCGGCTTTAAAATTAATATCAACAAGAACGAATTCGTCCTGCACCCGGAGAACTTTTCCGGGGACAACTTCACCCTCTTTTAGTCTTTTTTCTTTTTCAAAGGCCTCTTGTAACAAAGCCTCGAAATCTTCACTGCCCTCCATTTGGGCCTCGTGTTCATCTGTTTTCTTTAAGGTCATAAGCAACTGGTATTAACTCTCCTTTCAATGAGAATGCCTTTTGCTACCCCAGTCTTCCTAAGGAAGTCAAAGTTTAAGAGGTGGCATCTTGCGCCTTATCGGCCTGTATATAAGCTTGAATTCGCTTGGCCAACCGATCGAAAACCTGATCTTCGTCGAGCCGAGAACTGTCCACCCGAATCGCATCTGAGGCCGGCATCAGGGGACTCGCCTTTCGCCCCTGATCTTGCTGGTCTCGAATACTCACATCTTTTAGCACATTCTCGAAGCTTGGGGCAGCCTTTCCCATCTTCTCCAGCAGCTCCCGGTGTCTCCGCTGAGCGCGCTCCTCTGCAGAAGCCGTCAAAAAGAACTTTAGGTCGGCCTCAGGAAAGATCACCGTTCCTGCATCGCGACCCTCTAGAACCCCCCCTTTTTGACGACCACTGGCTTGTTGCTTTCGAACCAATAAGCTTCGAAGCTCTGCCCACTGCGCAATTTTGCTTGAAGCCATCGACACCTCAGGGCTTCGAATCTCGTCGCCCGCAACAACAAACTCCCCACCCGACTCAGAAACGGCCGTAAAATAATCGCCATCCTGAAATCGAAACTCGAACTCCAGTCTCTCAGCAATCTCCACCAGAGCGGGAATGTCTTCTAAGGACTTCCCTAACTGAATGGCTCGATAGGCCACCGACCGATACATAGCGCCGGTATCAATATAAGGAAGACAGAAGTACCTCGCCAAGCGTTTGGCCACCGTGCTCTTGCCACTGCCTGCGGGCCCGTCAATTGTAATAATCATGCCGATTGCCCCAGTTTGGGCTTTCTTTCCTCTCCAAAACAACCAATTGCCCGATACTTTTGAAAGCGAGACTCTAAAATCTCTTCAAGGGGGCTCGTCTTCAGCTGCGAAAGCTCTTTGACAAGAGCCTCTTTCAATGCCTTTGCCGCCTGAATGGGGTGCCGGTGCGCCCCCCCGAGAGGCTCCTTGATCAGATAATCGCAAAGGCCTTGGGCCTGTAAATCTTCTGCGGTGAGTTTTAGGGCCTCGGCGGCATCTTCCGTAAAGCGAGGGTCTTTCCAGGTAATGGCCGCACAGCCCTCGGGCGAAATCACGCTATAAGTCGAGTACTGCATCATCAACAAGCGATTGCAAACCGCAATGGCAAGGGCGCCGCCACTTCCGCCCTCTCCCGTAACCACGCTTAAAATTGGAACTTTCAGGGAGGCCATTCGAAGAATATTTTGTGCGATGGCCTCTGATTGACCTCGCTCCTCAGCGTCCATGCCCGGGTAGGCGCCGGGAGTATCCACAAAGGTCAAAAGAGGTAGCGACCAGTGTTCAGCCAGCTCAAACAATCGCAGAGCCTTTCGATAACCTTCTGGTCTCGGCATTCCAAAGTTTCGATGAACATTCTCAGAGGTGCTGCGCCCCTTCTGATGTCCAACAATCATCACGGACTGCCCCTCCAAACTGGCCAGACCTCCGACCAAAGCGGGATCGTCCCGAAACTTTCGGTCGCCTTTCAACTCAATGAATTCATCAAAAATCAAGCCGACATATTCCAAGAAGTTAGGACGATCGGGATGCCGCGAAATCTGAATCTTTTGATAGGCGGTTAACTTCTTGGTGTTCGCCTCCAAAAAGGACTGCGCTTTCGACTCGAGTCTTCTGATCTCTGAGCTGATGTCCACCGATGAGTCGAGCTTCAAATCCTTGAGCCTCTGAATCTCTTCATCCAGAGAGGCCAAGTCTTTTTCAAACTCCAAATACCGTCTCTTCTTCTCCACAGCTCATCCTTATAGCGAGTGAGCCGCCTTCTGCAAAGTGGGGAGTGTCGCTAAAGGCCCATCTGCCCCTTCATTCATGTCGACCTACGGTCGACTACATGAGGATGGCTGCTTCGTTTCTTGCCCGCGTTGCAGTGGCGGCTTCGTCGCTCCGCTGCTCGCAACCTCATATTCTTCTAGTCTGGCACTTTCGTCTCCCGACCCCGACCTAAGTGCGGTGGAAGAAGCGCCCAAGCTCGGAGGCCTTCAACTCAATGAAGGTCGGCCTTCCGTGGGGGCAATGCCCAAGGGCGTCTTCAGAATCAAACTGCCTCAAAAGCCTCTCGGCTTCTTGGTTAGAGATCGGATCTTTAGCCCGAATCGCCGAATGGCAGGCCATGGTGGCCAACAGATCCCGAAGCAGACTCTCCTTTCCAGCCGCCATCATGTCGAGAAGCTCTGGAAGCAGCTTCTCCGGCTGTCGCTTTAAAAGACTCGGCACGGCCAAAACTTGTAAACCGGAATTCCCCCACTCCCTGAGCTCAAAACCTAGATCTTCAAGATCTTTCTCCTTTTCCATCCAGTCTCCTGAATCCAAAATCGAGATTTGAATCGGAAACAGAAGTCTCTGAGATTGCAGCTTCCCCTTCTCTTGATGCTCCTTCCAAAGTGCTTCGTACAATATCCTTTCGTGCAAGGCGTGTTGATCAAACAGAAAAAGTCTCTCTTGCTTTCTTGCTAAAAGATAAGTGCAGTCAATGGCGGCCAAGTACTCGAAACATTCAGGCAGAGCAAAGCTGGCGATTTCTGTCTGAGTCCAGGCCTGGGTCTGTGCAAGCGACAGAGCCTCGCCTGCAGGAGTGGGGGAAGTCGACTCCGCTGAAAGGAAGCCCCTAGCTGATTTTGAAGAAGAGGGCTCTCCCCATGAACTGGAAGCCAATGACTCGCTTGAAGCTGAACTCGAAGAGATCGCAGAGAAGTTCTCTTCCCTTCGGAGCCCGCTGGAGGTTTCAGCCTGATGATCTGAGTGGAGGTTTGAGAGCGAGGCGCGAAGGCTGTGAACGATCAAGGAAAAGACCCGATCGGCGTCCACAAAACGAACTTCGGCCTTGGTCGGGTGAACATTGACATCAAAGTCAGCAGCCGGCCCCTCTAGAAACAAAGCCCCCACCGCCCACTGAGGATGCTCAGTATAACCCTCATAGGCTCTTCGCACTGCAAATTCGAGACGACGATCCTCGATCGGACGACGGTTCAAAAAAATCTGAAGGCTTTGCCGAGAGGCCTTTAGATATCTGGGCTTCAGAGCCACAAAGACCAGCGACCAATCGCGATCTTGGCCTTCGGCTTGCCACCAATAGGACTCTTGATTGGCATCAAAAAACCAGAGCACCCGATCCCACAAGGAGCTGGCGGCCACAAAGACTTCGCGCTTTCGGTCAGGGTCCTGGTAGGACCATGTGATTTCAGGATGCGCCAGGGCATAACGACGAAAGCACTGCAGCAATCGCCGAGATTCGGCACTGGCAGACTTCAGAAATTTTTGTCTTACAGGAAGGTTCTGAAACAAATGCACAACCTGCACTTCAGTACCAGACCTGCGCTCACAAACTTCAATGGGCGTCTGCTTGCCAAAAAAGTTCTTCAGTCGAAATCCAAGCTCTGAGGCCCTGGGCGTCGTCCAAATCTCGAGTTCTGAGATGTGCGCCAAGACCCCCATGGCTTCGCCCCGAAAGCCCATACTGCTTAAACTCTCAAAATCGCTCATGGCTTGGAGCTTTGAAGTCGCGTGAGCTTCACAAACCAAGGGCAGATCCCCTTCAGAAATTCCCAGCCCGTCATCACTAACGCAGAGCCTCAGAAGCCCAGCTCCTTCGCTTTGCACCTTGATCTCCCGCGCGTCTGCATCGATACTATTCTCTAAGAGTTCTTTCAGAACAGAGGCAGGCCGCTCGATCACTTCGCCGGCTGCAATTTGTTGAATGAGAGCTGGTGAAAGTTTGCGAATCATTTCCCCTTGGAATTAGCGGAAACAAAGCCCCCCTGACAATGAGAAGATCATGACGGAAACAACAAACTCTACACTCATTCCACTCAGCCCCAGCGCTGAGAAAATTGTGGTCGTGGGCGCCCATACCCAGCTGGGCGAACAGATTATTCAGGAACTTGAAAAACGACCAGAGGTCAAAGAGTACTGGGTCGTTGACCTTCATAGCCCGAAGAAAAGAGCCTATCAAAAGCTGCGATTCATTCAACTCGACTTAATCGCCCCCGGGGCCGATGCCACCCTGGCCGAAGAACTGAAAAAGATTGGAGCCAGCTGCATCTTGCATACCGCGCTGAAAAACAACCCCAGTCTCAACTGGGTCTATGCTCACGAGTTAGAAGTCATTGGCACCCTCAACCTCGTGAGCGCCGCAAAAGCCGCTCAGGTCAAAAAATTTATTTTGTGTTCCACCACTGCGGTTTACGGAGCTTCTCCGAAGAATCCAAATTATTTAACGGAGTCGCATCCCGTTTGTGAGAAAGCCTGTTCGTACTTCGTAAAAGACAAAATCGAAGCCGAGAAACAAGTTTTGAAGATTTTGAATGAGGCGCCTCAAATCACGGTAACACTTCTGCGCTTCTGCTTAATTGTAGGCCCTCGCTCTCACAACTATTTCACCGAACTCTTTCGTCGAAGTGTGGTGCCCACTCTCTTGGGCTACGACCCCTTGATGCAGTTCATCCACGAACGAGACGCCATTCGGGCTCTAAAATTGGTTCTGTACGGAGATCATCCTGGTGTTTTTAATATTGTCGGCCGAGGAGTCATTCCGTTGAGTTATGCCCTTCGAAAAGCGGGCAAGTGGAGTCTGCCCTTGTGGCCGGCTCTCGCTTACCCGAGCATCCAAAGCCTATGGAACTTACAGATGGTGTCGGTGCCAGCTCGGCTTTTAGATTTCTTTCGCTACAGCTGGGTGGCGGATGGGAGCAAGGCCTCAGAGGTTTTGGGTTTTGAGGCCAAGAGATCTTCGAAGGATGCCTTTTTAGAGTTTGCCAAATCGGAACGCATTGAAAGGATGTCATTGTCGGCATGAAGTCCACCCCCGAAGAATCAAACGAGCCGACAAGAAAGAAGAAGGTGATTTCAATGGAAGCCCGTCTGCAAGTCAAAGATCAACGCCTCACCGAAGAATCTTCTCCTGAAGAAGTCAAAGTGCCGGAGGCGCAGGCGGAACTGGAGCCTACAGGATCACGATCGGCTGCAGAGGAAGCCAGCCCCCATCAAGAAGACTTCGACGAAACGAAGCGAATTCTCGACCAACTCGGGAAAGAGCTCGATGAGTTTCATGCCCGACCTCGTGACTATGATCGCAAGAGACTTGAAGGGGTGATGAGAGAGTTTATTCACCAGCTGAAAGTTATTTTGGCCGATACGGGCGCCCTTGCTCGAATTCAAGAGGCCTTGGAAGCCGAGAGTTCTGGGCTGCGATCCTTTTTTCAAAAGTTGCCAAAGATCTTTCGTGCTGGCGATGTCGACGATTGGGGCCTAGACCGTGAGTTTGAGCTGGCCATCAAGCCCTTCTTTGACTTCATGTACTACAAGTACTTTCGAGTGCAGGTGGAGGGAGTTCAAAACATCCCTCATGAGGGTCGATGCCTTTTGGTTGCAAATCACGGAGGCGTGATTGCCTGGGATGGAGCCATGCTGAAGTTGGCTCTCTTTGACGAGCACCCGGCTCGAAGAGAGCTTCGATTTTTGGTGGATGACTTTGTTTTTTATTTTCCCTTCATGGGCAGTCTGATGAACCGCATTGGAGGAGTACGAGCCTGCCCTGAAAACGCTGAAAGACTCTTGCGACAGGGGGAAGTGGTGGCCGTCTTTCCGGAGGGCATTAAGGGGATTTCAAAACTATTCAAAGACCGCTATCGGGTCGAACGCTTTGGCAGAGGTGGGGTTATTCGGCTCGCCATGAAAACAAAATCGCCTATTGTGCCGGTGGCCGTTGTTGGAGCAGAAGAAACCTACCCTCTTTTGTTTAAGAGTCATGTTTTGGCGCGACCCCTGGGTCTTCCCTTCATTCCGTTTACTCCCCTCTTTCCTTGGTTGGGGCCGTTTGGATGTCTTCCTTTGCCGACGAAATGGAGTATCCGATTTGGACCCATTCAGTCCTTTTCTCAATTTTCAAGCAAAGACTTGAACGACGGAATTCTGGTCAACCAAGAGACCGAAAAGTTGAGAGAGCTGATTCAAAAGATGCTCCAAGACAAACTCATCACCCGAGACTCCGTCTTCTTCTAACTCGGGGTCGGGAGACGAAAGTGCCAGACTAGCATCGGCCAACAGATGGGCCTTTAGCGCTTCCTGTAACTCGGGGTCGGGAGACGAAAGTGCCAGACTAGCCAAGCAGCTGAACTTTTTGCGCTTCCTGGGGACTGGCGCTAAGGTTGAAAGAGAAACGCAAAAGGACTCGCCCACAATCGAAAAGCCGCTGTCACGAAAACCCCGCCCAAGATGAACTTTGAACTCGCCATGCCAGCCAATAGCAAAAGTCCTGAAGCATAAGAGAATCGGCGATCGGTCTTCTCGGTCCAACTGAAACGATTCTTCAGCCAAAAGTAGGGCCCCACCCATTGAGCAAAGGCCAAGGGCGACCGCAAAGAAAACAAACTGAGACCCAGAAGCAAACTGCTCCAAGCCAAGAGCATCGAGAGCACTAAAATTGAATAGCCCGTGTGAAACATGAGAACCCCCTGATTTTATCCTATTTTTGGGACTGGGGTCTTGATCAATTCTCGATCAGCTTTTGAGCGCTTTGAGTGCCTTTATCTTGGCTTCATTTGGGCCGAGAAAAACTTGCAGGCTTATACAGGTTTACATAAACTTTCTATGTCGTGTGGAAATCTTGGCTTATTGGAAGCAATTGGAAGAGGACCTTGGTTCGAGCCCTCATTTTGGGTCTTGGCGCCTTTGTTTTCTTCCGAATGCTTTTGAGCCCGATTCACTACCAGGCGGAGGCCATGAGTCCGAGCATTGAGAAGGGGCAGATGATTTGGGTGAATCGGATGCAGTATTTTCGATCGGAACCCGCCCGTGGCGATGTGGTCGCGATTCGGCTGGCCGGTGACTCTGTTATTCGGGTCGCCCGCGTGATTGCTTTAGAGGGAGAAGTGGTCGAACTCCGAGACGGAAGAATTTTTGTAAATGACTCGGCGGCTGAGCTTGAAGACTTTCAGCTACCCCACGAAATGATCGAGACAGGCTACCGAAGCGAAGTGGTGGCGCCTGGGCAACTGTTCGTTCTGGGAGACAATCGAAGGATGAGCCTGATGGAACTTCATACTCAAGGCGCGATGGGGCGTGTCGACCGCTCTCGAGTGATTGGAAAGGTGTTGCACTAGATGCGATCCATTTTAAAAGTTTTCATCCCTGTTTTAGTAGGAGTCAGTCTCGTTCTGGCTTGGAGGCAGATGTTTCCGAGTGAAGAAACTCAAATACAAAGACAACTGTCGAGGCTGGAGAGCCTTCTCAGTCGTAGCGGACAGGAGAATGTGCTAGAGCGCGCTGCAAGCGCCCGCGCTTTGGGTCAAGTTCTTCATCCAGACATCAAATTGAAATTTCAGCATGCCACAGGAGATTATGAGTTAAACGGGCTCTCCTCCCTCCAAGAGGCCTACCTGCAAACTCAGATGAGAGTTCCAGAATTCGAGCTTTCGATTCGAGACCTTCTCACCAACATTGCTGAAAGCCGCACTGAGGCTGAGAGCCGATTTACCGCGATCGTTCGAGGTCGAAGTCAACAAGGCCGCCAAGATTTTCGTGAAGCCTCTGAGTTTCGAGTCGAGTGGATCAAGCTCGACGGAGACTGGCGCATCAGCTTCTTCGAAAATGTCGAAGCTCTTCAGTTTCAGTAGCGAGAGATTTCGGAACCATCGGCTTCCTAAAAACTTGGGTTCACATTTTTTGCTGGGAACTGCTGAAAGACTTCGGCTGCCCAATGACTCCAATCAGAACGGCCCGAAATGCGAAAAGATTCAATAATTATCATGCCTTCTGATGGCAGCCCCTGCGCCTCACGATCTAGGCCTCTCGCTTGAAATTTGTGTTATAAGACTCAGAGTTTTGAGCAAGTTTTTCACATTTGTGGTGGCAAGCATCATAGGTTTTGTGGACCTGTCATCTTGGGCCTGCGCCGTCTACGCTAAGACCCTCCCTGTAAGTCTTTCTGTCCAGAGCAGCGAAGCCGACATCTCTGAAGGTTTCGAAACACCCGAAATCGAACTCAACAAGAGCGGTGGCTCGATTTGGCTTCAGTCTCCCTTTGCCGCCATTCCAATCATTGGTGACACTCACGGTGACTTGGAGGCTCTTTATGAAGCCGTTCGGAGACTCCAAATCAGGCATCAGAGGTTTTTTCCTCTTGTGATTCAGCTCGGTGATATGGAGTACTTGACTAATAATATCCCGACATCGTCAAGACGGCCCGGTCACGGCCCTCGAAATGATCTTGTCTCGAATCATGTCGCGGGAGATGACAAACTTTACCAGCTTTACTATCAGGAGGCTAAGGGCTTTGAGCGTTTGTCTACGCGCGTTCTCTGGATCAGGGGCAATCATGACAATGGCACTGAACTTGAGCGACTCGTCCGCCAGAATTCAAACGGATTGATTGCTGTCGATAGGCAAGAGACACTTCTGTATCTACCAGATGGAAGACCCTTGCTTTTGAAAGTAGGAGAGAATCAAGAAAAGGAAATCGAGTTTATCGGTGTGGGCGGAGTCGATCCCAACACAAGGCGCCAAAGTACCCAGCGCTATCCGGGAATCGAAATCAAAGAAGAGTTTTTAGCCCCCGATTTTCTTGGCGCCTTTGAGCCCCGACCCCGCGTGCTATTGACTCACCAAGGCCCGCCTTCGGCGCTTCAGGGCTCGCCTTGTATTGACCTCTTGCGCTCTACTATCAGGCCGGAAGCCCATCTCTTTGGCCACTCGCATACACCTTCACAAGATAGTATATCTGAGGGACTGGGGATTCTTACATGGAATGCAGTCAAGAAGGGGGACTTTAAGTCTTTTTCAAGAATGCTCATTGTACGTTAGGGTTAAGATCGAAGCCTAAAGAGCTGTGTTGATACCTCCGACCTGAGCGCGAACTTCGACCATACCCAAGCTGAGTTAAAGAAAGTCCTTCTGATAGCTGCACTTCAGCTTACTCAGTGAGTCTAGTCTGCCGGCCATCCCTCAAGTCTGAGCGCTGGGGCCAAGACAGGTCCAACCTCTGAGGCAACGACATCCGCCTGATTCGCCTCCCTCTGCAAAATCAACTCCATTGGACCCATGTAGTTCATATCAACAAGTGCAGAGTCTAGGTTGTGGAGCAGGCTCTGTAGGTGTTGAATTGCCTGCCCAAACCGAGCGATTTCCGCCTCTGAAAGGTAGGATGCAAGACTGGCTACTCGTTTTCTGAGAGAGAGAAGAGCGCGCCGCGTATTTTCTTCGAATCGTTGTAGCTCGAAGGCCAAATGCTCGATCTTTTTCTGTCGGAGTTGAGCATCAAGTTTGCCAACTCTGATTTCCATCTGATCGACGAAAATCTCTTCTCGAAGTCGCTGGAAGTTCCGTTGAACCGCAAGCAGGGCGGCATCGACATATAGAGAGACATCCGACTCACTGAAGTAACCTCCACTCCAAAAGGGTGAGGCCCAAAGAACAGACTGATTTTGGCTCATAAACTCGCCAATCTCGCTTGAACGAGTATAAGCCTCTAGACTTTGATGAGGAATCCCGGCTTGCTCAGAGACTCTAGCGACCTCCTCAAACATCAAAAAGTGAGCGAATTCATGGGTTAGACTGCCCTTGGCCTCCTCTTTCAAAACAATGACCGGTCTATCAGAAAACTTTCTCTCATAGCCTCCAATTTGAAGATTGGTGTTCGCCGGAATGAATGCGGCACGCGCACCGGAATTTGCAAAATAGCTGTGATAGGCAAGAAGCTCCTGAGAGTCGTGATCCGCGGGCACAACAACAACCTCAATACCATACTGCCTTTTCAGATATCGAACGGCAGGGCCAAAAGGCATTGTGCTGACTCGCTGAAGCTCTGGAGAGTTCAATTGTATTCGGACCCGACCAAGTCGCACCTCAGCCTGATCGGTCTGAAGACTTGCCTCTATGAGGGCCTCTGCCCTCATGGCTTGGCCCGTCACCGCCGCCGCTTCGTGGCTGATTGCTGCTCGAGAATCCTGACCCACCCTAGATCCTTGAAAACGAGACAGAAGCCTTCGAATGAGCCCTATCTCAATGCCATGTTCGACTAAGAACCTAGGGCCGAAGACTTCTAGGAGCCTCGTACGAATCTCTGCGTCGTTCTGAGCTCTCCAAGTATAGCTCGAGAGAAGAAGAGAATACACATCGGGCCTATCAGGAAACTTCTCAATCAGCTCACGAATCTTCTTCATTTCCTCTTTATGCATCTCTCGGCCGCCAAGCCATAGCTTCTGTAAAGCATAAAATACGCTGCTCTGGCCCGCTCCAATGACGGGATTTTCTTGGATGTAGGAAACAAGGACTTCACGCGCCACTTCTCCTTGTGGTTGACCTTTCTGCTCAGCAACCGCACTAACAAGAAGTTCTAGCTGATCAGCCCCCTCCCATGGATTCACTGAGTGCCAAAGACTGAAAGTGCGAGGCACCTCACTCGCCTCAATTCCCACTTCATCGACTAGGGCCTCCAGTCTTTTCTCAAAATAATCTTTCCAAGCACTGAAGTTTTCTCCGCTCGCCCATTTCCATGCTTGAATCGCCAACCGCACATTCTCTAGCTGACGCAGATCTTTCGCAGAATCAATCAAGCTCTCGGCTTGACCCATAAGGACTCGATCTCGTGCCAAGACAAAGGCCGCAGGATCAGAAAACTCTGCCTCCCGGCCGTAGTCGAGCGCCTCAAGCATCCGATGAACCTCGAGATCCGATATCTCCCTCGCTTCAAAATTCAATATTGTCTCACGCCATCTGGATGCATGCTCTTCAACATATTGATCCACCATCTGAGGGGGAACCTCTCGCCGAACCCGGGGCCTTGTTGCTTGACCTATAGAGCCTTGCCGGGACACATCTGAGTTGAGTCGATCGTAGGTTTCAGAAACCAACTTAAATCCTCGGTTGTAAAGCTCTATCAATTCTGAACTTGCTTCTTCCCCAAGAACATCCGGATGCCATTTCCTGGCAAGTCTTCGAAACGCGTCTTTGACTTGATCTAAAGTGTAAGACTCGTCTAGTCCGAAACGCGCCCGGTCTGATTGGGCCTCTAGATGTGCGAGTGCTGATTTCATTTCAATAAGCGCAGACGCCTCTGGTCGAGTCACTGAGCTTGACTGACCTTGAGGCGTAATCAGACGCAATTGATCTAAGTCTGCATCTATCTGAGCTTGATCTTCGACGAATAGCGATGAAGGAAGCTGGTCAAGAGTCGAGGATAAGCTTGAAAAATCTGAGAAGAGCCGAGCTAAAAACAGTGCATCCGTTAAGGTAGAGCTTATCCTGCCCACACTCTCGCTCAACGAATCGAGATCATTCAATCGTTTTTGAACACGATCCAACAGAGCATTGGAGTGCGGTCGAAAAATTGGAGTTGAAGTCACTTAGTTTTATTGATCTCGGAT
>REDG01000035.1 GCA_007693605.1 Bradymonadales bacterium
GCGCTTCGTCTTTCTACAAAATCGGCGGTATAGACGGTGCTATAGCCAGTTTTGTCTTCGGAAGCTGACCTCGACATCTTCTAACACGGCTCTTTTTAAAAGTGCAAAGCCAAAAACTAGCGTCGTCGGATTTGCTCAAAGGCAATGGCTAGCCCGTTAATGCAGGATGCCAGTCTGGCCACATCATGAACGGTCTCGACACTTCCCCCATGCTCAATCACCGACTTTTCATGGCCTTCCACACAGACCTCACAGCCATTGATCACGGAAACAGCCAAAGCGGCCATCTCAAAGGCCTTCTTGCCCATCACAGGCTTTGCCATCACACTCATTCGAAAACCCGCAGGCTTTTGATAATCGTCCTTTTTTACAAAGTGACGAAATCGATAATAGTTGTTCGCCACTCCCATCACGATGGCAGCATCTCTCGCCTCTGAAATTTCTTCGTCGGAGGCTTCAGATTCCTTTGCAGCCTTTTCGGCAAAGGCAATCAATTCGGGACAACGCACGGCCTCTGCACAGGCAAGAGCCGTTAAGGCTGACTCCTTTCGACTATAGCTCTCACTTTCAAAGAACTTCTTAAAGTTCAACTTCATATCCGTAAGTGTTTGTCGGTCAAATTTTTCAAATAACTGGTCTGTGTTCATGGGGTTCTCCTGTCTCTGACATCGGGTTCGCTCAAAAAAAGAGAGGGGCAGATGACCCGCCCCTCTCTCTTGGTACTCAAACTAGTGGTTGGACCACTAGCAGCGGGATCAAGCAACTTTAAGAGTGTCTTTTCCTTTTTCCCAGCAGCTGGGGCAAAGTTCATCCGTCTGGAGGGCGTCCAAAACTCGAATGAACTCTTTGGTGTTTCGTCCCACTTTTAAATCACAAACATCGACATATCGAATAATGTTGTCGGGATCGACAATGAATGTCGCTCGAAGAGGGGCTCCTGCACCTTTTGCAAGAATGCCCAACTCTTTCGATAGGGTTTTATTGTAGTCAGCAATCATTGGAATGTTGATGTCCTTCAAATCGGGATGGTTGTTTCTCCATGCCAAATGAACATGCTCTGAGTCACAGCTAGCTCCTAGAACCACAGCGCCTCGGTCCTTAAACTCGCCGAGGTGCTTGTCGAAGTCGACAATTTCTGTCGGGCATACGAAGGTGAAATCGAGCGGCCAAAAGAAAATGACTCGCCACTTTCCCTTGCTGTCGTCGAGTGCAATCTCCTGAAAGTTTTCAAAATAGTTTTTGGTGTTTGAGGTGCAGGCCTGCAGCTTAAAACTGGGGAAAGTGTCTCCCACAGTGAGCATCCCTCGATTCTGTGTTTCATTGGTTTCTGAGTTGTTCATTTTTACACTCCTTACTTCTTTTATTTTTCATTCGACTTATCTGGTTTCACACTTTTCATTCGGGCTTTTCTTCTTTCGCCCACGAATCAAAACATCAATCTCGGCGATCTCGTAGCTGGCATCAATTTTTAAAAGTTTGGTATCCACTTCACAGAGGCGGGGGTCCAGATCAGTCAACTCGCCGGTGCTCTCATCGTAAAAGTGGAAATGGGGCTCGACATTGCAGTCGTATCGCAGCTTTTCAGTGCCAGGATCTTTCACCGCTCGAATCAAACCGTGTTGGGTCAACAAATTGAGGGTGTTGTAGACGGTGGCCAAAGAGACGCTTGGCATTTTCTTCTCTACCGCAATTCGTACTTCTTCCGCCGTGGGATGAGATCGTGTGTTCAAAACAAAGTCTGCGATGGCCACCCGGGGGGCGGAGGCCTGAATGCCCAAATCATTGAGCTTCTGACGAATAGCTTCGAAAGACATGCCTTTACTTTAGAATAATTCTAATATTAGAGCAAGTCTAAAATACTTGTTTCTGAAAACAGCAATCAGTTCAGGGGCTTAAGCCTGTTCGCTCAAGAGGCTTTCAATAGCCATTCTAATGTCTTTCTTTTGGGGAACGCTGTGATTCTCCAGCACGGGGCTCAATCCGATCCCAGGCACCGCTTTTCCGCAAAGAAGCTTCGGACGGACCGCCAGCTCGTAGAACATCTCATCCACAACCCGTCTCAACAAATGCTCAGCAAAATTTGAGATCTCGGTTTCCTCGTTCACGAAGATGACTCGGCCCGTCTTTCGAATCGACTTTGTGATGGCCTCCCAGTCATAGGGAATCAAACTCCTGAGGTCGATCACTTCGATATCGCCCTTAGACTCCTTTTTCAATTCTTCTGCGACTTGCAGGGAGATCGGCGCAAGTCGACCATGGGTGATGAGAGTCGCATCTCGTCCTTCTCTCGCAATCTTTGCTTTCCCAATGGGAATCTCCACTTCTTCAAGTTTTGGCCAATTGGGTTTCCATTTCGAGCGGTCTCCAATGGGGGCATCGATCATTTTTTTCAAAGCCTTTTCGTCTTCCGGTTCGCCCGGAATCAAATCTCGGCCCTTCGCTCGGAGGAGGGCTTTGGGCTTCAAATACAAAACGGGGTTATCGTCTTTAATCGCCGCGATCATCAATCCGTAGGCGTCGAGTGCGGTCGAGGGGCAAACCACCTTCATGCCGTGAATTTTTGAAGCAATGCTGTCGAATGAATGCGAGTGATAAATTGAGCCATGAATCCCGCTTCCGGTGGGGGTCATGAAAACGACCGGGCAGGGCATCAGGCCCCCCGAACACCACAAGCTATTGCCAGCCAACTTCAGTAAATCAATGGTGTTAAAAATATAGTCGACGAACTGAATCTCAGCGACGGGCCGAGAGCCCGCCCAGCCCAAACCAATGGCAGCTCCCACAATTCCTCTCTCGTCGAGCGGAGAGTTCCAAGCTCGTTTCAGACCTTGAGTCGCTGTGAAAACCCCGCCCAAGGGAGGGCCGACATCTTCGCCAAAAATCTCCTGAACCCCTAAGTTCTCTTCGCCATAGTGAAGGGCCATTCGAATGGCCTGCGCCATATTTGCCATAAACTTAACTTCCCCCTTTTTTTGGGTAACTCTTATCGACGCCTTCCACAAAAACGCCATTCCAAATATCTTCCGGCTCTGGATAAGGCTCTTTCTTGACTTGATTGTAGGCTTCGTCGCACTCCTTCTGACAGTCTGACCAAACTTTCTTGAGATCTTCGGTCTTCATCAAGCCTCTCTTTTTCAGTTCGGCTTCAAAAACCTCAATGCAATCCACCTCGTCCACCCGATTTGCACCAGAAGATGAGCTGTGGCCATGAAGTCGACTCGTCTTTGCTTCCAACAAATAAGGCCCCCGAGTCTTTCGAATATGTTCGATGGCCTCCTGAATCGCTCGATAAGATTCCACCGGATCATTTCCATTAATCGTTTTTCCGGGCATGCCCTCAAAGGCTTTCGCCCAATTCGAAATGCTCCCTTCTCCGTGCTGGTCTTTCCAGGGTGTTGAGATTCCGTAGGCGTTATTGACCACCACAATCAAAATCGGAAGAGGGTTGGCGGGTCGAGTCGCCCAAACGAGACAGGAATGGAAATCTCCCTCTGCTGTTCCTGCGTCACCTCCGGTTACAATACTCAGGCCGTCTCCTCCGTGGCGCTTCTGAGCGATCGCCGTTCCAATCACGGTGGAGTACTGCGTCTCAATGGTGGGAGAGACGGGCATGATATTCCACTTAGGAATGCAGTAGTGATTCACAAAATTTCGTCCACGGGAGTAGGGGTCTGTGACAGCCGTTCGCATCTGTCGAATGGTGTCGATTGGCTTAGCACCCATGGCCAAGGCGATTCCGCTGCTGCGGTAATGTAGGTGAAGATAGTCGAAGTCGTTGCCTTGGCCTTTTCGAACCTGAAGCCCCAGCGGAACTCCAAAGCCTTCTTCTCCGGGACCTCCAATCCAGAAAAAGCCGTCACCGCCCTTGCTCATTTTGATCAGTCGTTCTTCAAGAACCCGATTCAAAACCATCAGGCGATGCATTTTTTTTAAGAGCTCAGGACCTAAGCTTTCGTAGGGATCTGAACTTCGCCGATTCATTGTCTTTACTTTTCCTGTCATTGTTTTCACCCTGCCTTTTGAAATATTCTGAATTGGGGCTTGTGTCCAATCGTAAAGCCTTAAAATCAGCCCGTTCTAGGGGCCCTAAGCGGGTAAATTCTTCACAAAATGAACAAAATACCGAAAGCCCGACCAAAGAGCAGCCAAGACGGAGATTCCCAAAAGGATCTGACCCCAAATGAGAACTTGCTCCCAGTTCAAAAGTAAAAGGCTAATGGCGACAAATTGAATGGCCGTCTTTATTTTTCCACCTCGATCAGCGGGGACGACCAGTCCGACGCTTGATGCAATTCCCCGCAGTCCGGTGACGGCAATTTCTCGACCCACCGTGACGATCACCATGACTGGCCCCAAAAGAGACAGAAGCCGCTCGTCTCCTGCCACATCCAAGCGACCGAGCCACAGCAACATGATCATCGTGCACACAATGATCAGCTTGTCGGCAAGGGGGTCAAGTAGAACGCCCAACCTCGATTCCGACTGGTAGCGACGAGCGATATAGCCATCCACTCCATCAGAGATCGCAACCGCCACAAAGGTAATGGTCGCTCCGATGTTGAAGTCCCAATACAGAAGCAGAATGATGAGGGGCACAGCAATCACTCGACTCACCGTAATGAGATTGGGCAGCAGATAAAAATCTGACTGATGAATGGAGTCCTTTTGGCGTTTCATCACTGAACTTCCAAAAATCGTAGGGAAGGGGCGCTTTGATCGCCTTGAAAGGAGTAGCGCAGAGAGCCATAGGGGCCACTAATGTATAGAATCAGATGATCTACTTCTTTGAACTCATACTTAGGAAACTGAATTCGATAGGTTTCGCCAAACCGACTCATACTTGGAAAGAAGTGTCGCTGGCTCTCCTCGCGAGACGAAAACCTTTCAATTCGAGTGGGGCTTACCCGCAGATCTCCCGATTCATCCTCTAGGCTGAGTCGCCAAGAGGAGTTGGGTCGGTGAAAGTCGTTAAGCCTGGCATCTCTTGTCATCGCCGTGAGAATGAAAACAACATAACTCTCTTCTTCTGCCAGTTGTTCTAAAGCCAGCGCATTCTGTTCGCTCTCACTTAAACGGAAGCTTCGAGTCATTTCTTCTACGTAGGCTTCTCTTAAGCGAGCATTCCAATGGGTGACATTGGCTTGCAAGACGATATCAAAGTTGCTGGAAACGCTTCTTTCCTGGGTCTGACTTCGATACAAGGACTCGTAGGGGCTCTCCCCACGAATGGGATCAAAAAAATGCCGGCCACCATCTCCGCCCTTGGAGCAGGCCGCCAGAATCAAAAGACCGCAAGCCAGAAGGTTTCGTTTCATTCCTCTACGATTCCAAAGTCCCTCTTTTGATACAAGCTACAAAAGCGATAACCCGCATTTTTTATTTTTTCGCCGCCTCCTTCTTCTCGATCGACAACGGCGAGAATGCCCAAGACCTTCCAGCCGTGTTTTTCGAGCTTCTGCACGGCATCGAGGCTTGACTTTCCACTCGTCACCACATCCTCCAACACCACGACCGGACTTTCAGAAGGAAGCAAGTCCCCGCCCTCAATCAGTTGCTGGAGTCCATGTTCCTTGGCTTCCTTTCGAACAATGAAGGCGGTGAGAGGAGAGGACTTCATATGAGAGGTGATTGCCACGGCCGTTGCCAAAGGATCGGCGCCCAGAGTAAGCCCGCCAGCCCCGCGTGCTTCCGGAAACTCGGCCTGAATCTTGTCAAAAAGTTCTTGGCCCAACCAGTAAGCCCCATCGGCCGTCAAACTCACTCTCTTGACATCGATATAGAATTGCGACTTTCGACCGGAAGAGAGTGTCACGGCCTTTCGTTGAAAAGCTCGCTCTTTCAATAGATCTAAAAGATTCATGTTAGCAGCTCCCTTAACTCATAGACTTTTTTCAGGTCTCCTCGAAGCTTCAGTTTTCGAGTCGCCAGGGCCCAGGGGATATTGAGCTTCCCTTCAATTAGCTTCTGAAAGTCCTCTTCACTGAGTTCAAGCGCACAGTCCGGATTGGGAGCCTCTCCTGATTCCACTTTGATCGGACTTCGACTTAAGTCGATATGCCAAATCTCCGCATCGATCTTGATTTGGTAGACACCGGCCCGAGCCTGAAGCCGATCGGCTTTCGCCTGAAGATATTGGTTGACTGTGACTTCGAAGAAATCATGCAGACTCATCGCTGAAAGCGTCTCCACCGAGCTTTGGGCTCTAAAATCTCTTTGGCGATGATCGCGCTCTGTACGCCCCGAGGAAAGTGCAGGTCAAAGAAGTTCGCACCAGGGCCTCGGCGGGCATAGGGACGATCTGTTCTGGCATAGGCCGAAGGGGGCAAGGCCCGACGGTCTCCTAACTCCGATTCGCGAAGACTCTCAATCTCTGCCACTTCCACATCTTCAGGCCCACCGATTTCATATTCACCGATCTCGGGCACATCTTTGTCAATGGCTCCAATCTGCTCAAGAAAATCTTCAATCTGAACTTCCAGATTTCCGCCTTGGCGAAGCACTCGATAGGGGGCTTGTCGAGCTTGTTCTTCCGCTTCCTCAAGGCTGCTGGAATCCCCCTCCCAGCCTGAACTGTAGGGCTGTTCCGCTTCTCCCGAGGAGGGTAGGTTCGAGTTCTCTGAAGACGGGGTGGAAGAGGGAAGCTCCTCATCCCACTTGATGCTCTCCGCTTGATCCCTTCGCCCTCGGCCTTGCCCAGTAGGGGCCCAGTCCCCCGAACTGGATGGAGGGAGGGGCTGAGGTTTGGCTCGCTCTGCTCGTACAGGTGGAGCGTCGACCTTCTCCCGAGCTTCGCGGCCCATTTTTTCTCGGGCTTCTTTCAAGCGCTGCTTTCGCTTGCGCTCCACCCACCAGCTGAAGACCCAAATGGCCACGACTAAGAGGAAAAACCAGTTTCCCTCGGCTGTTAGAAGGCTTGGTTCCATTTACTGCTCAGTTTTTGCCTGGTTACTTTGCTTGGCAATCCCTTCTCGCATTTCCGTGTCAGACACAATATTTCTCATTTGATAGTAGTCCATCACGCCCAGATTTCCTGCTCGAAAGGCGTCGGCCATGGCCATTGGAATCAGAGCCTCTTTCTCAATGACATTGGCGCGCATTTCTTGAGCTTTGGCCTTCATCTCTTGTTCAGCAGCAATCGCCATGGCTCGGCGCGACTCGGCCTTGGCTTGCGCGACTTTCTTGTCCGCTTCAGCCTGGTCTGTTTGCAGCTTCGCTCCGATGTTTTCTCCGACATCAACATCAGCGATATCAATAGAAAGAATCTCGAAGGCGGTTCCGGCATCTAGGCCTTTCGAGAGAACCGTCTTTGAAATTTTGTCCGGATTTTCAAGAACTCCTTTGTGCGACTCTGCGCTTCCGATCGTGGAGACAATCCCTTCACCGACCCGAGCGATGATGGTTTCTTCTCCGGCTCCTCCGACCAACTTTTCAATATTGGCTCGTACCGTTACCCGGGTGACGGCCTTCAACTGAATTCCGTCTTTCGCGACGGCGGCAACGATCGGGGTGGTGATGACTTTGGGGTTCACGGTCATCTTGACGGCCTCCAAGACATCTCGACCGGCCAAGTCAATCGCGCAGGCCCTTTCAAAGGTTAAGTTAATATTCGCTTTGTCGGCAGAGATCAGTGCCTGCACCACTCTCTGAACATTTCCTCGGGCGAGGTAGTGAGTTTCTAACTGGTCGCTGGTGACGGGGAGCCCCGCTTTAATTGCGGCCACTCTCGACAGAACAATCACTCGCGGATTGACCCCCCGAAGACGCATTCCAATC
The DNA here is from genome assembly GCA_007693605.1 of Bradymonadales bacterium. Taxonomy (GTDB): domain Bacteria; phylum Bdellovibrionota; class UBA2394; order UBA2394; family UBA2394; genus REDG01. The sequence goes on from REDG01000035.1 coordinate 7,774, forward strand.
AAGGTTCCAATTCCAACATAGGCCCCCGACAACAAGGCCTGTACAAACAGGGCGACCGGAACAATCCACAAAATGAAAACAAAGAGGATGACCGATATAAAAATCACAAATAATAAGACGGTTGCGTCCATAAGAAAAATTCTCCTTCAATTGATTAATCTCTGATTCTGTCTATTGCCACGGAGACTAACAAAATTTTCTGAACTTGGCAGGCCAGATTTTCGAAAAGTCTTCAAATGGCCCGAACGATGATTCGAACCCCTTCGGTGTCGATGACCTCGATCTTGCGGCCCCGCTCCAAAAAGGCCCCATCGGAGACCACCTGGTAGCTTTTGCCGTCAATTTCAGCCCTGCCGACCGGCCGGAGGTCAGAGAGAAGAAGGCCCTGCTTGCCAATCAAGGACTGTAGACTGTCTCTTGCCCCCCTTTCTTCGCCGCCCCCTTTTTCAAGGCTCGTTCTTAGCACCAAGGGGGTCCGATTCGGCCTCTTCCGAAGTAGAAAGTAGAGAATGACCATCCCGAACAATGTGACCACCAGACCAATGGCGACGGACTGAAGTTGATCTTGAACATCGGGGGCTGAAATGCTGAAGGGAATGTTCGGGGAGACTCCGGCCCAAAACAAGGCCCCCACCACACACAAGATGCCGGCAATGGCGAAGAGGAATGTCCCTGGGGCGACAAAGATTTCGACCCCAATCAAAATTAAACCCAAAATGAAAAGAAGAACCTCTTCCAGCCCAGCCAGGTTAACGATGAATTTGCCGAAGAAATAAAGGCCCAGACAGCTCAAGCCCACAATTCCCGGAACGCCAAATCCTGGGCTTTGAATTTCTAGAATTAGCCCCAAAATTCCAGCAGACATTAAGAGCCCCGCCACTGTTGGGTCGGTCAGAAACCGCACGATGGATTCTGCCCAAGAAATCTCAAATTCTTCGACCAGCGCATTCTCAAGCTCCAGAAACTTCAAGACTTCGGTTCGATGGTTGAGAGTGGCGTCCGAAATGCCGTGTTCGAGAGCCATTTTGTCGGTCAGGGTGAGAACTTCGCCCTCAGCGATCAGCCCAGGAATTTCTTTGCTCGCCATCACCATGGCTTCTGCAATCTCTCGAGATCGACCGTTTCTCTCTGCGGTCGCCCCCATTTCACCTCGAAAGTAGCTCACAAACTTTTTGCCAGCGTCTTGAGCGCCTTCTCCTCCAGCTTGAACTGGAGTGGCCGCCCCCATGGTAGATCCACCGGCAAAAACGATTTTATCGCAGGCCAGTGAGATCAAAGCCCCAGCGGAAATGGCGCGCTTATTCACCCAAGCCAATGTGAGCACGGGGCTGTCCATAATGGCGTCTCGAATATCCACCGCCGCGTCGACTCGGCCTCCAAAGGTGTCGACTTCAAAAACAACCGCGTCAAAATTGTTTTCTTCGGCGTATCGCAGGGAGCGTTGAACAAAAGGCGAAAGACCTAACTCGACGGTTCCCTCAAAAGGAACCCACAAAACTTTTCCAGCCGTGACGGGCTCTTCGTTCTCTCCAATCAGATGACTGCCGAGGCTGAAAATCAGGCTTAAAACAATAAAAATACCAGATCGGTAAGCTTTCACGATTGCATTCAAGCAGTCTTTTAGTCACGAATCAAACAGCGAATTCAAAAGCGAAAGCGAGGTCTAGACCTGGAGTCCGCCGCATCCAAGATTTGTTTCAAGTCTTCGGCCCCGTCACGAGTTCTTGGCAAGGTGTAACCCCGGCTCATCAGGGCGTCTCCGCCTAAGAATCCGATTCTGGCCCCCGCATAAGCCCCCACGCCGGCTCCGATAATAATGAATCCTCCGCGGCTGGCCCACTTCAAGATCAGTCCTAGACTCAACTCTGTTTTTGCGATGGGCAACATCTTTTGAGTTGCCATAAAACTGAGATAACCCACGGCGGCAGCTCCAACCACAGCCCCAGAAATGCTCAAGACTTCCGTCCATAATTTTCGCCGCTCTAGCAGGCGAAGGTCCTCGTCTCGCAGCGCCTGATCGAGAACATGAAATCGGCCGTATTCGTCTAGGTTCTTACGATAGCTACTATAGATGACATAGAGGCGGTCCCACCAGATTTGTTCCGATTCAGATTGGAAGAGTCGTTTGGTGATTTCTCCCACCAGCGCCATAAAGTAGGGGCTGGCTTCCGGATCTTCTGGGAAAAAGTCTGCCTCTAAAAAGCGATCCACCAGTTGAATAAACTCCTCTTGTCTCATTTCAATCAACTTCATGATGCGCTTATAACGGTCGCCAAGATCGGGCCAGCCATCGTTGAACTGATCTTCCAAGGCTCTCATCTCGTTTTCGTTTCTCGGCGCGCGGACTCCTAAGCCTTCATCTTCTAAAAGTGAAATCATCTCATGATCGTCAGGTTCAACCAAAAAGATCAAGCGAGGCTCGGCCATCGAATAGGCCGGAAAGCCAAGACATCCCATCAAAATCCAAGTCGCGAAATTCTTTTTCATATTTCTCCCCCCCCTTGTCGAACCCCTCTAATCTTAAAAGTCTCCGGAAATTTCTTTGGCTGAATCCAAGCGCCTCATCAGCCGATCCAAATCTTGTGAAAGAAGATCTCGGTCGTAGGATCGGGGTGGTGAGTAGCGCAGATCAGAGAGTAAAAAGCCAAAGCCCGCACCGGCCAATCCGCCTACCGGAACCACTAGCCAAAGAAGCTGGCTGCCAAAGGCTTTTGACAGCATATATCCGGCGGGAATGGCCACAAGCACTCCAATCACCGCCCCCGTTGCAGAGTAGATCTTTCTTTTTGTTTTTGCGAGCGCCAGTCTCTTTTCAAACTCTCGCTCCAAAGCTCTGTGAAGGCTGAGACTCAGCGGCCATCGCTCAGGTTGCTCGGCCAGAGAGTCTTCAATCAGCCGAAGTAGACGAACCACTTCTTCTCCGGTCTTCACACTAAAGACGGATTCGGCCAATCGTTCCGAAATCAGTCGAGCCAGCGGATCGTCAAAGGCCAACTGGTGAGACTTGAAGTCATAAAAATAAAAGTCAAATTCAGGAGGAAGCTCTCTGGCCCACAAGCTGTTGGCGAAGAAGTAAAGGCCCAAACTCGCAAGCAGACTTCTAGCGAATCGGAATCTGTTCATAGAAACTCCTTTCGAGCTGAGAGAGTCTTTCTGAGATATCTTGTGTTGATGATCCGGTTCTTCGAATGAAGTCCTCTCCGTTTGGATACTTCAAAACAAAATCTCTGGCAGTGAGCACATCGGGGTCAATCGGAACGAATTGCCCGACGACATGAGGGCTGGCATAGTATCCGGCAGCCGCTCCTCCACCCGTGAGGATTGCCAGGGCAAAAACCTTTCCGAAAACAGATTGTGTTCCCGGTGCTCTGAAGTAGATGAGGGCAGAGCCGCCGGCGAGCCCCAAGACGGCACCCCCTGCGGCCGACCAAAGCCGGAAGCTTTGCTCAAATTTCTCTCGGTCGCCGATGATCAAGCGGGCCTGATCGACCATCTGATTTCCGATGAGATAGAAGAAAACTCGAAGCTCCTGGTATTCAGACAACACCTGCTTGAGGCTTGAATTGAACTCTTGATCATGATCGAGATGGAGGCTCGCGAAGTAAATCTGAGAAACTCTGCCGGCAATGCTCAAAAGCTTTTCCACTTCTTCCTCTTGTTGCCTTGGGCTGAGGTCAGAGGCTCGTTCTCGAAAGCTTTGAGCGCTCTCCACAAAGTCCGCCAGTTCTTGTTCAAAGATCTCGATTCGATGCACCCAAAGCTCTTGGCTTGCTTGGGTGACACTAGAGACTCCGAAAAGAAGGGCGAGGCCAAATCCTAAGAGCGACCGTCCACACCACCGAGTTGTTTTGTTCATCGCGTTCGACCTCCATCGCTTGAATTTCTGTGAGTTGGAACTTCTAAGCTTTGCTCAATGAAAGCGATCTCTCTTTCAATCTGGGCTAATCGTTTTTGAATCTGATTTCGAGCCTTCTCGAGAACTTCTTGTCGCCGAAGGACCTGGTCGTATAGGTCGTAAGACTCCAGCTTTAGTTGCATCAGCTTGTTGCCACCTCCAAGGCGCAAAGGATGTTGTTGAATCGACCAAAACTGGAAGGCGCTAAAGGCTGTTAGGGTTCGAAGAAAGCTCGGACCGACCCAAGCTTTCAGAATAAAGAAGTCAAACATGAAGGTTCCAACCGAAGCGGTGAAGGCATTTATCTCCTCTTCTTGGTAGAGTCGAGAATGGAGCTGCTGATCGGCCTGATTTCGAAGCAAAGGATTTGCAATGCTTTGCATATTTTCGAGCCCAAGTACGCCGAACTCGAGATCATTGAAAGCCTGTAGGCTGTCGATGGCCTTTTCAAGGCTATCGTAGGCTCGCGATAAGAATCGGTTTCGAGGGGCATCAAAGAGTTCGTTTGGGCCGGCCAAACGAGACCACTCGCGAAGGTGAAGCAACATTTGAAGTTGCTGAGCCGGATTGAGGCTCGGAAACAGCGGGGGTTGATGGGGCGAGCCCGTCAGCACACTAAACTCATCTGCCTCTCCGAAGACTTGTTCACTCAATTTGTGAAACTTATCATAATGAGCTTCTGAACGAGCTCGGGTCTCTTGAAGCCTTTCGGAGTTGTGTTCCATGAAGGCTTCCGTGACTCCTGACAGGGCTTTCTGCCCTCGGTCCATATGGAAGGCGACTTCCAAGAGCCCCCGACCGATGAGTCGTTTCAATTCGAGTTTTCTCTGTGGGTCGGCCTGAACCTCGGTGAAAACCCGGATGAGGTCTTGAATCAAGTAGAGATCTGAAATCAGCGTGTACCAGGAGCTCCGCCAGTTGATGTGATGCGAGACATGAAATCGTTGCTCTCTCCACTGGTCACTCCGATCCAGTACATGAGGGGGCGCGGACGAAGCCAATCGATAGCCAGAAAAAATGGCTCGATCAAAGTCGGCGACAAAGGGAGAAGTCGATCGAGGGAGTCGAGCCAGATGGTGCGAAAGCTCTTCTAGCAGGGCCATCTTCTGCAATTGGCACGAAGGAGTGTGGCAAGGGGGACGACCTTTCTCCACTCTCTCTAGAAATGAAGAGAATTCTCGATGAAGGGATGTCAGTCCGTCGAGTTGCGCCTGCAAAGAGGGTGGAGGCCCATCTGACAAAGCCATCGTCAGTGCCGAAAAAATGAAAGTGCTGCCTAAAAACATCCCCAAAGAACCCCAACCTCAAATTAGTGAATTGAGGCCTCGGTGGCAATGAAAATGATGCAAAGCTCCAACACAGAGACCGCCAAGACAACGCAACCCGCACAGCCTGAGTGAGGGGCAGACGGGCTTTTAGCGCCACTCCCAAGGTTTAGACGGATTGGCTCCGCAGCCTAGTAACCTGAAAACTCAAGTTCTGAGTTCGACGGTTTTGTGTGATTTCGACTTGCTCAAGAGCCGAATGCAGTCGTTTCAGGCAGGACTGAAGTTGTTTGCGATCCATGTCGGCAAGAAAGACCAAGAACTCATTCTCCTGACATCGCAAAACTCGATCGGAGCCTCGAACCGTGCGGGTAAGGGTTCGAGAGGTGGCCTCCACCAGCTCAGAAGCGGCCACTGGGCCCAGAGATTTCTTCAATCTCGACCATGAAGAAATGACCACTCGTAAGCCTTGGTTTCGGCTTCTTTGGATCAGATCGGCATGAAGATCTTTTGAGAGATCGATGGGTTCTCGAAGATTCGGGTTGCCTGAGAAGCTTTGCAAGTCCCGATCGTTGACCATTTCTACCAGTCGTTGGTTGTTGTCGTGCAGACTTCGTTTGAGTGCGACATCTCTCATAATTCGCGGGAGCTGCGTGAGAAAATCTAGTGACTTGAATTCACTTAAAACAAGAGTGCAAAGATGAAGGCTCTTCTTTCTTCGTTGATTCAGGATGCGGTAGCTTTCGGGTGAGAGCACCAAGATTTTGTGATAGAACTTACTCTCTCGAAGCACCTGGTCAAAAAGCTTCAGCTGACCCTCTGCAAACTTCTTGAGCTCAATAAGAACCCCAAGCGGTCGACTTTGTTTGAGTTCCTTTGAGATTCTGGGAAGAACTTGTGATCGGAAGGACAAAAACTGAAAGCACTGGCCAGGGAATCGGCTCTTCATGATCGACTCGAACAAGGCTTCATGGGCCTTCGAACCCGAGCGAACCACTAGCCACGAGTTTTGCATCGTCGAGTCTACCCGTTCTCCCATCTCCTCACTCACGCCCCGATTATGGGCAATGATATGACGAAAGTGCAAGCCTTAATTCGACCCCGTCGGAGCCTCTCTCGATCCTTGTTGGCTACTTTAACAGTTCTCATCTGTCTCGGGATTCTGATCAGAGGCGGATTGGACCACTAGCGCCGCCTTCGGCGACGAATCCGATCTTCAAGTCCGTGAACGGCCTTTCGATAGAAGTCCACTTGGGCCTCTGCAGATCGAATACGATTGCGGCGGCTTAAGACCCCCCCAGACTCCCGAGCTCTTTCTTCTTCTAGTCGTTCTTCAGCAATTCTTAACAAAGCTCGCTTTCGAATCAAAATTTCTTCTGTTTCCTCCGGCCAAGACTCCAGAAACTCTTGGGTCACTTCCGAGAATCGACGAATGGCGTAGTCCTCTGGGCTGACAAAACTCAAACCCGCCCCATCCTCTTCTGGGCTTGAAAGGCTCAACACAAGTAAAAGAGCAAGATTGTTCATGACCTCCACACCGCTTTCTATGCTTTCAGAAAGCCCCCAATTCTTACAATCGAAAAAGTTTGCAGACCAGAGGGCTCAAAATTGGCTCTCTCGGCGCCTTTCGCTCTCCATTCTCGATCGACAGAGTCTCAAGATGTGAAGGAACTTTTGTTTCCCCGCCTTTGGCATAGATCCTGTAGTGGTTTTAGGCTTCTGGGTGTTTGTGTTTCCGTGAGAAGGGTGGTTCTCATGGGGTTGAGAGGGTTAGTCATTTTGGGTCTTTTCTTGGGGAGTTCCCTGCTAGAGGCTCAGTCGAAGGTTTATCAAGCTGAAGAAATCTTTCCCCGAGTGATGGTCGACGACCATGCGGTCTATATGTTGGAGTCCGTTGAACTCTATGAAAATGAGACCGTCGTCTTTTCAGAACCCTCTCGGGTCTTCGTTCAAGACTTAAAGTTTCACCCCAACGCAGGCTTTTTCATCGATGGAAGTGAAATCGATCTGATGGTTTCAGGAAAACTCGAATCAGAGGGTGGAGGAATTCAAGCTCGTTCCAGCATTCGTTCAGAGGCCGGCGCGGACGGTGATGTCGGAGTAGACGGAGAGAAAGCTCAAGATGGACTTCGAGGTTCGGCGGGGTCTCACGGATCTAATGCGACGGATGGGGGCCATGGAGGTCATGGGTCGTCCATTCGCATCACCAACCCTCATTTGTCGGGCGACCTCATTTTAATCACACGAGGCGGTGACGGCGGGCACGGCGGACGAGGCGGCAGTGGCGGCAAAGGGGGAGTGGGTTTTTCAGGTGAAGATGCTCGGATCCTCTATGAGTTCAGGGGCCTCGACTCTTATCCGTTGGATATGTTGGTAGACATCGGAATGATGATTGGGGTGCCGGTGGTCGGTCAGGTTCTCGCCATCATGAAAATTTTTAATGGCTTACGAATTGGAGATGGCTTTGATGGCTATGACGGCGGAGCCGGCGGTAATGCGGGTAATGGCGGAAGCGGCGGAGATGGCGGAGACGCTGGAGACATCTTTGTGATGATTGGGAAGAGAGACCCTCAAACTGAGATTCGAGTGAACGCGCGAGGAGGTCTTGGCGGAGTGGGCGGCCCTGCGGGAGTTCCGGGTGTTGGGGGCCCAGGTGGCGAAGGGGGCCGCGCCGGTGGGCTTTGGTCTAAGAATGGGAAGCCCGGAAAGGCCGGAGCAACAGGTGAGCCTGGTCTAAGAGGAGAGAGGGGGATGCCGGGCCAGGCCGGAAGAGTGGCGTTGCACGAAACAGGAAGTCCCAAGTTTGTGGAGTGCTACATTAGCTTTGAAAGAATGAGAGATTTGGGAGTGGATGACTCCGTTGCGGTAGACTTTTTTCTTCGTTGCATCCCATGATTTTAACATCGCTTCATTGGATCGCCTTTTTCAGTTTTCAACTTTTTGTCGACGAAGATTGGCAAGAGACGGAGGCGCTGGTTCTTGAAGAGTTGGAGCTTAAAAAAGATGAGTCCATTGAACTTCCCGCCTTTCAAAACATTCGCATCAAGAGCTTGATCGCTCGAGAGGGCGCTCGAATTCAATTTCCTGTTCAACACTCGGGGGCCTCTGCCGACTGGAGTTCGGACGGGGGCAATGGCGGCAGCGTTCTGCTGTTTGTGGACAAACTGGATGGGCATATTGTGGTGGAGGCTCGGGGTGGCGACGGAGGAGTCGGCAGAGACGGTCGTGACGGACAAATGGGAGCTCGGGGCAGTCGAGGCCGAGACGCTCGAAGACTCTTTTTCTTTTGGTTGGGGCCTGGGGAGCGAGGTGGTCACGGTCGCCCCGGCGAAAATGGAGAAGCGGGTGAGAATGGCGGCGACGGTGGCAAGGGTGGTCGCATTCAAATCTACATTCAAGAAAAACTTCCAGGCTCTCAGGTGCTTGTGGATGTGTCTGGCGGTAAGGGCGGCGCTGCCGGCCGTGGAGGTCGAGGAGGTTTGGGCGGCCCAGGAGGGCCTGGCGGTCGAGGATGGATGGACGGACCTCAGGGAAGAATGGGAGAGCCCGGCAGCCCTGGCAATCCAGGAAGGCCCGGTCGACCTGGAGCACCTGGCGAAAGCCTCATTTTGCAATTGAGCCCCCAACAATATCTCTGTGCGCAGCTTTGGGAGTTGAAGGCACTATCAACAGAGGAGGCCCTGTGGGATTGCTTCGCTCGATAGCTTTGATCAGTTTGTGTTTTGTCTTCACAAAAACGGAAGCCACTGAAGACTATAGCTTTTGGTGGGCGAATGAAGGTCTTGAAGTTTCTTGGGATCCAGAAACCGATGTCCTTTTGGTTGAGGCTAACGGAGAAGATGGAATGCCAGGCCGGGCGGCTTGGATGGGTTCCGCCCCGAGTGCGGGGAGTTCTGGAGCGAGCGGCGGATCGGTCACTCTCGTTCTTCACCGAATGCCCAAAGAGTTGCGAGTCGTTGCTCGGGGAGGGGCCGGAGGAGACGGAGCGACTGGAGCTCGAGGAAAGGCCGGTCGGATCGGTAAAGAGGGTCGAGACGCGAGAGTTTTTTCTCGTCCGAGGCCGGGTCGTCCAGGAGGTGACGGAGAAAATGGAGGCCGAGGCTCTGACGGAGGACAAGGGGGTCAAGGGGGCTTTGTGCGAATTGTCTATTGGCCTCAATTGGAGTCCTACAACCCCTATTGGCAGAGCCGAGTCTTCGTAGATGTTTCGGGAGGACGGGGAGGTCGCGCAGGCCTTGGAGGAGAGGGCGGTCGCGGCGGTGAAGGTGGTCAAGGAGGCAAACAGCTGATTTCTGATCGTCGAGAGCCCGCGGGTCGCCCCGGGGCCGATGGCCAATGGGGTCCCCCTGGATACTCGGGCCAAGCAGGGGATGAGGGGCAGATCCAGCTTCTTGAAGTGAGCCAGGCAGAAGAAATACTCGTCGAAATCCTCTCGTCTTCACGCTAAACAAGTCTTTATATCAATGCCAAACTTCTCTTTCGGGCCCGAATCTGGTTAGGATTGAGGCGTGGGAGATGACTCATGAAGCTTTTTCTAGACACTGCGAATATTCAAGAGCTTAAAGACGCGGCGCAAACGGGACTCATCGACGGAGTGACGACGAATCCGTCGCTGGTAGCAAAAGAGGGCGTGAAGTTTGAAGATCGGCTTCGCGAGATTTGCGAGTTCATCTCAGGCCCTGTCAGCGCCGAGGTCATCTCGTTGGACTATGAAGGAATGATGAGAGAGGCGAAGAAGCTCGTTACGATTGCCAAAAACATCGTGATCAAGGTTCCCCTCACTCGAGAAGGTTTAAGGGCTTGCAAAAGCCTTCGGGCCGACGGTGTGGATGTGAATGTCACCCTGTGCTTTTCACCCCTTCAAGCGCTCTTGGCGGCAAAGGCCGGGGCCACATTTGTCAGTCCCTTTGTTGGGCGTCTAGACGATATCGGACAGGCGGGGATGTCTTTGATTGAGGACATCCTGCAGATATTTAGAATGCAGCAGCTTGAGACTCAAGTCTTGGTCGCCAGCGTTCGACACACCGAGCATTTATTGCAGGCCGCTATGATGGGGGCAGATGTAGCGACGATTCCCTATAAGGTCTTCAACCAGGCCTATCAGCATCCTCTGACAGATATCGGAATTGAGAAGTTTCTTGCCGATTGGAAAAGCTCCAAAACGAGACAGGAAAGTTCAACTTCTTGAGTACTCAATTCGCAATCAGTCTCCTTCTTTTCTTTGGAGTCGCGGCCCTTGTGTACCTGTTTTACATTCTTTTGCAGCCCAAGTTCAAAGCTTCCGATTCCGATCGATTGGCCCGTCGGGCCTTGCGCAAGAAGGAGAAAAAGAAGCCTCAAGACAAAGAGTTTTCCGGGGAGGGCTTTTCGGCCAGTCAGCTTCGAGGAAGCATGCCTCGCTTGGTTCCGACTCAAACTCCCGCCGCGAACAAAAAGGCCAGAGAAGATTTGATGAGGCTGATTTCTGACCTAAAGTCTGTGCGAAAAGAAGAGTTTTTTCAGAGTCTTCCAAACGAAGATGTCTCAGAAGAGGAGTTCTCTTCTTCTGAAATCATCAATGCCTTGGTGGGCACCTTAATCTCTGAAGTGGAAGTGAAGGGAGAGGATTCTGAGAAACTGTCGAAACTCTCACTCGACGCCTCGTTACTCTTTGACGAAGAAGAGGCTGAAAGCTTCGCCAAAGAGTTTGAACAAAAGACTTAGTTGGACGACTAGCCTAGCGAATTCGGAGCTGAAAGTTTCGGTCTGAGTGAATCAGTGCGGCCCTCGTTCGAAAAAACTGAAGCCTTCTTTGTCTCTGAAGCCAATCTTCGAAGCTCTTGAGCGATTCTGATGAAGGCAGGTCCTCAGTGATGAGTAGCCATCGAGGAATGGGTTCTCGAAGGCTACGCTGAGGGCTGGTGTCTCTCAATTGAAAAAAGCGCCACTTCAAGCTCTCAGCGCTGGGGCTGGGTGAGCACACCAAACGTTTCATCGACTGGGCGTCTCTCTCAAAAAACAGAAGAAGGCAGACCCGAAAAAGACCTGAAATCTCGGCGCCCCACTCCTGTAGCCCCAGCTGCAACTCTCGTTCGGGCCCCGTTCGTTTCAAGGAGATCGAAGCCCGTTCTGTTAACGGGAGTCGCCCTTCCTCGGTGATCAGTACATGAAGTTGGTAGATTTCAAGATGAGTGCGACCTTTGGCCGGGGCTGTGAGCAAGGAGTGCACCTCGCTGTCGGAAGCCGAGATCAACTCAACCAAGCTCTCCCAAGCCCTTGGTTCGATCTTCATAAGCTGCTCTGGGCTTTGGTTCAGAAGGTCGTTGACTCGGTCTTGGTTAAAAATCCCAACCTCATCAATTTGTGTGAGCTCGTTGGGGCGGGCGACCAGAAAGTGGGGGCTTTGGTTGAAGCTTTCCACCTGAGGCAGCACGCCAGGGCTCACCAAAAACCACTGCGGTGGAATGAAGGCAAGCCGCGAGACTCTGACCTCCATCAAGAGCCAAAGATCTTCATCGAGATAGAGAGGTTCGGACCCCTTCAGGGTCGCACGAAGAGAAATTTGTCCTCGCGAGTTGGTCTCTGCCTCTCCCTCCCAGCGGGCAAGAGCCAGAAGGTCTTCCCCTTCATTGGGCCTGTGCTTCAAGGCAAAGATGCGCATCCGGAGGGCTTGGTTCGAGAGAGGGAGCAGCTTCGAGTGACCTTGAATTTTCAAGCTCTCGACTTCGACTTGGGACTCGAACTGAAATCGGCTTTGAGCCAAGAGATTCAGATCTTCGTCGAGGCTCAGCTCTGCCCCGGCCTTTCGATGAAGACTGAATCTCGAGAGATGGAGCCTTTGGGCTTCGGTCGAAGCGGGAAGAAAGCTTTGATTCTGCCAATTCGCAGGAGCCCGATCGGTTCCGCGCCGCCAGGCGAGAATCAGTGGATTCCTATCCGATTCTGAAAGATTTAGAATGAACGACCAGCGAGAACGGTCGGGATAGAGTTCTTCTGCGGATTGGATGTCGAGGTCAATTCTTTGCTGATATTCATGTTCGAATGGAGAGTAGAGCAAATCAAACTCTAAACTGAAATTTCCGAATCGGTCGGTGGAGCTTTCCTTTCGAATCGAGCTTGCCCAGCGCTGATCTCGAAGACTAAAGCTCAACGGAAGCTCGGGGATGGCGGCCCCCGTCTTTTCGTCAATGATCTGTGCTCGATATCGAAGTCGAACTCTCTCAAACTCTCCGTCCAAGCTTTCTCTTTGTACGAATTCCCAACTGGGCGCATAGGTGGCAAAAGTTCTCGAATTCATTTTAGCGGCTCGCGCACGCAAAAGCTCAGGGTTTGGAGCTTTTTCCAATGGGGTGATACTCGGCTGAGCGACTCCTTGAATCTCTCGCGTATTCAGTTGAAACAGGAAGCTGCCGAGCTGACTGGAAGAAATTCGGATGGGAATTTCTCGAAGGTCGTTTCTGGTGTAGGGATGAACTTGCAGAAGGAATTCAGCACTCAATTGCCCAGCCTTGTCTGTTCGAATGACATTCTCAGCCTCGAGAACCTCTTCTGAAAAAATCTCGAGTTGGAACGGGTGAAAGGCCAAGGCTCTCAAGCTGACGCGATCAGTTAAACTCCAACTCAAACGAACAGAAAGACAGTCTCGATTTGAGTCTCTAGGTTCGGGGCAATTGGCATTCGAGACTGTCGGAGTTCCCATCTCCACTTTCACTCGATCTTCGAGTGTAACAAACTCAAAGTCTCTCATGCTGCGATCTTGGCAAGCACCGAGAAAAAGTCCGACGATAAACAAGAACAGGGCTTGGGCGGTTCTGGTCTGAATCAAAGCTTCAGTTCGCATCCTAAAATCCATTCTTGGCGATCGTTTTGTAAGAGATTTTGTCGAATTCGATTAGCCCTTTGAAAGGAAGCCCATAGGCTGAGTTCATCCAAAATGAAATACGATAGTTCGACTCGAAAGCCTCGTCGGTTTGTTCCCCCCAGCTCTTGATCGAGCAAAGAGGCGATTTGCAAATCGGACTCAATTGAAAAGAGTTGAGCGGCGAACAGAAAATTTGATTTCGTATTCGGTCGGCCCAGCTTGCCTTCGAGATAGAAGCCCCGGTCTTTTTGCTCAGAACGCAGATTGAGCGCTGCCGCCGCACGCAACTCGGTCAGAATTCCAAAGGGGTGGCTCGCAACAGACAGAGCTACTTCTATGGGGGCAAAATTCTCTTCAAAGCCAGAAGCTTGATCTTCTTCCAATTGCACTCGATTGCCAGACGCAACCGAAGCATCGGCGAGCGCGCTGGAAGGCTGATGCTGCCAAAAGCCCGTGGCGCTCAAGCTCCCCCGTGTAAAGTCTCCAAACTGTGCTCCGAGTTCGAAGCCGGCCAAAAAACTCCAAGAACGGCGCCTTTGCTGATTAAAACGAATATCGGCGGCTTGAGGGCTTAAGGAGAACTGACCCGCATAAAGCCTCAGTTCAAATCTTTCACCCCAAGCGAGCTGTTGCAGAAGCCCTTCCGGATTTCTTTGGGGGTCCCAAAGCAGGGGAGAGGCCATCGACGAAAGTGGAAACTTCCCCAAAAAGATCTCGAAGGAGCTCAGCTCTCCCAACTCCCAAGCTCTGTTCAAAAAGCCTTGTGAGAGTCCCAGACTCTTCTGTCCGAATCCGTCGGCCAGTCGAACCCAAGAGAGCGAGTGGGGTTCGGCCTCAGAGGCTCGCAATCCGAGCCCAAAGCGCCATTTTTGCCACTCACTAAAAAAATTCAGGCCCGCCTTCAGCTCAAGTACAGACTCGTCTTTTTCTGTCTCGAAGCTTTCTCGATACCGCAGGCCCAGCTCAGGTCGTAGCTCCCAGGTCTCTGCTACAGAAGCCTGGGTTATGAGAAGACCCACAATTAAATTGAGTGTAGGCATAATTCAGAGAAGGCTTAGCAAAGTTCGATGCGTCTAGACCAATGGTTATTTGAAGAAGGTTATTTTGAGTCTCGAGAGAAGGCCCGTCGCGAGATTTTGGTCGGAAGAGTGCGCGAGAAGGGCAGTGGCGAGGTTTTGGATAAGCCCGGCCAAAGGGTGAAGTCAGGCCTGCAGGTGCAGATTTTGGCGGCCAGTCGCTTTGTGAGTCGAGGCGGCGAAAAATTGGCGGGCTTTCTTGACGAGACAGGCCTCCAAACCGAGGGCTATCGGTGTCTCGATGTGGGTTCCTCGACGGGAGGCTTTACCGACTGTTTGCTTCAACGGGGAGCCCAATCGGTGGTGGCCGTTGATGTGGGAAGCCATCAGTTGCATGAAAAGCTGCGGAAAGACCCTCGGGTGGAACTCTTTGAGAATCAGGACGTTCGACATTTTTCTTTTGAGTCGGGGGCTTCGTTCGATCTCAGCTGCGTAGATTGCTCCTTCATCTCGTTGAGAAAGCTCTTGCCTTCTTTGATCGAAAGGCTTCGTTCGAAAACCTGGATCATGCTCTTTAAGCCTCAGTTTGAAGTGGGTCGCGGAGTACGCATGCCGCGGGGCGTAGTGCCAGAGAGAGCCGCCTGGAAATGTCTCGAGGAAATGCTTCTTTTTTTGGATTCCTTAGGATTTAATTCGCTTGTGATTCGAGAGAGCCAAGTTCGTGGAACGAAAGGCAATCAGGAGGTGTTTATTCAAGCGTCGATCGAAAAACAACAGGGAAGAGATCTTTTACACATCTTCAGAACTTACGACATCAGGGGCCGAGCTGGCACCGAGCTGACTCCTCAGCTCATGAGAGGAGTGGGGAAAGTTTTGGTCAGACGGCTTTTGTCTCGCTTTCCGAAGGAGAAAAAACTGAGAGTGGGCTTGGGTCGAGATCAAAGACCGAGCTCGCCAGAGTTGGCACGAGCGCTTCAGGAGGGTTTGCAACACCCTGCTCTTGAACTGTTTTGGGCGGGTGAGGTGGCGACTCCTTCGCTTTATTTTGGAAGTCAGCACTTCTCTTGGCATGCCGCATTTCAAGTCACCGCGTCGCACAACCCGACGGAAGACAACGGATTAAAAATGTTAATCAATGGGCAGGCGCTTTTTGGTGATGAGATTCGTGGAATTGGTTTGGAGGTCTTGGCAAGAGCACCCGAGCTGGAAGCCCAGCCTGGCGAATTGCCTCTTATAGATTGTCATGAAGAACTGCAGGCCTCTTATCTAAAATTTTTACACTCTGATATTCAGCTCGATAGAAAATTTCGAGTGGCAGTGGACTGTGGAAATGGAATGGGAGGGGTTTTGGCAAGGCGAGCGCTGGAGCCTTTTTGCGACAAGCTGGAGATTCTATTTGAGACCGTAGATTGTCGCTTTCCGAACCATCCGGCCGACCCGAGTGTCGGGGCCAATATGCAAGACCTTGTCGCATTGATGAAGAAAGACGAGTTTGATGTGGGCTTCGCTTTTGATGGGGATGCCGATCGCGTAGGAGTGGTGACCCGTCAAGGCCGTATTTTGTGGGGAGACGAGATTCTGATGCTCCTGGCAGAGAAGGTTTTGAAAGAGAAGCCCGGAAGCGTCGTGATCGGAGAGGTCAAGTGCTCTCAGAAGCTCTTTCAGATGATTCGCGACCGAGGCGGACAGCCTGTGATGTACCGAGCCGGGCATAGTCTCATGAAAAAGAGGCTGAAGGAGTTGGAGGCTCCGATCGCCGGAGAGATGAGCGGGCATCTGTTTTTTGGGGATCGGTTTTTTGGCTTTGACGATGGAATCTACGCGGCTCTTCGAGTTCTGGAAGTGATGGCCGTTCTCCATCTTGACCTGGATGAGTGGATCAACAGTTTTCCTGAAATGACTTCGACCCCAGAGATTCGAGTTCATTGTCCAGAAGATCAAAAGCAGGCTTGGGTAGAGAAGATTAAGGGACTTTTTGAAAAGGATGAGGGAGCCGAACTCAATTTGATTGACGGGGTTCGAGTGAGTTTTCCAGATCAGTCTTGGGTTCTTGCCCGAGCAAGCAATACGGAAGCCGCCATGGTCTTTCGCATTGAGGCCTTGACCCCTGATCGGCTAGAGGAGTTACGAGCAAGAATGGAAAAGAGTTTGGGAGTGCTTGTTCGTGTTTGAGTTGAGTAGCCCGCCCTTTGTGGACCTTCAGAAAGAGAAGCTCCTTCAATTGTACCAGTCTCTCAATCAGCCCGTTTTGTCTCCTGAGCCCGGCTTACCCGCAGAGACGGCGCAGGCCTATTTCATTCTGAGTCTGGGGCAGGGAGAAAAGCTTCATCTGTATATTGGGCTTTGTTTCTTAGATTCGAGTCATCGCATTTTGTACAAAAGCGAGGCTTTCTCGGATGAAGAGATGGTGAATTGTCTTGTTGAGGCGGAATCTTTCGTCGGCGAAATGGGCTTCATGATGGATGACCTTCATTTTCAGGACGGTTCTGAGGCCGAGCGAAGGGAAATGAAGCGGACCAACCCCTTTTTTTATCGAGAGCACAGCCAGTTCTTAGAGGCCCTCACTCGACAAGAGAAAGCGGAGAAGGTCTCGAAAGCCCCCTTGACACAACGACAGACGGGCTCTCAGAAATATTCGTTTTTTCTAGAACACTATGTCAGAATGTTAAGCATGCTGTAGGAGGCGACTTATATGATGAATTCATCAAGGAAATGGCTAGTGTTGTTTTTTGTGGGGGGCTTGGCGCTTGCCTGCTCTTCGAAGACCGAATTGACTCATCAGCCGATGGGCGAGAGGGCTTCGGTTCAGTATCAATTTGCTTTTGATTTTTTTCGGGGGGGAGATATTGTGCGGGCTCGATCGGCCGCGCTGACGGCCGCTGAACTCGCTCCCCAGGATGCGGATGTCAGAAACCTGCTGGGCTTGATTTATTTTCGAAGGGGAGAGTATGAGCAGGCAGAGCGGGAGTTTAAATTAGCCTCTCAGTTGAACCCAAGAATGTCCGAGGCGCATAATAATTTGGGGACTCTCTATTACGACTTGCAGCGCTATGAAGAGGCATTAGAGGCTTTGGATCGAGCTTTGGACAATCCTCTGTATTTAAATCCTGAGCGAGTTCACAACAACCGCGGTCTTGTCTTTGAGGCTATGGGTCAGCACGATAAGGCCCGAGAAGAATACGATCGAGCGATTTTTTTGCGGCCTAGTTATCATTTGCCTTATCAAAACTTAGGCAGAATGTTGGTGACTTTGGGGGTGCACGCGGAGGCTCGTGACTTTCTTGAAAGAGCCGTGGTGCTTTGTGATGAATGTTTAGAGCCAAGGTATCATTTGGGCATGGCCCTGCTTGAGACGAACCACCGAGAGGAGGCGATTCGTCTGTTCAAAGAGGCCCATGAGATGAACCCCAGAAGTTACTTTGGGCAGTTGGCAGGGGAGCGACTTGAAAGAGAAGGGATTGCTCGATAGTGGGAACTGAAGCCAACGGAGATTCCGATAGCGTTGAACTCTCTGAGTTGACTGAGAGCTTTGGGGATTACCTCAAGAAGCAGCGCGCCGCCACGGGGAAGTCACTTGAAGAAATTGCGAGAACGACTCGAATCTCGAAAAGATACCTAGAAGCCTTTGAGGAGAATCGAATTCGAGACTTTCCGGAAACGGCTTTCGCAAAAGGTTTTCTTCGAAACTACGCTCAAGAGATTGGTTTAGATTCCGAAGAGTGTCTCAGTCGATACGATCAGTTAATGCGGGCACAGATGCCCACTCAAATTCGAGACCTCAAGAGAAACACGGCGAGCAGCCATCTTTTGAACTTGGGAGCCAAGTCGTCAAAGAACTGGTCTTTGGGGATTTCTCTGGCCGTTGGGGGGCTGGTGTTACTCACTGTTCTGTGGATGATCGGGTCTAAGCTCTTTCAGGCGGGCCCTGATTTGGCTGAAAGAGAGGTTCTCAGGCCTGGTGTCGTCGAAGTCGAAGAGTTTCGAGTCGATGAAGAACGGTCTTTGGTGGCAGCTCGACCCTCTTCGTTGGAGTTGAGGGCTGACACGAGGCTCACTTTGATTGTGCGATTAGATGAGTCGGCCTCTCAAGAGATAATGATTTCTCCTGGAGAGACAAAGGTCTTTGAGGTTTTTCGTCAGGTGGAGCTTCAGGGGGTCGACCAGGGCGGGCTGGAGCTGACCTACAACGGACAGCCTCTTGAGGTCGCGGGCTCAAGCGTAAAACTGTTTAATCGATTTCTTTTTGACTGATGGCAGAGGCCTTTATTCTTTCTTGTCGAGCTTACTCAGAGAGTGATCTGATTGTTGAGTTTTTCATGGAAAACGGAGAGAGATGTCAGGGCTTTGCCCGAGCCGCCAAAAACTCCAAACGAAGATTTCCGCATCAGTTTCGTTCTACGGGTCTTTATCAGGTGAGTTTTTCAAAGCGAAGAGACTCACGCTCTTTGAGCCCGGTCGCAAGCTGCGAACTCCTTCGCTATTATGAGGGTATTGAGTCTGGAAGCTTTTCGACTCTGCTGCGATGGACATTTTTGATGGAGTGGCTTCGGGAAGAGGCGGTTGAGCCTATTGGGTTTGAAGACTTGAAGCTTTTTGCCGAGAAGATGAGTGGAGGCTTATCTCAAGAAGCCTTGCTCGAATTCTGCCGCTTCTCAATTGACCAGCAAGGTTTGCGTCCAAACTTTTTGGAGTGTAGTCACTGTCATAAAGCCATGGACGAATCAAAGGGGGTTGTTTTTTCTTTAGCCCGATTTGGCTTGTGTCATCCTGAATGCGGAGCCGGCTTGCGGCTTTCATCGAATGCGGTCGCGTGGTGGTCTGAGGCCTTTGAGCCGAGTGGGCCACTGTCCGCAGAAGACGCGAGTGCACTCGAAAAGATTCTTCCCTCTTATCTCCAGTCTGGCTTGGGTCGAGAGCTCAAAAGTCTTCGACTGCTTCAGCAAGAACTTTCTGAGAGCTCTAGTGGCCCAAGCGGTTGGACCACTAGTTCAGGCAGACTTCCGTCCCCTCTTGAGCAAGTTCTTCGAGTTGAGGAAAGAGCGCCATCATTGCCACCCTTTCCTCCATCCCTCGGCCTAGCCGGTGAAGATTTGCCAAAACCGATCGGATGAGCTTCGGCGATTGGAGGCTTGCAAAGACCCCCAAGTTCTCAGGATGGTAAGCTAAGAGAGATCGTTGAAGCCACATGGCATGTTGAGTGTAGGCGAGGAGCAATTCGTCCTCTTCGCAAAAGTCTTGATAGTTGTAAGACAGAAAGCGAAGGCCTTCTGAGTAGAAGTTGAAGTTTCGGCTGTAGAACTCAGACATTCTCTCAAATTCTGACATATCGTCAGAGAGCAAGACTTGTCGATAGACGCTTCGACGATAGGCTTCTGAGTGCCGAGGGGCTCTAATCTCTTCGATACGGGCTCTTCGTATCTCTCTACTGAAGTCGAAAAGCTCTTCTAGTCTAAGAGCCTCTGCCAGAGAAATAGACTCAGCCTCCATGACACGAGAAAGTCGTATGGCGAGCAAGGTGGCTTTGTAGACATTGATAAGACCTCGACCCCAGTTCTGAGATTTTCTCTCTAGTTTCCAGGCTGTTCTTTCAAGAATCTCCTCTAGCAGCTCTGCGGGCTCCTCCGGAAAAATCACTCGAAGGTTGGCCAAGGCACCCGATGCCAAGGGGGCCGCCATGCTTGTGCCTGACATCAAGCCCAAGGAGGCGCCGACCTCGGCTCTTGAGTGAAGTCGAGAGGCGATATCCACACCAGGGGCCATGATGCGAACTTTTCGTCCGTAGTTGGAAAAACTGGCGACGCCACCCCAAGGCCCGATGGCACCGACCACGAAGGCCCCTTCGGTTTTATCGGCAATCCAACCCCTGCCAAGGCTCTTCCCATCATTTCCTGCTGCGATCACCAAGTTGGCATTCTTCTCAGTGCGAACTCGTTGGGCGGCACGAAGATAATCGTTCGATGCTGGAAGCTGAAGACTCATATTGACGATGAAGTTGGCGTAAGGGAATTCAAGCAAACTCTCAAGAAAGTAAGGAAAGTCTTGCGGAAAGTGGCGAACATTGCCTTGAAAAGCGTCGAAGGCAAAGAGTTCTACATTCGGACTAGTTCCGATCTCAAGCTCAAGGCCGCCAATCGTGCCCGCCACATGAATGCCGTGATCTGATTGAATTCTGGGCAGAGGACTTTTGAAGTCTGGGATCACAATTTCTTCCAGAAGAAGCGTCTCTAACCAGGAGCTGGCGAACTCGAGGTCAGCCGGCCTGTCGTTGCTCATACGATCGCCAGTTGGAGTGCCGCTCAGAAAATCCATAAAACGAAAGCGAAGCCTTCGGTCGGGCAGTTCTGGAAAGGGCAGTTGAGTCGCTCGCGGATCATCAATCCGATCGTCCATCACAATCACTCGAGCGGCTTGACCCCCAAATCTCGACAAGGGCTCGCGGGCGAGTTCGGCTCCCGAGATTCTCAAGTGCCACAATAGAGGAACGGGTCCGTAGGGAGCCTCCGTCAAGACCTGTGGACGACGGCCTTGTTGGGCCGACTCCACGGGAGCGCTTCGATCTAAACTCTGATCTAGAATTTGAGCGATTCGCTCCGCCGAGATTTCAGCAGAAAGACTGAAGTGCCCACTAAAAGACGCCAGCAAAACAGCTGCCACCCCCGCTAAGCATCGAACTGAAAGAGAACCGACCGAATTCCGTCGAAAAAAGACCCCCATAAAACCCCCTATTTCCCCATCTGAGATTTTACGACTCGCGTTAACGCACTGCAAGTAAATTCCGTTTTTGGCCTGAGAAAAGTCTGCACATTTTCAGTTCTTTCGATTAATTCTCGAAACAGGAGTTCAAAAGCAGAATATGTCAGGTTCTCAGGCCGATAAGATGGCAAAAATAGTTTCCTTGTGTAAACGAAGAGGGTTCATTTTTCAATCCTCCGAAATCTACGGGGGTTTGAACTCCTGCTACGACTATGGCCCTTTGGGGGCCGAGCTGAAGTCTCGGGTGAAGTCCCTTTGGATGGACTCCATGCTTCGGGAGCATGAGAATATCAAGGCACTCGATAGCTCGATTCTGATGCACCCCAAGATTTGGGAGGCCTCGGGGCATGTGTCCAATTTCACCGATCCCCTGGTGGATTGTCGCACTTGCAAAGCCCGATTCAGAGCCGATCAGCTCGACTTGAGTTCCTGCCCGAAAAAGCCCTCAAAAAAACCGGGCGAGTGTGAGGGGGAGTTCACCGAAGCTCGTCAGTTTAACCTAATGTTTCGCACCTTTATGGGGCCTCTGCAAGACGAGTCGGCCGTGGTGTTCTTGCGACCTGAAACGGCTCAGGGGATCTATGTGAATTTCTTAAATGTCATGACTTCTAGCCGACAAAAGATTCCGTTTGGAATCGCGCAGATCGGAAAGGCTTTTCGCAACGAGATCACACCAGGCAATTTCATTTTTCGAATGCGTGAGTTCGAGCAGATGGAGATGCAGTATTTTGTAAAGCCAGGTGAAGACATGGCGAGTTTTGAAGAATGGAAAGAGAAGAGAATGCAGTGGCATTTGGCCATGGGAATTCGAAAAGAAAAACTTCGGTTTCATGAGCACGGGCCTAAAGAGCTTGCGCACTATGCCAAAGCGGCTTTCGATATTCAGTACGAGTTCCCCTTTGGATGGCAAGAGATCGAGGGGATTCATCACCGAAGTGACTTTGATTTAAAACAGCACGAAAAGTTTTCCGGAAAACGGCTAAGCGTTCACGATGTCGACACCAAAGAATCTTATACCCCCTTCGTGGTTGAAACTTCCGTCGGTTGTGATCGCGCTTTGTTGACACTCATGGTCGATGCCTATGGTGAAGAACAGGTGGAAGCCAAAGAAGGGGAAGAAGGCGGACAGCGCGTGGTACTTCGC
This sequence comes from Bradymonadales bacterium, assembly GCA_007693605.1. Classification (GTDB taxonomy): domain Bacteria; phylum Bdellovibrionota; class UBA2394; order UBA2394; family UBA2394; genus REDG01. The sequence continues at coordinate 29,687 of REDG01000035.1, forward strand.
TTTTCACCGAGAGTGGCACCGGTGCAGCTCGCCGTCTTTCCGCTTTTGAAGAAGCCTGAGTTGCAGGAAAGGGCTCGAAAGATCCACCAAGATCTTAAGAAGACCTATCGATTGGAGTTCGACGAAAGTGGCAGCATCGGAAAGCGCTATCGTCGAGTTGATGAGATCGGCGTGCTGAGTGCCGTCACCGTAGACTTTGAAACGGATTCCGTGACGGTTCGAGATCGAGATTCTATGAAGCAAGAGAGAGTAGGAGTGGAGCAGTTGCCCGCCTATTTGGCTGAACGATTGATCACTTGAGGAGGTGTCACTATGGAACTAGCAAAGTCCAAAGTCTTGAGGTCCAAGCTGGCCGGTCAGAGAAAAGACTCCGCAAAGAAAGGCAAGAGTTCTGTGAGAAAGAGTCAGCCTGTGAGTGAGCAGCGATTGAAGAAAATGATTTGTAGCATAGGCTTTCGGGCGAGTCCCTTTGCTGAGGCGAAGGCACTGAAGTTAGATTCCAAGCGACTTGCAGAACGATTGGGCGGCAAGGGAGCGGGCCTGGTGGAGATGACTCGATTAGGGCTTCCGGTGCCCCCCGCCATCAATCTATCTACTGAGCTGTGTCAGATTTATCTGCTTCGGGGAAGTTTGCCTAGTTCAGTCATGACTTGGACGATGAAGGCCATTCAGGGCATGGAGAAAAACCTAAACCGTGAGTTTGGTTCGGATACAAGACCCTTGCTGGTTTCGGTTCGATCGGGAGCCCCAATCTCGATGCCGGGCATGATGGATACGATTCTGAATCTCGGCTTGAACACCAAGATTGTCGAGGCTTTGTCGGGGGAGTCGGTCGACCAGGCTAGGTTTTGGTGGGATTGCTATCGTCGTTTCATTGTGGCCTTCGCAGAAGTCGTTCTGAAAGAAAGGAGAGACCCCTTTGAGCGAAAACTTGAACGAGCGAAGAATTTGGAACGAGTGATCGAAGATTCGAAGCTTTCTGCTGAGTCTCTAAAAGACCTCTCTTTGGAGTATCTTTCTATGCTCGGGTCGAAGTTTCCTCAAGATCCGGGCGGGCAGCTCAAGAGGGCGATTGAGGCGGTCTTTCAATCCTGGAACACCGAGCGAGCCCTGCACTATCGTCAGTTGAATCGAATTCCTGAACATTGGGGGACGGCGGTTAACATTCAGGCGATGGTTTTCGGGAATAGAAATGAGCGATCGGCCACGGGGGTTGTGTTTACGAGAAACCCCTCGACGGGTGAGAAAAAGCTCTATGGCGAGTATCTTATCAACGCCCAGGGAGAGGATGTGGTGGCAGGCATTCGAACGCCTGAGTCGATTGAGGGCCTTTCGAAAAGATTGCCGAAGGCGGCTAAGGAGCTTCATTCGATTCTGAAGAAGCTCGAGGGGCAGTATGCAGAAGTGCAGGATGTCGAGTTCACCATTGATGACGGGCGTCTTTTTATTTTGCAGACCAGAACGGCCAAACGAACAGCCGCCGCAGCCGTTAAGCATGCGATTCAATTTGTTTCTGAAAAGAAATTGCGGCCAGAAGAAGCTTTGTTTCGCTTGAGTTTTGATCAGGTCAAGCAGATGCTCCACCCCTCTCTTCAGCCCACCAAAGAGAGCCCGCTTGGAAAGGGGCTTCCGGCGAGCCCGGGGGCCGTTTCGGGAAAGCTGGCTTTTGATGCGGAAGCCGCCGTACAGATGAACCGGGCCGAACAGCGGGTGATTCTTGTAAGAAAAGAAACCTCGCCAGAAGACATTGTTGGCATGAGTGCTTCTGAGGGAATTCTAACAGCCACCGGAGGCATGACTTCGCATGCCGCTGTGGTTGGTCGGGGCATGGGAAAATCATGCGTTGTGGGTTGCCAGAGCCTTCAGATTGACGAGAGTCGACGCGAGCTTCGTATCGGAGATGTCGTCTTACGAGAAGGGGATGTGGTCACTCTTAATGGTTCTACGGGTGAATTTTATCGAGGAGAGTTGCCGACCTTGGCCACTAGTTGGAGTCGAGAGGCAGAGAAGTACTTTGGTTGGGCGGATCGTTTTGCACGAATGCAGGTTTTGACGAACGCCGACACGCCGGTGCAGTGTCAGACCGCGCTTGAGTTGGGCGCGAAAGGAATTGGACTTTGTCGAACAGAGCATATGTTCTTTGAGCCCTCAAGGCTTCGTTCCTTTCGCAGGATGATTCTAACGGAAGATCAAGCGACTCGGCTTGAAGAGATTCAGACTCTAAGGGCTCATCAGACTCGAGACTTTATCGAAATTTTTCGAGTGATGAATTCTCGTTCGGTTTGTGTGAGGTTGCTAGATCCCCCTCTGCACGAGTTTCTTCCGAAACTAGAGGACGAAGCGGAGTTGCGTGTTTTGTCTGAGGACTTGGGCATGAGCCCGTTTGACTTAAAACGCCGATTGCAAAGCCTGGAAGAAAGCAATCCGATGCTGGGCCATCGGGGCTGTCGCCTCGGCATTAGCTTTCCAGAAGTTTATCAGATGCAGGTTTTAGCTCTGGTGGGAGCATTAGCGACTCACCTTGCCAACGGTGGGCGACTCGAGTGTAAGATCATGCTCCCATTGATTGTGGCAGCGCCTGAGCTGGATTATTTGCTTTCAAGATTAAAGAGGCTGGCTTTGTCTGAAGTTCCCCAGAAGTTTCATTCTAAACTAATGAAGTCGATTAAGTGGGGGAGTATGATTGAGTTGCCCCGAGCGTGCATGGTTGCAGGAGACTTAGCGAAGGATCTTGATTTCGTATCCTTTGGAACCAATGATCTCACTCAGACCGGATTGGGAATTTCTCGCGATGATTCTCATAAGTTTATGTCAGTTTATTTGGAGAAAGGACTCTTTCCAGCTGAACCTTTCGAGCAACTCGATCAAGAGGGAATTGGCCAATTGATTCGTTTTGCAGTTGAAGCTCTTCGCAAAGCCAATCCAAAGATTGAGATTGGAGTCTGTGGCGAACATGCCGGCGACCCGAGTAGTATTGAGTTTTTTGAGCAGCTGGGGTTTGACACGATTAGTTGTTCTCCCTACCGTGTGCCAGTTGCGAGATTGGCAGCGGCCAGGGCCGTTCTTCAGACTCCAGTGAAGTCGAAGCTTCGAAGAACCGCCAAGAAGTCTTCCAAGAAAGGATCTTAAGAGTGATGAACAGTTTGGTCGGCCGTGCATGTTTTTTCCTCCTTGCCGTTTTACTGATGGGTTGTGAGGGAAGTTTTACGGGGGATCCTCCTGAAAACCCTTCATCGCTTCTCGGCCAGGGGGCTCTGATGGAGCTAGACGGGCCCTATCAGGTTAAAGACAGAGAGTTTTTGGGGCAGCGATATTTGATTGTAATGAATACCGCTGAGGCGCTTCGCTTCAGAAACGGGGGTCTTATCTTTTACGAGATTGAAGGGGCCGACACATTCTCCAGACGAGCTGCTTTGGATTTGAAGATTCCTCCCTTCTCAGGAGATTTTGAGGTCTACGAGCGAGAAGGGGCTTGGCATGTGTTCGTGACCGATCGGAGGAATCAGCGACTTCGGGTTTTCATTTGGGATGCCATCGAAGAAGAGTTTGAAGAGGCTCTGGATGCTGACGGCAATCCTTTTGTGTTTGAGACTTTCCGAAACCCCAGAGAGATCATTCTTTTTACGGATCAAGGGGCCAAAGATTATCTGGCGATTAGTCACTTTAGTTCGGGGACCCTTCAGTTTTTTGATTTGGAAGAATTTCGTTGGTTTGATCAGTCTGATCTTGTCGAGAGATTTGGCTCAAATTTTGCCCAGACCATTGCGACTGTGCGGCGAGAAGAGCTGGTCGGTGCGAGTTTTCGGATGGAGGTCGAGAATTCTGACACCATGAACCTTCGAGGGGCTTCCGGCGCTCAGCGAGCCGGTTTTGGAATAAACCCCGGACTCTTTTTGGGCGGAGATCAAAGTTTTTTTGTCTATGCTTCGAATTCGGCCTCTGCTCTTTTCGGCTTTCGTTTTGAGAGTTTTGTGAACTCTGCGAATCTACTTTGGAACCTTCGGGCTGAAGAGCGAGGATTTCGAGATCAGGACGGAAACCGAGTCGAAGGATCTCAAGAGCGTGGCTTTCGAGGGATTTCGCGAGATGGGGAGAACCATATCTTCGCGGCGAGCCGAGCCGACAATCGAATCTACAGAGTCCCCAGCTCAGAGTTTGATTTCAGCACGAATCGAAATCAGAACACTCGAGCTTACAACGAAAATGCTCAGAATTTTGCCTTGCAGCCACAAGAGGATCTATCGGACGAGGAAGAGAATTTCGTGATCGACCGGGAGGCCAGAAAATTCCCCCGGCTCGGAGACTTGACGGTCAACGGAAGACTAGGGGCCGTGGCGGCAGATTTGTTGTGGGTATTGTCCTATGAGGCGAGAGGAGCTGGAGGTCGAGGTTTTGAAATTTCTCGACTCTATCAGTTAGAGCTGCTCGGAGATCCTCCGCTGTATCGGATTGCAAACAGCTTTGAGTTCGCCGAAGGGGACGCCCCCCAGAAACTGCTCTTATTGGAGGATTTGGACCGCCTTGTGGTGAGCGGCTTGGGAAGCCACGAAATCTCGGTTTTCGATGCTCTGACGATGGACCTTCTGTTCAAGCTGGAGTAGAGCCTTTTTCTTGAAATGCTCAAAAGCTCTGAAATGCATCTGGTCTTGGTCGCGCCAAGAATTCCTGCGAATGTAGCGAGTGTGGCTCGAACGGCGATGGCCTTGGGGGCCAAGCTTCATCTGGTGGGGCCCTTTGGCTTTCGCTTAGACGAAAAGTCTATGGCTCGGGCATCGGTGGGCTACTTTAAAGAAGTAGACTACCAGACCTATATTGACTTCGACGACTTCTGGAAGTCGGCCCCTGTCGCGAGCTATATTTTTGTCACGAAACGGGGTGATTTTGACTACTCCGAGATCTCGTATTCACCGCCCCTTTGTTTGGTTTTTGGAAACGAAGAAGAGGGAGTGCCCCCAGAGTTTTGGGAAGTCCCAGGAGCCCAGAAATTTGTGTCTTGTCGGATTCCCACGGTCTCAGTACGCTGTTTAAACCTAGCGGTTGCGGTCGGAATACTGGGATTTGAGGTTCAAAGACAGTGGAGGCTGCAGAGAAAAATTGAGGGGGTAGGGTGAAGCTAAAACGCTTGTTAATGCAGGGATTCAAGTCCTTCGCAGACAAAACCGAGCTGGTTTTTGATGAGCAAATTGTTGGAGTGGTGGGCCCAAACGGCTGCGGAAAGAGCAATATTGTAGACGCCATTCGCTGGGCGATGGGCGAGCAATCCGCCAAGGGGCTTCGTGGCAAAGAGATGTCTGATGTCATTTTCGCCGGGACGCCGGCCCGAAAGGCTTCGGGTCTAGCGGAAGTCAGTTTGGTCTTTGATAACTCTGACCATCAGGCCCCTGCGCCTTATACGGATTGCGCAGAAATCATGATTACTCGCCGGCTTTATCGAAGCGGAGAAAGTGACTACCTGATCAATCTGGTGACCGTGCGCTTGAAAGATATTCATGACCTTTTTCTGGGCACGGGCTCTTCGGCCAAAGCCTATTCCATCGTGGCCCAAGGCAAGGTAGACGAAGTGGTTTTGGCAAAACCCGAAGACCGCCGTTTCTTGATCGAAGAAGCCGCCGGCATCGCGAAGTACAAAATCCGAAAGCAGTCGGCCGAGAGAAAAATGGAGGCCACCCAGCAAAATCTAGATCGCGTGAACGATCTCTTAAGGGAGCTGGAGAAGAATTCAAAGAACCTTGAGAGGCAGGTCGAAAAAGCGGAGAAGTTTCGCTCTCTGCAGTCTGAGTTGAAAGCCAAGGAGTGTGATTGGATTGCGGCTCGATTGAAGCGATTGGATGAGTCAGCCGTCGCCAATCAAGAGGCCTTGCAGTCTGCTCAAGATGCTCTCACCGAAAAGCAGTCTCGGCTTGCTGAAATTGAAGCGAAGATCGAGACTCTACGGCTTGAGTCCTTGCAGTACGAGAAGATCACCGCAGAGGATTATGAGTCTTTGATGTCTACGAAAGATCAACTTGCTCGCTTGGATACCGAGAGGGAGTTGGCCCAACAGAAGATGGAGCTTTTGAACAATCAAATCGCCGAAAGGCGATCAGATGTCGCAAGGTTGGGATCAAAATTTGAGAATCAAGAGGGCTCAAGGCAGCAGCTTCAGGCAGAGCTAGAGAGACGACAGCAAGAGAGGCAGCAGGCCGATCAGAAGCTTCGAGAGCTTCAGGCGGCAAGGGATCAGGCAGAGGATCGACTCAAAGACACTCAGGCAAACCTTGAGCGGATTTCTGAGGTCTTACAGGCTCATCGCTCTGAGCTGGCGGTAGAGAGCCAGCAATTGAAGATGAAAAGGGCTGAGCTTGTAGACATTGAGCTCTATCGGGCGGGTTTGGAGTCTCGCCTAGAGGTAGAGCGGCAAGAGATCAAAAGCCTAGAGATTGAAGACCACAGCTTTAGCGAAGACTTGCAGACAAAGCTTGATGAACTTCGAGTAAAAAAAGAAGAAGAGCAAGATCTCAGCGGGCGACGGGAGCAGCTTCTCAAAGAGCGAGAGAGTTTGCTAGCGGAGCTTTCTCGGCTCGATTCGGGCTGCATCGAGAAAGAGGCCGCTATTAAAAGCCTTAAGCAGTTAGAGCAACATGCTTTGGGTTACGATGGCATGGCTTTAGAGCTCAAGAAGCAAACGGGTCTGGAGCTCCTCATGGATCAAGTCAAGTTTCGACCAGAGGCTCAGGATCTGGGCGAGACCTTGATTTATCATCTCGGCCAGTTCTTTACAGAGAGTCTTGCCGATCAAGCGCTCGAGGCTCGGTGGACGAGTCTTCTATTGAAAGCGGGCTCCAATCGCCCGGAGCGCAGTCTGAGCTCTCTGCTGGACGAGTCGTCGAGTGAGCAGGTCAAAGATTTATTCTCTGCCATTGAGCTGGTGGACGAAATCGATTGGGAGTCGCCCACGGAGTTCTGCCAGTTAGATCGAAAAGGCGGCTGGCGAGCTTCTTTGGGGGCGAGTCTGGAGTTGAGAAGTTTTGGTAAGGTTTCTAGAGAGCAGAGCCCCTTCTCTCGCCATCATGAGATCATTCGCTCTGAGCAGGAGCTTTCAGAACTAAGACAAGAGCTGGGAGCGATGCAGGCGCGAGTGGAAGACAATCTTCAAAGGCAAGAAGAGCTTCGCAAGAACCTAGAGAAGACTCAATTGGCGCGACAAGAAATTGAACAGAAGCTTGAAGCGCTTCGTCAGGATCGAGAGCTGATTTTACAGCAGAAAGCCGGAAAGAATGCTCTTGCAGAAGAGCTTTCTGAAGAGATTCAAAAGACCGAGGAAAAGATTGCGAAGAAGAACGGCGAGATTCTCAGTCTGCCTGAGTTGAAGAGCACAGAGTCGATGGAGTTGGAGCTGGCGGAGGCTCGGCAAAGACTGGCTGAGGCGAAGAATCAACTCGATGAAAGAGACGCCGATTGGGTGGAGTACCGAATCGAATGTGGAGCTTTGCAAGAGAGGCTAGAAAGAATTCAGCAGCAGTTTGTTTCGCTCGATATGGCTCAGTCCGAGTACAAGCACAACCAAGGTCTTTACCAAAAGGATATTGAATTGTGGGAGCAAGAGATTCACTCGCTTCGACAGAATGTCAAAGACTGGGCTGAAAGGGGCGCTCAAGAGCGAGAGAAGGTCCAATCGCTTGAGAAGGGCCTCGCGAAGTCTAAGGATCAAGTCGCAAACTTTCGTCGTGATTTGGAGGAGCTAGAGAAGTCTCGGCGAGAGTGGGCTTCATCAAAAGAGGAGTTGGTCGAGAGTCTTCAAGCGCTGGAGCTTGAAAAACAGCGCTTTAGCCTTGAGCTTGAGGAGATCAATCGCAGTCTTGAGGAGCGCTATGAGATCTCGGCTCAACAGCTTTTGTCCTCTCTTTCAGAGGAAGACTTAGAGAGCTTGGCGAGTTCGTCCTTGGAAGAGATGGCCCTAGAGGTGAAGGCTTTGAGGGAGCGCTTGTCGAAGTTCGGAGATGTGAATCTTGTCGCCCTCACCGAATATGAAGAGATGAAGTCTCGCGTGGAGTTCATGAACACTCAAAGAGAGGACTTGTTAGGCACCTTAAGCTCACTTCAGAGCATCATTGATCGGATCAATCGAATCTCTGAGTTTCGCTTTCGAGAGACTTTCAATGCGATTAACCATAATTTTCAGCTCCTCTTTCCGAAACTTTTCGGAGGGGGTAAGGCTTTTATGCGATTGACTGATGAGTCGCAGCTCTTAGAGACCGGCGTAGAGATTTTTGCAGAGCCTCCTGGAAAGAAGATCCAGGCGATGTCTCTGTTAAGTGGAGGGGAGAAGGCCATGACGAGCATTAGTCTGCTCTTTTCTCTCTTTGCCTATCGCCCCTCTTCATTTTGTATTCTGGACGAGGTCGACGCGCCCTTGGACGACATCAACACGAGGCGCTACAACGAGATCATTCGAGAAATGTCCTCTCTTTCTCAGTTTATCGTGGTGACGCACAACAAGCGAACCATGGAAGCCGCATCCACCCTCTTTGGGGTGACTATGCAAGAGCCTGGCTGTTCTCGAATTGTTGGGGTCAACCTCACCGAAGCCAAGGCGTTCACCACGGCAGCGGCTGAGGCTTAAGTTCGCTCCCTTTTCGGGACTGTCGCCAAACTCTGGATTCGGGAGTGGCGTTAATGGCCCATCTGCTTCGGCGGCTGCTTCGCTCCCTTTTTGTGATGATCCTCTGCTGAAATTTCGATAGAAGGTCTTCATGTCTGATTTTTCATGGTCGCCGGAGTGGATTTTTGGCCTGACGCTCATTTTGTTGATGCTCTATGGTCTGGGGCTTGTCTACAGAAAGTGGAAGTATGGAAACATCGACCGCTTTACGAGTCGCAAGAAGAAGGCCCCAGTCTCAGAGGATTCAGAGCTGGAGCGTTCGGATTCTGAATCGAGAGCCGGTGTTCGTCCGCCCTCTGCCGATCAGGAGCTGAAGCCCACAAAAAAGAGACTTCGACTGTCCAAAGCCATTGCGGATTGGTTTCCACTTCTTCAGAAGGACTCTAAAGACCCCAAAGAGTGGGAGCGAGTGATGATTTCTTCTGATCTTGGACCAAAACTGACGAAAGACTTGATTGCTGAGCTTCAAGGCCTTGAGGAAGAGCCTAAGGTTTTCTTGAAAAGACGATTGAAGGCTTGGCTTGATATCGAGACCCCCAAAAGGCCCGAAGACTCTTCGAGTCGTCCCTGGACGGTCTTTGTGATCGGCGTGAATGGAGCGGGCAAGACGACCAGCATCGTAAAGTTAGCTCATTTCTATCGAAATCAGGGAAAATCGGTGGCAGTAATCGCCGCCGACACCTTTCGAAAGGCGGCGGTAGAGCAGCTTCAACGAGCCTGCGATCGTCATCAGATACCATGCTTTCAGGTGGTTCGAGAAGGAAGCACCGAGGGGGCCGATCCGGCCTCCGTTGTTTTCGACGGCCTAAAAAAGTTTCGAGAAGTCGATATCGTGTTGGTCGATACCAGCGGGCGGCTTCATAATAAAAAGAACCTGATGGAAGAGTTAAAAAAGATGCAGAGGGTCGCCGAAAAGGCCTTGAACTCACCGCCTCAAGAGAAGCTTTTGGTGATTGATGCCTCTTTGGGGCAGAACGCGGTGCAGCAAGCTGAAAGTTTTCATGAAGCGGTGGGGGTCACGGGGATCATGTTGACCAAGCTAGATGGTTTGAGTCGGGGCGGCAGTGTTTTTCAGATGGTTCAGAGTCTGAGAATTCCCGTTCGATTTCTCGGAACCGGGGAGTCGGTTGAAGATCTGAGGGAATTTCGGGCAGATGAATTTGTCGATGAAATGTTTGACCAGACTGGCACTTAATACTAAGGCTTGAAACCAGTTTGTCGTAATCAAGGAACTACCAGAGGAGATAGAGAGAAATGTCAGATAGCTTAATTATTCAATCGAAGATACGGGATGTATTTAAAGAGGCGGGATGCAACACAGGAAGTGATGCGATTGATTCCCTTAATCAAGAGGTGGCTCGAATTGTGAAGCGCGCAGTCGAGAGAACAAAGGAGAACGGTCGAAAAACCGTAAAATCTTCAGATATTTAGCCCATTTTCGCTAAATTTTTCCGAAAACGAGTATAAAAAAAGGGCCTCCCAAAGGAGGCCCTTTTTGCAAACCCAAGAAGAGAGCTTACTTTCTCTTTTTCTTAGTAGCTTTTCGCTTGGTTGCTTTTCGCTTAGAAGCTTTTCGCTTCGTTGCTTTCTTCTTAGTAGCTTTTTTCTTAGTAGCTTTTCTTTTTCTTCTAGCGGCCATGTTTTCTCCTTCGTCGATTTTGAATTAGGTCAGGGGCTTTGTCCTCAAGTAACGAAGAGGATAAATCCACTGATCCAATTCTGTTTATCAAGAATCGAAAAACAACAACAGCGTTTTTCTGCTCTTGACACTTACTAACATTTTAAAATGTTTTTCTTTTGTTGCAATACCTATTTCTTAATTCTCTGCGAATTTTGCAAAAAAATTGCCTCAAAGTTTCAATTCGGACATGAAACAAAGTCTATTGAGTACATTCTCGTGCAGCTTATCGGATTTCGATTCTTCGATCGGGATTGTTTCGACTAGTTCGGCGAGCTTTTGGCTTGGGCAAGCTTCTCATGACTTCGATCGATTGCTGAAAGTTTCGAGGCAGTTGCCGCATGTTTGCCGGAGTTGGGGAAAAGTAAATGCTCTCACCGCTCTCTAGTGTGAGTTCGATGTATTGATCGGTAGTTTGAGAGATCGAACGAACCTCTTGAGGTCGAAACCGCTGTCCGGCCACTTCATACTCCTGTTGAATCTGCGCTCTTTTGCCCTCTTGGATTTCTTTTGACACATATTGAACGCCCAAAAAGAGGTTGAGAACGAGTAGAGCGACCAAGGCGCCAAACTTCTGAAATCGCTCCCGTCGGCTCTGGGCCTGCTCCCACTTCAACAGGCGGATCTCCTCTAAGCGATCGATGCTGGCCTGTTTCGTCTTGGCTTGAACCGCGACGCCAGACGGCAGTGCCGAGCGAACAAAAGACTCTAAGCGCGACCGAATGTCTTGAGTGAGGTTCACAAACTCTACCCCAAGTCCATTAGGAGCGACCCGACACACCCGAGCCTTCAGTTGAAAGTCAAAGCTTTCTCCATTTGCCGGATTCGGAACGCTGAAATGAATGCCGATGAGTTCGCCCACCCGCCTCTTCTCGTCAGTTTTGACAAAAAGGCCCCCTAAAGAGATGTTCTCAATATAGTGCTTGGCGAATTGTGCATCGTGCGAAAAACGAAGGCTAATCTCGTTCTTTCTAAGCCCGGCCCGTGAAAAGCTTCTTCGCTCGTCCGGACTGGGATGTTCAGGCTGTGTGTCTGAATCTAAAGACTGCGCCTTCGAATCTGCTTCAGCCGTTGATGGCTCTGACTTGTCGGTCCCTTCCGTATCGAAGAGGCTTTCAATTCGGTCTTTAAAATCCATGAAATCCCCGCACTCCAAACTTCAGTTTACCAAATTCCCTGAATTTTCGGGCCTCTAGCTCAAATGAGAATGATCTGGCCCCCTGAATCCGAAAGAGCGGAACTAAGTGACTAAAATCACTGCTTTTCTAAAGGGCTCTCCTCAAGATAAAAGAGAAGGATGTTGAAGAGATTTTGGATTTGGATGCCCCTTTTATTATGTTTCTCCATCGGTTCAGCCGAGGCCTTCTCTGGATCGGTGGGATTTCATGTGAACCAAAGGGCATTCAATGATGAACGATTTGGGTCTATGAATGGCTTTTCTGATTTTAAGCCTGAGTTTGAGCTGAGGTTTGGGCTTCACGAGTTTTATCCTCGCATTGAACCCTTGCTTTCGGTGGCCTATCAGAAGAATTCGGCCACGGCCTGTGCAGTCGAGGCAGACGGCTTTACCTGTCTCCCGGCCGACCAGCAGGTCGGAAATCAAGATCGTTTTGAGTACAAGATTCTTAGTTTGGGAACTGGGGCTCAGTGGAAGGCCTGGGAGCCTGATTATTTTCCGATCATCCCGACCAGCTTTGTTCAGGTGGTCTATCGTCGAGTGTGGATTGAAAAGGTGGGGGCGGCAGCCGATGAGCTTGGCAAGGCCAAAGGAGGTGACTTGGGTTTTGACTTCGGCGGAGGTGTGCTCATTTCTTTTATGTATGACCAGCGGCGAAAGTCAGAGATGTCTTCAGAGTGGGGAGTCAAAGATTTTGGTTTGCAGATTCAGGCCCGCTATATTCTGGCCGGTCTTTTGAAATCCGGCATGGCGGGCGTCACAGGCACCGGCGGCTGGAGCTTGGGTGTCGGACTTTTGGTCGATTGGTGACTTCCGGTGCTGCCGACGATCAGCTCCTTTTGAGAGTGGCTTATGACGGCCGTCTCTTCTCTGGCTTTCAAAGGCAGAGGTCATGCGAGAGCGTTCAAGAGTTTGTTGAAAAGAAACTCCAGAAAGCCTTGGGTTGGAACTCTCATATTCAGTTTGCTTCGAGAACAGATGCAGGAGTGCATGCCCTAGATCAATGCATCATTTTACCCGCTTCAAAATCTTGGTTTTTAAAAAAGCATTCCAAAAAGCTGTCTCGCCTACGCCTGTATTTGAACTCCCACTTTGAGCGCAAAGTGGTGGTTTGGCAGGCGGCATGGTTATCCGCCAATTTTTCATTCAAAAAAGATGTCTTGTGGAAGACCTACCGCTACTTGATCTACAATTCCAGAGTTCCTCTTGTCATGGATTCGGATCTTTATCTCTGGATCAAAAAGCCGCTGGACTGGGAGGCCATGAAGAGAGAGGCCAATCACTTTTTGGGGGAGCACGACTTTGCCGCCTTCGCGAAATCCTCTGGTCGAGAGGCTGCGAGCAAAGCTTCAGGCACCACTCGAAAGATTTTGTCGATGAGGATGAAAAGAAGTCCTCATCCCTCTTGGAGCGACAGCCAGTTCATTGAGATCGATGTAAGGGGAAAAGGCTTTCTTCACCATATGGTGAGAAATATGGTGGGAAGCCTGGTGGATATTGGGATGGGAAAGCCGCTTGATGTTTTGGAACTGCTGCGAGGCCGCATTCGAGATCGAGCCGGCAGAGCTGCTCCTGCCTCGGCGCTGACTCTGCTTAGAACAAAAGTACGAGACTCTCGTCTAAAAGTTTTCGACCCAAGTCCCCAAAGTCCCAGGCTCTGAGTATAATAGGCCTTGGGGCAATCGTTATAATGAAGGTTTTTCAGATGCGGGGGGAAACCGCAGACGAAGCCAGAGAGAGGCTGTCTGCGGACCTTGGAATTGATAAGGATCAGCTAAGGTTCGTTCGAGAAAAAAACAAAGAGTTCTCGTTCGAGGCTTCTGTCTGCCCTCCCATCTTGGATATTGAAGTTTCCAAAGACAAGTTGAAGGCTAGAATTCGGCGAATTCAGTTGCCTCAAGGCGATTCTGCTCCGAAGTTAACCACCGACTTTGTGCTCGAACAGCTCAAGAAGAAGGGCATTCAGTTTGGCATCAAGACGGAAGAGATTACGGCCGCTCTCTTTAAGATCTCTTCAGATCCGAATTTTAACGACACCAAACCACTGAGCATTCTGGTCGCAGAGGGGGAGAGCCCTTCGTCGGCCCAAGGCGGACGACCGCAATGGGTGCTCGACCTGAAAAAGTTCGAAGGCGGAAAGTTTGCCTTAGCCAATAAAGATGAAGTGGTGGCGAAAGCCCCTACGGCCGTTCCCGGTCGTGAAGGTAAAACGGTGACCGGCGAGCCGATCCCTTTTGATTTTGAAGAGTCCTTTCGATTGCCCATCGGAAAGGGAATCGGAGTTCGCCGTGTGAAAGGTCATACCGAGTACTTTACTGAATCTTTCGGCCGCGTCTTCGTAGATGACGGCACTCGAGTTCGGCTCGATGTGGATATCAAAGACCAGAAGGATGGCCTAGAGGCGGTCGTGGAATTAGTCGGGCCAAAGACATTCTCAGGCAAGAGCGTCTCAGCTCAGGACATTCTTGAAGCCGCCTCTGCACACGGAGTTTCAAAAGGGCTGCTCAGTCTTGAAGAAGTCGAGAGACAGATTCGAGCCGTCAAGAAATGGCCTGCTCGTATTGTATTGGCGAAGGGAAAAGATCCGGTTGATGGGCAGCTTGGAGATCTGAAAGTTCATTACAAAACTCCTCACTCTGAAAAGCCCCTCGATGTTGAAAGAGCCAAGTTGGGCATTGTGTTTCCGGGAGAAATCATCGCCAGCATCCAATTTGCCCACCCTCCTCAAGACGGGTTTACCGTCTTTGGCGAAGTTCTTCGGGGGCGGCAATGCAACGAGCAACCCATCTATCCGGGAAAGAATGTGAAGCGGGTTCGGCTAGAGACTCACGAGGAGCTTCATGCCACGGCTTACGGTCAGGTCAAGATTGTGGAGGATCGAATTCATGTTGAAAACATCGTCAGAGTTTCGCAAGACGCCATGGAGGCCACTCTAGACCTGTTTCCTCAACAGCCTCTCAGGGTTGAAGATATTCAGAATCTTCTTCGAGATAAAGATGTCCTGGCGGGTTACGAGAAAGAGGATATCGAGAAAAAGCTACAGTTGGTTGCCAACGGGCAACGCCGCGAGCCTAAGCTGGTATTGGCAAAGGCGCGCCCTGTCATTCCCGGAAAGAGCGCCAAAATCCGCTACTATTTTCGCCCATCAGAGATGAAGTCGAAGGGCATTCTCATCAAATCTCAGCCGAGAGACTATTTTGCCGCCCCCGGGGATCTTTTGTTGGTCAAATTTCTTCCCGAAGAGGCCGTTGAAGGATTCAATCTCTATCGAGAAAAGATTCCTGTGCCCGCCGAGATGAAGTCCGCCGACATTCAGATTAAAGTGGGCGATCTGATTCGAGAAGAGTTGAGGGGGAAAGATGGAGACCCCAATGATCTGCCGCGAATAGAGTTTCGGGCCGAAAGTTTTGGGGTTGTTTCGTGGAAGAACAAAGAACTCAGCTTGAAGTCGGTGATCGAGATTCCCGAGTCTGAAGACTTTGTTCAGCTTCGCTTGCCCCAGAAGAGTGATTTTGGGCGCGCCATTAGCTTTGAACTGGTGAAGAAGGTGGCAGAAGAAGAGGGAGTGCGAGTAGAGCTAGATCGAGAGGCCATTGAGAGGTGTTTGCGGACTGCGCGAGCGAAGCCTACTGATTTGGTTCCCGTGGAAATTGCCCGCTCTCAGCCCGCCAAAAACGGGGAAAACGCCAAGATCGAGTACTTTGTGAAAATCAACGGCGAGAGTGTCGAAAAGTTTGTCAGCCGCGAACTCCCCACTCCTGAAGAGATTCTTCAGGCTGATTGTGTGAGGCCGGGCGATGTGATCGCCATTAAAACTCCGGCAGGAACCGGAGAAGACGGAAAGAGTGTTTTTGGGCGCCGCATTGTGGCCGAGCGAGGGGTGGACGAGCCGTGGATGCTTGGTCGAGGACTCGAGAGATCGAGTGATGATCGCTCTTTGGTGGTGCAGACTCAGGCTCCTGCCTTTGTTTTTGTCGAAGACGGACGATTGGTGGCCAGGTCGACTTTAGAAATTGCTCCGGACAAAATGTCAGCATCGATGACGATCTATCCTTCTTCTAACCCCAGGTTTCAGGCCAGGGAAGAGAGGGTCATGACGATGATCCAAGCGGAGGGGATTCAGGCGGGGCTTCAGATCGAACGAATTCGCGAGGCCATTCAGAGCTGTTTAACCGATCAAGCGCCTCAAACATTTGAGGTGGCCGTTGGGCAAGCTCCAGAAGTGGGAACCGAAACCAGCTATGAGTTAGCGGTAGACACCGACCGATCTCAGCTTCGCTCTGACGGTAGCGTGGATCACAAGGCGGCCAGCGTCTTTTTGCAGGTTCGCAAGGGGCAGCTGCTCTTGCTGAAAAGGCCCGCAACTCGAGGAGCGGACGGATTCAATATTCTTGATCAAAAAATCCCTGGCATCATGGGCAAAGACTATGAGGTGGCAGCCGGAGAGGGCGTGAAAGTCTCAGATTCTGGGCTGGAATATTATTCGACCCGAGACGGAATTCTTGAATTCACTGGAAAGCGAATTCAAGTGATTGAAGGTCTCATGGTCAACGGAGATGTGGACTACTCGACGGGGAATATTGATTCGGATCAGGCGCGAGTCATCATTCGAGGTTCCGTCTTGCCGGGCTTTGAGCTTCGCTCAAAATCTGATGTGAAGGTCGAGAAGGTGGCCGAGGCCTGCATCATCGAAGCGGGCGGAGAGCTTTCCGTTTCGGGGGGAATCGTGGGTAAAGACAAGGCCCATATCAGTGCCAAGAAGAAGCTGGAGTGTCTCTATATTAACAGTGGAGCGACGGTGGAATGCCATGGGGACATTGTCTCTCGAAACGAAATACTCAATAGTCAGATTCGCTCTGGCGGAAGAGTCCTCTGTGTAGAGGGTGCAGGAGCGGTGTCTGGGGGCGAGATTTGGAGTCAAAAGGGGGTCGAAGCCAAGGTTTTTGGGGCCCAAGGCTCTGAGAGCAAAACCCATATACACCTGGGCCTCAACTTTATGGAGCTCCAAGCGGCTCTTAAACGGATCGAAGATGAGGGCTTAAAGGCCAAAGAGGAGGATCTTCGATCTGAGATGGCCGAAATGGATAAGGAGCTTAAGGAGATCTATGAAAAGATTCCCGAAGCTTCGGAGAAAAGTCCGGAAGACGCGGCTGAACTACAGGCTCAATACAAAGATCTCTACGAGAACCGTAAGCTCAAAGAAGAGAAGCTAGGAACCGTAGAACGGCAAAAGGCCGTCATTCTGAAGCATGTTCAAAAGGCTAAAGATTTCAAAGTCATCGCCAGAGAGATGATTCACCCGGGAGTCGTCTTCCATCACGAAGGCGTCGAATGGGTGATCCGGGAGCCTATGCGAGCGGTCGAGATTTCCTGGAGTGAGGCTTCTAAGAATTTTGTCATGCGAAAAGCCCCTTGAATTGCTAACGGCCCGTCTGCTTTGTGGGGGGAGAGGGCATTTTCGGGGGCTTTTCCCCCTTGACCAGTTCTTCAGCTGGTTTTACACCTGTGCTTCTATGGCAACGGAAAATTCAAAGGGGGCTCGCCGCTTTGTAGGCTGGCAAAAGACTCCTATTCAACAGGCGAGTTTCGGCTCAACCACCAAGGGGGGGCGTAGAAAGAGTTTTGAAATCAAGGGCGCTCGGGGCAGCTTGAAGCTAGAGTCGATGAAGACCTACTTGTTAGATGCTTCTTTAGTTCCTGTCGGACGACTGGCGACGGTGGCCGCAAGCCTACTTTCAGGAAAGCATAAGCCCTCGTTCACCCCAGGAGCTAATTCTGGAGATCAGGTGGTTGTGATCAATGCGAATCGCGCTTTCTTTAGTTCAAATAAAGCAGAAAAGAAAATTTACTACTGGCATACAGGCTGGATGGGCGGGCTAAAAATGAGAACCGCCGGTGAAGCGCTTGAGAGAAACCCAGAGAGAGTGATCTTTGAAGCAGTCGAGGGCATGTTGCCAAAAAACCGACTCTCTCAACGGCAGCTTGTTCATCTGAAAATTTATAAGACGGCAGATCATCCCCATCAGGCACAGAAACCCTATGCCTTGACGGAAGAACATTTTGGTTTGAAAAAACTTGGGCTTGGAGACTAGAGGATATGGCATCGAATCAGATTTTTCACGCAGTAGGAAAGCGAAAGACTTCGATCGCTCGGATCTATCTGCAAAAGGGAAAGGGAGTGGTCACAGTCAACTCTCGACCTCTGAGTGAGTATTTTGATGAATTGAATCGTTTTAAACTTTTGAGATCTTTGAAGACCTTGGGTTTGGAGTCTCAAATGGATGTCAGTGTGAATGTAGAAGGAGGCGGCCCTTCATCTCAGGCTGAAGCCTGCATGTTTGGAATTGCCAAAGCTTTGACGCTTGTCGACGCAGGGCATCGCCCTGAGCTCAAAAAGAATTCTCTGCTCACTCGAGATGCTCGAGTGGTCGAGCGCAAGAAGTACGGCCATAAAAAAGCCAGAAAGAGCTTCCAGTTCTCGAAACGATAGAGCGGACTCTCCACTCCTCGCCATCGCTTCCTCATCTTTAGAAATGATAGCTCATGGGCCCTCTTTTTTTGGAGCGTCAAAATCGACGCTTTCTTTTCCCTGCCCGAAAGCATGGTATACTACTTGCAGGTCCTATGGCAGCTGATTTACGCCTATCGATGAAACTCGGCCAGCAGATGGTCATGACGCCTCAGTTGCAGGCGGCCATCAAACTGCTGCAGATGAACCGTCTCGAACTGACTGAGACCATTAACGCTGAACTCCTTGAAAACCCACTTCTTGAAGAAACGGCTGAACTGTCTGAGCTGGAACTCAAGAAAGCAGAGCTAGAAAAACAGGCGAATTCCTCTGAGAGTCTGCAAGAGGTTAGTCCCGAGAAGGACAAAGACCCTGAGTTTGATTGGGAGGCCTATCTCGAACAGAGTTTCTCTTATTCGGGAAAGAGCACCGGAGGGCTTGGGCATGACCCCAACCAAGAAGAGGGTCCGGGCTTTGAGGCCAATCACACGCGCGCAAGAAGTCTGTCGGAGCATTTGCTGCAACAGGTTCAAATCAATGAGTTTAATGGGGTCGAGAAAGAGATCGCGCAAGACATCATTGGCTGTCTTGATGATCAGGGCTATTTTCGTGAACCATTAGAAGATCTCGCGAAAAGAAGCGAGGTTCCTCTCGAACAGGCGGAGTTCGTACTGCAGTTGGTGCAGGAACTGGATCCGCCTGGGGTGGCGGCCCGAGACCTCAGAGAATGCCTCTTGATTCAGTTGAAGCAAGCCAAGCTTCGCTTCAAGTCGCACAAAGAGCTTTTAAAGCAACTCATCGAAGACCATCTGGTTCACTTAGAGAAGAGAAACTTTAAGTTGATCGCAAAAGAAATGGGATTGGAGATGGAAGAACTAGGCGAGTTGATCGAAACTCTTCAGGAGTTTGAACCCCGTCCGGCAAGACCCTTTTCTGAGGTCGACAACAACTACATCACTCCCGATATCTATATCTATCAAATGAATGACGAGTTTGTGATCTCAATGAACGAAGACGGATTGCCAAAGCTTCGCATCAGTCGATTGTATCGAGACATTTTACGGACCCTTCCCGAAGCAAAGAAGTTGATTGAGACCGCCAGTGCAAAGTCAAAAGAGAGTGTAGAGGAAGAGTTGGGCATATTGGCAGACAAGCTTGTGGATCAACAAAGGCCCATGGAGGGCGCTGAGGAGAGTGGGCAAGATCCTCGAACCTATATTCAGGGGAAGCTTCGCGGGGCTCTCTGGCTGATTCGTTCCATTCATCAGAGGCAGCGCACCATCTTTAAGGTGACCGAAAGTATTGTAAAGAGTCAGAGGGACTTTCTGATTCATGGGGTGAGTCATCTTCGACCGATGGTCTTGAAAGATGTGGCCGCAGATATTGGGATGCATGAGTCTACGATTTCGCGAGTGACCTCAAATAAATATGTGCATACGCCCCAAGGAATTTTTGAGTTGAAGTACTTCTTTTCAAGCGCTATTCAGAGAACCAATGGCCAAGACATTGCTGCCGAGAGTGTTAAAGAGAAGATCAAGTTGATTGTGAAGTCTGAAGATGAGCAGAATCCGACAAGCGATCAGGGCATTGTTGACGAGCTGCGCCGACAAGGGATTGACATCGCTCGTCGAACGGTTGCGAAGTACCGAGAGATGTTGGGAATTCTCCCATCTTCTCAGAGAAAGACATTAGTCAAATCTAAGCGAATCCGTTAAAGATATAGGTGATGAGCAGAAACTCAAAAGGCCGAGAACGATGGAAGCAAGGCTTCCGCCAACGCTTTGGCTGGTTGCGACATTGGCTTAAAAGAGATCCAGAGCCTCTCACTCTGCTCCTGATGACCAAGGGTCATCTCGAAGTTCGAAAGCTCTATCTCAGCCCGAAAAGTATCTGGTGGATTAAAATCGGCAGTGTAGCGGCAGTTTGCTTTCTGGCACTGAGTACCGTTATTTTTATTCAGTTTGTGGTGACTCTCCCCGACAGAAGTTTACTGGAACGAGAGAACCTCGCCCTACAGAGAGAGTTGAATCATATTCAGTTCCATCTCGATACATTGCAGACCACAGTCGACCGAGTACAGCGCTTCAACCACAAGTTGCGAGCGCTGACGGATGTGGATAAAGAGTTTGCCAAGAGACAGCAGGGTCCTCTCGGTCAGGGAGGGGGAGAAGAAGTAGTTGAAGACGGAGAATTTCTGTACCACTTCGGGGACTTTAGTATCGAAGAGAATAGTTTGGAGTTAGCAAGAGATTCGCAGCCGCACCTTGATCGGCGCCAGAGGTTTTTAGTTCAGAAATTGTACTCTTGGATGAATCGCCTCTACCGAGACACGGAGCTAGAGAGTCAGAGCGTGGAGGAGTTGTTCGAAGTTCTGAAGGGCCAAAAGCTTCAGCTCGCGGCAACGCCGTCGATTATGCCGGTGCGAGGCTGGGTCACCTCTCACTTTGGATACCGAATTGACCCCTTCTCGGGGCGAAGGTCACTTCATCGGGGAATGGATGTGGCGGCTCGTAAGGGTTCCCCAATTGTTTCCCCAGCCGAAGGGGTCGTGAGCTTTTCGGGGCCTTACGGGGGCTTTGGAAATACGGTGATTGTGTTTCATGGTTATGGAATTTCGACCCTCTATGCCCATGCGCAAGATCTTCTGGTTCGAGCCGGACAGCGGGTCAGCCGAGGGGATGTTTTGGCGACGGTCGGCAACACGGGCCGGTCTACAGGCGCTCACCTACACTATGAAGTTCGGGTCAACGGAATTCAGGTAGATCCGCGCAAGTACATCCTGGATCGCTCTCTCTAGTGTGTCTGACATTTAAGCGTTTACGAAGAATTTCCTTTTCAGCTAGGTTGAAGATTCAAGATGCAAAGTTTTTTCAAAAGATTTCTGGGCTCTAGAAACGATCGTGAAGTCGCGCGTCTCATGGCAGAAGTCGGCAAGATCAACGCGTTTGAAGCCGATTTAGAGCGGCTCTCAGATGATCAACTGAAGGCCAAGACTCAAGAGTTTCGAGAGCGACTCGAGAAATCAGAGAGCTTGGATGGTCTTTTGCATGAGGCCTTTGCCTGCGTCCGAGAGGCCTCGAAGAGGCATTTAAAGCTCAGGCACTACGATGTTCAGATGGTGGGGGGCATGGCCCTTCATCAAGGCAAGATCGCGGAGATGAAAACGGGTGAGGGAAAGACCTTGATGTCGACCCTTCCGATTTATCTGAATGCTTTGAGTGGAAAAGGGGTTCACCTCGTCACGGTGAACGACTATCTGGCGAAGAGGGATGCGGAGTGGATGGGGCCCATCTATGAAGCTTTGGGCATGAGTGTTGGAGTGATTGTGCATGGGATTGATGATGTGGCTCGAAAAGCCGCTTATGCTTGTGACATCACCTACGGCACAAACAATGAGTTTGGTTTTGACTATCTTCGCGACAATATGAAAGTTCAGTTGGAGAATCTCTGCCAAAGAGAGCTGAACTACGCGATCGTCGATGAGGTGGATAGCATCCTGATTGATGAGGCAAGAACTCCCCTGATTATTTCAGGGCCCTCCACCAAGTCTTCTGATAAGTATTCTCGTTTAAATCGGGTGATTCCCTTCTTGAAGAGAGAAGTTCATTACACAATGGATGAGAAGTCTAGAACGGTGCACCTGACGGACGAAGGGGTCGAAGAGGTGCAGAAACGATTGGGCGTCGACAATCTTTATGATCCTCGTCATATGGAGACTTTGCATCATGTCGATCAGGCGCTGAAAGCCCATGTCATGTTCAAGAAAGATGTCGACTATGTGGTGAAAGATGGCCAGGTCATTATCGTCGATGAGTTCACTGGGCGACTGGCCCCAGGCCGCCGTTACGGGGATGGCTTACACCAAGCCTTAGAAGCCAAAGAAGGCGTTCAAGTTGCGACGGAGAATCAAACTCTCGCCTCCATTACCTATCAGAATTATTTTCGAATGTACTCTAAGCTAGCGGGAATGACTGGAACGGCAGAGACCGAAGCGGAAGAGTTTGCATCCATTTATAAGCTGGATGTTCTTGTCATTCCGACTCATCGCCCTATGATTCGTATCGATCACTCGGATGTGATTTACAAGACGAGTCGGGCTCGAGATCGGGCAGTGGCCGAAGACATCAAAGAGAGGCATCAGAAGGGCCAGCCCGTTTTGGTGGGCACGGTCTCGATTGAAAAATCAGAGAGGCTGAGCGAGCTTCTAAAGAAAGAGTCTGTCCCTCATCATGTGTTGAACGCGAAGCATCATGAGAAAGAAGCCCAGATTGTGGCGGCCGCCGGTCAGAAGGGTTCTGTGACAATCGCCACAAATATGGCCGGTCGAGGGACCGACATTAAGCTCGAAGAAGGAGTAGCCGATCTTGGAGGCTTATACATTGTCGGCTGTGAACGGCATGAGGCTCGTCGGATTGATAATCAGCTGAGAGGCCGCTCGGGGCGGCAAGGGGACCCCGGAGAGAGCCGGTTCTATCTGAGTCTTGAAGACCAGATGCTGCGAGTCTTTGCGGGCGATCGGATGATGAAAATCATGAACTTCTTTGGCATGGAAGAAGATGAACCGATCGAAGCCAGAATGATTAGTAAGTCCATCGAAGATGCCCAGACTCGAATGGAGGGTCGCAACTTTGATACCAGAAAGCATCTTCTGAAGTATGATGATGTGATGAACCACCAGAGAAAGGTGGTGTATCAGTGGCGCCGAAAACTTCTTGGAAAAGAAGATGTTCGCACGGAGATTCAGGAGAGCGCCGAAGAAGTGATCGGAGCCATTTGTGAAGAGCATATTCCTCCAAAGGCGGTGGTGGAGGACTGGGACTGGTCTGGATTGAAAGAGTCCATGCTTCGTTTTGTCGGAGAAGACCTCGGCTTGGACGAAATTCAAAAAGAGATTGAGGACGCCCCTCCCTCGACGGCCGATCAGAAGCTTTTTGAGGCCATCGTGACTCGGTGGGAAAAGTATTACGGCGAACTTGAGAGTGAATTGACCCCGGAACTTCTTCGGCGGCGAGAGCGGGTGGTCTTTTTGCACACCCTAGACGACCGATGGAGAGAGCATCTGCTCAATATGGATCATTTGCGAGAGGGGATCAATCTTAGGGGTTACGCTCAAAAGGATCCGGTTCTTGATTATCAAAAGGAGAGCTTCCGACTCTTTGAGTTGATGTTCGCCCGAGTGAAGCAAGAGGGGGTCGAAAGGCTCAACCGCCTCAAGGCGCTTATGGCCTTTGAAGAGGCTCAAAGAATGATGAGCCCTGAAATGCGCCGACAAAAACTTTTAGCCGAAATGGACGAAGAGCAAAGGCTACGATCTGAGCGGGCCAGAAAGTTGGCAGAAGCCTCTTCAGCGGCCCGAAGGGGCGGGCAGGCGTCGGCGGCCAAGCCCGAGACCATGCGAAGACAAGAAGAGAAGGTGGGTCGAAATGACCCCTGTCCCTGCGGAAGCGGCAAGAAATTTAAGAAGTGTCATGGGATCAGCAGTAGCGCGAGCCTCCAGGAGAAGGGTTAAAGGAGGTAACCAGCCCTCGATTTAAAGAGGTTGGTCATCCATAATTTCTCGGGATTTGTTTAACCGACACCAGTTGCCCTGTTTTTCCACCTAAGTGACACACTGGTAATACACTGAAAAGAGGGCATTTTCCTTTTCCTAAATCATATGGTATTATAAGACATAGGTTATGCCTGGGGCGGTCTTGGTCCACCACGAAAAGCTCTTTCTAGCCTATGAGGTGATCGCAGAGGTGAAGGTTTGGAGTATAGACCACTCAGAATACTATCCAGAAGGCTTCAAGTACTCACTGTTTGCCGTTCGGGAAGGGAGCGTCTTGGTTGGCTATGACAACCACAAACCCAAGTCTCACCATCGGCATTACCTCGGAAAGGAGACTGTCTATTCGTTTCGAGGGATCGACAAGCTGATGTCTGACTTTTGGAATGATCTTCAGGATGTCCTTGACGCCCTATCGAAGGAGGAAGTTTAGAATGAATATGAAAGCGATCAAGATTCAGATTAAGCCCACAAAGGATTTTCTGAACGATACAGCAAAGATTATGAAGGCCATTCAGGCGGGAAAGAGGCCAAAGCCTGTAAAAGAGCCAAAGTTTTTCTTTGAAAGCTTGGATGCTGTAAGAAGCATCCTGACAGACAAGAGAATGCAGCTTCTAAGGCTTATTAAAAAAGAAAGGCCTAGCTCCATCAAAGAGCTGGCTCGATTGGCCAAGCGAGACTTCAAGGCTGTCTATGCTGACATTCAGAAGCTAGAACAATTTGATTTGGTCCAGGTTACTAAATCAAGGCCAGGCTCGAACACTCAAGTGCGCTCAAAGGTGTCGGCTATTCAATTCAGCGTAGAGATTTGATGAAGCTCCTTTGGCTTGCCAACACAGCCTCTATTCTCCGGGGGAAGGCGATGTGGCCGTCACTATACAGCGTCTGGCAGGCACGATTCTGTGGGCTAGGGGAGGCTTCAAAGTCTTGATGGGCCGGAAATCCATTTCGCCTGATTGACACCCGAGAAGAGCTTTTCTAGCGTCCCGATTATGATCCCACTTCAGAAAGAACTTCGTTTAGGCATTAATGGTTTCGGTCGAATTGGTCGATGCATTCTTCGGTTGATTGCAAAGCATCCTGACTTTCAAGCCGGCAAGTTGGTGGTCACCCAAATTAACGATCTCACCGACGCCAAAACCCTAGCACACCTGTTGAAGTATGATTCTGTTCACGGCCCCTTTGATCAGCCGGTGGTGGCTGAGGGAAATCGCTTAAGAATAGGAGATCATTTGATTCCGGTCACAGCGGAGCCTAAGCCAGAGAAGCTCGATTGGGCCTCTTCATCGACAAGTCTCGTCTTGGAGTGCACAGGGCGTTTTAAAAATCGAGAGGAGGTGGCCCAACACTTGAAGGCGGGAGCCAAGAGGGTGATTGTTTCTGCCCCTCTAAAGGGAGCAGATCGGACCATCGTTTTCGGGATCAACGAGAAAGAAATCGATCTGGAAAAGGACCTTGTTTTAAGTAATGCCTCTTGCACCACGAACTGTTTAGCTCCCGTCGCAAAAGTGATTCATGAAAGTTTTGGAATTGTCAGGGGCTCGATGACGACCGTGCATTCTTATACCAACGATCAACGAATCTTGGATCTTCCGCACTCCGATCTTCGGCGGGCTCGAGCCGCGGCCGTTTCGATGATTCCCACAACGACCGGAGCGGCCAAGGCAGTGGCTTTGGTTCTGCCAGAGCTCAAAGGGCGCTTGGATGGAATGGCCGTGCGGGTTCCGACTCCCAATGTTTCTTTGGTCGATCTGAATGTCTTGGTGGAAAAGAAGGCCAGCCCTGAACAAGTAAACGAAAAACTCGAGGCTGCAGCAAATGGACCACTAAAAAACATTCTATTTGTGTCTCGCGAAGAGCTGGTATCGATTGACTATCGAGGTCGTTCGGAATCCTCTCTGGTCGACGCTCCCTTCACTGCCGTTGTGGATGACTATTTTGTTAAAGTCCTTTCTTGGTACGATAACGAATGGGGTTTTTCAGCTCGAATGCTTGATCTCAGTTGTTATCTAGGTTCCCATTCATGAAGCTTTTGAAGATTGAAGATTTGCCATGGGAAAAAATCCCAGAAAAGAAGCGAAAAGTATTTCTTAGGGTGGATTACAATGTCCCCTTAAAAGACGGACGAGTTCTCGACGACTTTCGAATTCAATCGAGCTTGCCGACCATACGAAAACTTCAAGAGATGAAGGCGGTGATTGTGATCGGCTCCCATTTGGGAAGGCCTCAAAAGGAGCCCAAAAAAAAGGCCAGCTTAAGCCTTGTGCCGGTGGCGGAGCATTTGGCGACCCTACTCGGCCAAGAGGTGATTTTTTCTGAAGAGATTCAAGGCTATGCGCTGGGCAAACTCATTTCAGACGCGAAAGCGGGTGAGGGCATTGTTTTCTTAGAGAATTTGAGATTTCATCCTGAGGAGGAGAAGAACGATCCTCATTTCGCTGAAGTCCTTCAAAACGCTTTGCCCATCTATGTGAACGATGCCTTTGGGGCCTCTCATCGGGCCCATGCTTCCGTTCAGGCGCAGGCAGAGAAGACGCGCTTGAGAGCGATGGGTGAGTTGTTGGCAAGAGAGGTCAGTGTTTTGGAGAAGATTCTACGAGAGCCAAGTCCGCATCAAATGGCCGTCTTGGGAGGCGCGAAAATTGAAGATAAGATAAAAGTGATTGAGTCTTTGCTGCGAACTTGTCGAAAGATTTTTATTGGGGGTCGCATGGGCTTGAGTTTTTTAGCGGCTCAAGGCCTGTCTCTGGGTGGAAGCCGTATGGAGCAAGAGTCCATTCAGCTTGCAAAGAGAATCACGGCCGACGCCAAGCGAAGAAAGGTCGAGCTGTTTTTTCCAGAGGATGCTCGCCTAGGGGAGTCTTTGGAGTCTACGACCTGCCGAGTGACCGCTCTAAACAAAAAGTTTTATCCGACAGAGTCTGAAATGATCTTGGACATTGGCCCCAAGACCTTAGAGTCGTGGACCTCGGAGTTAAAGAAGGCGGATCGTGTGCTCTGGAACGGGCCCATGGGAGTGTTTGAGAACCCCGTTTTTGCCGAGGGGACTTTGGGTCTTGTCGACTTTTTGATAGAAAACCGAGAGAAGATTCAAGCGGTTTTAGGGGGGGGTGAAACGGTGGCGGCCGCGGCTCAGAGAGGAGCCTTGGGTCAGCTGTGGCATGTTTCGACCGGGGGAGGCGCCATGTTGGAGTTTTTAGAAGGGAAGGCTTTGCCCGGCATTGAAGCTCTAAAGCTTCGAGATCGAGAGATCCTTCAACTTCAAGATTTGGATCTGGCCTCATGAAGCTGTTTGGCAACTGGAAGATGGCTCAGTCTCGTCAAGGGGCTCAAAGCTTTGCAGCCGATGCTAGCGGCTATCGTCCCGATCCGTTGGTAGAGTCGTTGATCTTTGCCTCTTGTTTGCAGATCCCTGAGATGATGGAGCGATTAAAGGATTGGAGTTTTGGGGCTCAAGATTGCTCCGCCGAGTTGCCAGGGCCCTATACTGGTCAGGTTTCTGCAAGAGAAATTTCTGAGTTTGGGGTGAAAGATCTTCTGCTCGGGCATTCTGAATGTCGAGCGGCTGGGCAGTCGGAAGAGCTATTGAAGAGAAAGCTCGAGCGGGCGAAAGAAGCTTCATTAAGGCTTTGCTATTGTGTTGGAGAGAGCCTTCAAGAGCGAGAAGAGGGTCGCTTGTGGGATTGTTTGAGTCGGCAGCTTGAGAACCTCGAGAATTGTTCTGCTGAGTTTTGTATCGCCTACGAGCCCGTTTGGGCAATCGGTACCGGTAAGACGGCATCACTGGAGCGGATTGCTGAAGTGCATCTTTGGATTCAGGCTAAGTTTCCGAAGGTTCCCATTCTATACGGAGGCTCCGTAAAGCCCGAAAATTCTGCAGAAATCATGGGTTTAGAGTCTGTGGGGGGGCTTCTGGTGGGAACTGCAAGTTTGAAGTGGGAGTCCTTGGAAAAGATTCTGGAGCTTGCTAGTCTTGAAGCTCAGAAAAGGAGACAACGCGCCAAATGAATACAGATGCTGGTGTTTTTGAGACGATTCTAATGAGTTTTGAGCTGCCCCTGATGCTCTTTCAGGGCCTAATTTGCTTGGCCATTATTGTTCTGATTCTTTTGCAGTCAGGCAAGGGAGACGATTTAGGCACCGCCCTTGGGGGCGGCGGCTCAGGCAGCACCGTTTTGGGAACGGGAGGAACCTCGAAGTTGCTCGTGAAGCTGACGGTCATTTTTTCCGTTTTGTTTATGGTGAACAGTATTGGGTTGGCTAAGATTTCAACGGCAAAGAGTGAGAGAGGGAGCGTGGTTCGAATGTCAGATCCCTTGGGAGATTTCAATCCTTTTGAATCTGAAGAGCTCCGAGGGCTTGATCCCGAGTCTATCGAAGAGATCGAACCCGACTTGGAGTGAGTCTACTTCGGAGATTTTCCACAATTAAGATTGGCGGCTCTGCCGAAAGAGTGCTCTGGATGTCAGAGCTGTCTGGAAGAATCGACGATCTTCCTCAACCGATTCGCGTGCTCGGCAACGGCAGCAATGTTCTGATGTCTGAGACATTGCGAGGAACTGTGATTTTGACTCGAGAGGAGTCTCTTGCCGCTCCCGAGATCGTCAGAGAAGAGCCCGACGAGATGCAACTGATTCTTCCTGCCGGAATGTTTTTGCCAAGTCTTTCGAAGTGGACCGCTGATAGAGCTTTAACCGGCGCGGAGTTTATGGTCGGAGTGCCTGGCACCATCGGTGGTGCTGTCGTGCAGAATGCGGGGGCGAATGAACAGAAAACTTCTTCTTTGGTGGTCGAGGTGGAAGCCTGGGATCTGGAGTCCGCAGCGCTGCGGTGGGTCTCGGCTGCGGATGCTGAGTTTGCTTATCGTTCCAGTCGCTTTCAGAGAGAAAAGTTTTTGCTCAGACGAGTCAAGCTTCGGTTGAAGCGGGGCGAGCCCGAAGAGATTCAAGCAAGGCTTAAACTCAATTTGGATTATCGACGGCAAAAGACGCCCTTTTCAAGACCGAGCCTGGGGTCGATGTTTACGAGAATTCCCAAAGAAGATGGAGACTGGTGGTATCCTGGGCAGCTGATTGAGTCGGTCGGCCTAAAGGGCTTTCGGCGAGGCCAGACTCAGATCTCAGAAGTTCATGCCAATTACTTTGTCAATTTGGGGGGGGCTCGCTTTTCTGAGGTTCTCTCTCTGATGGATCTGGCGCAAGAGCGAGTCCTGAAAGAAACGGGCCTAGAGCTTCGACCCGAGGTGCAGATTTGGCAAGACTAGTGGTCCAAGCGGTAAATTTTTTCCGTGTTGTGCTGAGGCCAGTTTGAGGCGATGCAGGGCGGCAGTGGGTCTGAAAAAAAATGGATCTTGACCATTTTTTACAAAAGAATCATCGCAGGGTGGTGAAAAATCGATTCCATCGAAGGAAGGGAAAGTTCCGTCGATCAAATGAAAACCAGATAAAACTTCCCTGACCCAAAAGATAGTCTCGCGGAACGACGCCCCATTCCCTCGAGTCTGAACTGTCGTCTCGATTATCTCCAATGACAAAGAAGCTGCCCTCTGGAACTTCAATGGGGCCGGCATTTCGTGGGGCTCGGAGGTGGGAGTGGGCAACAATATAACTTCGGTCGCCAAGGTGTTCACGGAACAGGCTCATATGATCGGGATGGTACTCTTTACCTGCATCCAAGAGAGTATCTGTATCTTCAATCGGATCCAAACGAAGGGCTGTGCCGTTCAGCCAAACGCGCTTATTTCGTACTTCCACAATGTCTCCGGGGATGCCGATGACTCTCTTGATAAAGTCCTTCGACCGGTCATTTGGGTATTCAAAAACGACGATGTCTCCTCGCTGAGGGTCGTTGCGATGAATCCACTTGTGTCGCGTAAAGGGAATGTGCAGATCGTAACTATACATCTTTACAAAGATAAACTCTCCAATCTTGATGGTGGGAACCATGGAGCCTGTTGGGATGTGGCGCGGAGAGGCGATCGTGGTTCTAAAGAGAAAGGCTACTACTACGGCCAAGCCCAAGGGTAAGACCCACTCCTTTAGAAATCCCCGAGCGCTTTTCGGCAGATTGTTCCATGACCTTTGAATCTCAGTCCTAAATCCCATTTCTGCCACTTAATCACGCTTCTCTTGAAAGTGTCGAGCGAGAATCGATCACCCCGCCTCTCGGAGCAGAAAAGAAGCCCTGATTCTTTTCGTTTTGATCACGAACAAGAAGGCTCTCTTTCCACCGACGCCCTTTCATGCAAAGAAACTTCTCACATCTTCCTTTGCCGCCCACATCTTGACTCACCACTCTCGCTTGAGTTTCTGAAAAAGCAGAAGCCTGCTGTCCAAACACGAGAAGAGAAAAGCTCAGACGAGACTTGCGAAAGCCCAGCTTTCGCACAAGTTCCCAATATCGAGCAGGGGCAGAATATTCCACTTCTTCATGACACCACTCGTCTTGGGCCAGGGCCGGACAGGCGAGTGCGTGCGTGCAGGGCAGAAGAATCTGAGTCAGATTTCTCAGCTGATCTCGAAAGCGAAGCAGCCTCTGATTGGTCAGTTTATCGGCAGGTTCAATAATGATGAACAGGTCGTCTCGAGAAGCCAATCGCAGCTGAGCGAGCCAGTTCTTTGTAAACTGACTTTTTGGGTTCTGCCAAATCTCATTCCAAACATTCGCCATCAGATGAATTTGAGCAGAGGATTTTTTCAAGCGAGGCCACCGTTTAGCGAAAGAGACTTCGCTCGGAAGAAAGGCTGCGAACTCCGTCTTCGCCCAATCGACCGGGCGAGGGTCTCGGTCAACGGCGATCACGCGATCAATAGAAAGCCCTTCTCCTTTAAAAAATTCGTAGGCCCCTAAACTCCCGCCTAAACTGCCCGCCCCATAGTCTAAAAGACTGATTTTAGACTGCTGAAACCTCTCAAGATAGCCCCAGACCTTGAGCTCCTGAAAGACTCGCTTGGTCTTCAAGGCCGTCAGAAAGCCAAAGTAACAAGAATAAGGCCGATACACACTCTCTCTCCAAAGACTCTGCTTCTGCCGATGATAGCCCTCACAAAGTCTCTTCAGGGCCAAGACCTGATTCTGCTCAATTTTCTTCGAGAAGAAGGCCTTTTCGAGTTCGCCAGACAATGAGACTTTTGGGGGCTTTGCTTTGGGCATGGGGGTTACTATTAGCAGGCTCCAGTCAGGGCCTCAAGGGGACTGTCGCTAAGGGCCCACCTGCTTTGAAGGGCTTCGGGTCCTGATTTGGCGTTAGATAGGCCTCTTGATCTCAGAGTTCAGCATGAGTTCTGGAAGCATCCGCTGGGGACCGCCTAGAATGCCAAACAACTTCGATAACATCCAGGGCCCGCTCCTCCTCGCGCCAACGACTTTTTACTTCGCTTCCCAGTCCAGCCGCTCGGAGAGCCCCATCGGCTGTCTTCCATAACTCATGCCACCCAGCCCTAGCCAGCGCTCGATCTACCACTTCTTTCTTGTGATGGGAATGTTGAGGGGCTTCGAATCAGCTCTCAAGTGATTTGCATTTGCTCTTTCTCTCGAAATTTCGCATCTTAACGGCATGTCGCAACAAGAAGCCCCCTCTTCGTTTATGGTCCCGGCGACCATTCAAGGTGTTTTTGAGGAGTTAAAAACCGAAGACCAGAGGTTGAGCCGAGAAAGGGACTTTTCTCGGCCCTCACCCTTCTCGGCCATGCGGCTCGCTCTAGAGACTCAGATTCAGTCCGGAGACTTTGGTTCTAAAGATAAAGAGCTCGTGATTCGAGCCTTCGAGATTCTTTTGAGCATTGAACAGCGGACGGCTCGTATCGAAGAGTTTTTATTGAAAAGAGAGAGGGGTGAAAAGACGCCTTTGTTTCAGTGGCTGTCGGTGAAACTCAGCGGAGAGGCCTGTGTGCTTCAGCTCTCGGATCGACCCCGATTTAAGGTCGGGGCTCTGTTTTGGTTAGACTTTTTGCTCCCCTCTGTTCCAGAATATCGAATTCGATGTATTGCGGAACTGGCCTCTCAGGTGGAGTGCGACTATCAACTTGTTTTTAGACAGATTCATCCCGAAGATCAGGAACAGATCTATCGCTTTGTGAGACAGCGAGAGCGAGAGATCATTCGTCAAAAATCTCCTCGCGTATGAAGATTCTTTCTTGGAATGTGAACGGCTTTCGAGCGGCTTGTAAAAAGGGCCTGGTGCAGACACTTCAAGACATCAAACCAGACATTGCCGGAATTCAGGAGCTCAAGGCTTATCGTGAGCAGTGTGAAGACTTCTCTGCGGCCTCTCTCGACTACCGAGAAGATTGGCACTCGGCCGAGAGGCCCGGCTACAGTGGGGTAGGGCTGTTCTGGCGAGGGCCGGAGTCTTGGAAGGCGACCTCCGGAATGGGCCTGAGCGAAGTCGATCGAGAGGGGCGGGTGCAAATCTTAGAGACCGAGGATCTATCCCTTGTGAATGTCTATGTGCCCAACGGTGCAGCGAGTGAGGAGCGACATTTTTTTAAAATGGAGTTTTTGGATCAATTCCTCGAGTGGTTGCGCGCTTTAGATCAAAAGAAGCCTGTCGTTTTGTTTGGAGATCTGAATATTGCCCATCGTGAAATCGACATCCACGACCCCGTTCGTTTAGATGGCACCAGTGGTTTTAAGCCGGAAGAGAGGGATTGGGTGACAAAGCTTCTGAAGGCAGGCTTTGTAGACGCCTTTCGAGAAAAGCATCCCGAAGCCCGAGACGAATACAGTTGGTGGTCCTATCGGGCGGGGGCTCGGCAGAGAAACAAGGGTTGGAGAATTGACTACTTTGTTGTTTCTGAACGAATCCGAAATCGAATCAAGCGCATCGAGATGGCTCAACAAATTACAGGCTCCGATCACTGCCCTTTGATTTTAGAGATCTGAAGCAGCATCGGGCTGCCTTCATTCTGAGGCTTGGTCGGGACATTCCTCACAGCAGAGTCTGGGAAATGGGCAAAATCAGCAGCTTTCGGGAGTCTTTGTCGCAGTTGGAGGGACATCTCGAAACGGTCAAAGCCGGCTTTCATGAAGATGATGTCCATGCGGTAAAGCTGTTTGATCTTCAGTAGTCTGTTTTAGGCTTTCCTGAGGGTGTCGTAAAGTAGTGCCATCTGCCTTGTCAACCTCGCTAGTCTGGCACTTCCGTCTCCCGACCCCATCCATCAGTATAGGCCTCTTCTTTTGGGAGGTTCTTTTCGCTGAGTTCCTTGCCATCAAAGCTGAGGAGCTTGAACTGATCTTGAAGCTGGGTTTGGATGTGTACAGGGCGGCGCCAGCAGTGGAACAAAGTCTTCAGACTCTCTTTGGCCGTGGCGAGCTTGAGTTCGGCCCCTTCAAATCGATGCCATAGGTAAAGCTCCCCGCGATTTTGATAGTTGCCGTCGACTACAAAAATAAAGGGAGAACCCCGATTCGTGAGTTGAAACAAGAGTTGCTGTTTAATCTTTTCAAACTCTCGAGACGCAATTTCGTACTCATTAGACTTAGGATTCAAGGCGAAGGTGAAAAGTTTGTGCTCTTGGCAAAACTCTGGAGTCAAAAACTCATCAATAAACATTAAATCATTGTAAACTTTTCGAACCTCAAAGATCTTCTTTCGACCTAGATTGGTTTCTTTGTTCCAGGCCTTTTTCTCTGCAATGTTCTCACAGTTGTCGTAGTCCGTTCCAAATCGACCCATATCCCATCGTTCTTCAATATGTCGAAAAAGCTCAATGCCGATCTTATAGGGATTAAATCGACCTCCTGCCATCGACATGGTGCCCGCGTGAGAGTTTGCATAGTCGACAATCTCAGAGTCTTCTAGCTTGTGCTTTGTCATGATGGTCGAGTGCCAATAGCTCGCCCACCCCTCATTCATGATCTTTGTTTGAGCCTGTGGAAGGAAATAATAAGCTTCCTCTCGAATGATACTCAGCACCTCTCGCTCCCAATTTTCCAAAGGGGCGTACTGAATCAAAAAAGCCAGGACATCTTGAACCGGTCTCTGGGGAATCTTTCTCTTCTCCTCATGCTCCTGTAGAAGCTTCTTTCTTTGCTCTGCCAAGAACTCTGGAGGGTTAATGTATTTCTCCATATAGTCCTTCGCTTTCAACTTGGCGACTGGGAGTCGAGAGGGATCCACATCATAGGCTGAAGCCTCTTGAGCGGACTCAACCGGAAAGTTCGCTCTTGGGTCAATCAGGTTGTCGATGGTGAGGCAAAGGTCGATGAAGCTTTCCACTCGTTCGGCACCAATGTTCTCGACGAAACGACGGATCTGAACGGCGTGGTTAGCCATCATATCAATCGCCTTTCGATTCGTCGTCCCAAAGTAAGCATTGTTCTTAAAAAAATCGGCATGTCCGTAGACATGCGCCATCACGAGCTTCTGATCCATTAGGCTATTGCCCCGCATCAGATAAGCGACTACGGGATCATTGTTAATGACCATTTCGTAGATTTTAGAGAGTCCGTAGTGGTGGCTCTTCGAAAGCCGCTCATACTCCATCCCAAAGCTCCAGTGGGGGTAGCGGGTCGGAAAGCCCCCGTAGGATGCGAGCTGATTCATGACATCATAGTCGACGATCTCAAAAATCGTGGTATAAAAGTCGAGGCCGTAGTTGGAGGCAATTTTTTCAATTTCCTCCTTATGCAAAGCCAGCTCGCGAGGAAGATCCGACATCTTGTCTTCATTGTATCGAAATATGGCGCTCCTGTCCCAACAAAGCGTTATAGGCCTTTTTTTAGGAACTCCTTGATGGAATCGTAGATCGCTTCTCGGTTGGGGATTCGGGTGGCGACGATCTTTTCAGAGCTCGAGTCAGACGCTTGAAATCGCTCCGTGAGGTCTCGATAGAACTGTCCGCTGCCGTAAAGGCTCTCCACCTGACCATAGGCAAAGAGGTTCGAAACGGGCAGAAGCTTCTTTTCAAGGAGTTCAAAGCACTTTTTAGAGTCATCAGCGCTCCAGTTGTCTCCGTCAGAGAAGTGAAAGAGGTAAACATTCCACTGCTCGGGCGGAAACTCCCGCTCAATGAGTTCGAGTGCCTTCACATAGGCAGAAGAAATGATGGTTCCACCAGACTCACGGGTTGAGAAAAAGGTCTCTCGATCCACTTCGTGCGCGACGGCATCATGAACAATAAATCGAGTCTCTAGACCCTTGTATTGAGACCGCAGCCAAGTATCGATCCAAAAGCTCTGAGTTCGGACAATAGACTTTTGTTCGTCTCCCATCGAGCCGGAAACATCCATCATAAAAATGATGACGGCACTATTGTTTTCGACCGGAAGCTCTTTGTAAGAGCGATAGCGAAAGTCTCGAGACTGGGGAATGATGCTTGGGTCTAAGGGATCATAGTCGGCCATTGAAATCTGCCGCTTGAGGGCTTCTTTGTAAGTTCTTCTGAAGTGCAAGAGTGACTTGGGCCCCAGGTTGTGAACCGAAGTGTAACGGCTCTTCTGAGCTAAGATATTCTTGTCCCCCTTGGGTTGAATTCGCGGAAGTCCCAACTCCTCGCCGAGCATTTCTGCCATTTCTTCTAATGTGACATCGACCTCTTGGATGTGCGTGCCGGCTGCATTTCCAGCCTTGCCCCCACCGTCGCCATCTTCGGGTTGGCCAACGGAGTCTCCTTCTTTGCCGTCTCCGGAGCCCACACCGCTTTGCTCATTCTTTCCGAACTCAAAGTGGGGGAGGTCGATGGTGGGCATGGGAATGCTGATATAGCGCCCCCCCTTTACTCCCAAAGATTCAGCGTTGGAGATATACTTCCTGAGATCTTTCTTGACCTTGCCTTTGATGATATTCCGAAAGCGGGCGTGATCAGTTGTGATTTTTAAATACAAGAGAGATCTCCCGACTAAAGAATTTTAAGATTTGTCTTTCACATCACCTCGAGCAAAGATCGAAGCAACGAAGTTCAACACATCGGTTGCGCTCTCGTCATTGTAGCCAAAGTTTCGAATCAATCGCTCCTTAACGACATCAATCTTCTGTTGAGTCTCTTTGTCGACGACATTGCTCACTAAGTTGGTCAGCTTGATCGAGTCTTTCTGGTCTTCAAAGAGTTTAAGCTCCAAAGCCTTATGGAGCCTCTCATTCGTTTTATAGTTGAAGGTTTTTCCTTCAACAGCGAGGGCACCAATATAGTTCATAATCTCTCGACGGAAGTCGTCTTTTCTCGACTCAGGAATGTCGATTTTACTTTCAATCGATCGCATGAACTTCTCGTCGGGCTCCTCATACTGTCCAGTGAATTTGTTCTTTACCTTTTCTTTTTGAGTGTAGGCTTTTACGGCGTCGATGTAGTTTGAGCAGAGCTTGGTGATCGAGTCTTCATCGGCAGAGATCGCTCGTTGCACCTCGTTCTTTACAATATCTTCGTATTCTTGTCGTACTAGGGTCAGAATCTCTCTGAGGCGTTTTTTTAGGTCTTCGTTAGCAATCAGACTATGGTTTTTCAGCCCCCCTTCAAGCTCGTTCAGGACGATAAAGGGGTTGATAGAATTGGCCTCATTGGACACCAAAGCGTTGCTGATTTTGTCCTGAATATATCGTGGCGAGATGCCGTCCAGACCCTCTCGTTTCGCCTCTTTTCGCAGCTCTTTGATATTGTCTTCGGTAAAGCCCGGCAGGCTTCGGCCATCATAGAGCTTCAGTTTTTGCATCAGGGTAAGGTTGGCTTTGCTCGGATCTTCTAGCCGAGTCAGAACCGCCCACATGGCGGCCATTTCAAGTGTATGAGGGGCGATATGCTTTCCTTTCACTCGCTCCGTATTGTAGTCCTTTTTGTAGACTCGAATCTCTTCGGTCCACTTGGTGATATAGGGGATGTCAATCTTGATCGTCCGATCGCGAAGAGCCTCCATAAACTCATTGTTTTGAAGCTTTCGATACTCGGGTTCGTTCGTGTGGCCAATGATGACCTCGTCAATATCGGTCTGCGCAAACTTCTTGGGTTTAATTTTGTGCTCTTGGCTGGCGCCCAACAAGTCATAAAGAAAGGCGACATCCAGTTTCAAGACCTCGATGAACTCGATCAGCCCGCGGTTGGCGACATTGAACTCCCCATCGAAATTGAAAGCTCGGGGGTCAGAGTCACTGCCAAACATCGCAATCTTTCGATAGTTCAAGTCTCCGGTGAGTTCCGTTGAATCTTGATTCTTTTCATCTTTCGGCTGAAAGGTGGCAACCCCCGCCCGATTCTTCTCAGAAATTTCCATTCTCTTGACGACCACATTCTCCAAAACTTTTCGGTAGTCTCCGCCGTAGTGATCCAAAAGAACCCCATAAATGAAGCGACAGAAGGGGTTGAGCTCTCCCTCAATGCGCAAAGCGTCTTCGCTCGACCGACCCGCATTGATCTTGGCCAGAATGGGATCGCGAAGCTCCTTGGGCAAAAGCTTCAAGGGCTCTTCATTCATGGGGCAAGCCACTTCGGTGACCCCCTCGCCCAAGAGTGGTTTGCCTTCAAACAGAATCGGCTCCTTCAGCTTCCAAGAGTAGGTGTAGAGACGGCCCTCGGGCTTGCGAGAGTAAGATTCGAGCCCCTTTTTGATCAGTCGAACAATCGTGGACTTCGAGCTGCCCACGGGGCCGTGAAGCAGAATGACCCGTTTGTCGGCGCCGTATCCTTTGGCGGCCGACTTAAAGACACTCACCAACTTCATCAGTGGAATATCAAGGCCAAAAATCGCGTCTCGACCCCCATCATCGGGGTCATCAAAAAAATTGTAGTGGATGATGGGTTTCTTGGCGTCGATATATTCTTTTGTGCCGTACGACAAAATCATGTCGTAGAGTCTCTGATGAGCGTTTCTCAAAAGCCTTGGGTCTTCTTCCACCAACTTGAGGTAGTCCCAATAGCTCCCCGTCCATCGAAGGGCCTTGAAAGCCTCTACCTGTTTGGTGTCCGATAAGATTTTTTCAATTTCAGATGACCATCCTTGCTCGTGTTGACTCATATTGCGACCCTCGCTTTTGGATTTGTCGATGAGGTCGATGCAGAGCGAGCTGTTCGCTCTATCGAACCCACAGCCTATTATCTCTCGAATGGCTCGCTTAGTCAAAAAGCTCAAAGATCTCAAGATATTGGATTGACACAGGGCTCAAAGTCACCGCAAACTGGGCCCAGATCGTAACTAGAGAACCTTGGGAGGAATTCATGACTAAAGCAGAACTGGTAAACAATATTGCAAAGCACAACCCGGAAGTCTCAAAAAGACTCATTGGAGAGATTTTGGATGACGCTTTCGATAATTTGGCAAAGGGAATCAAGAAGGATAAGCGATTTACTTATCCCGGCTTTGGCACTTGGACAATGAAGACTCGAAAGGCACGAAAAGGGGTGAATCCTCAGACGGGCCAGAGAATCACGATTAAGGCGTCAAAGACTTGTACTTTCAAGCCAAGTATTGAGTTCAAAAAGAACTTGAATCGAGCGAAGTAAAACCGTTCGAACTTTTCAAAGGGAAGAGCCCGAGGTGCTTGAAATCTCGGGCTTTTTTCTTTGATGAGAGTGTCGCCAGGTTCCTGATGAGCGCCAGCCCCCTGTCTCCTTGGCCTTCGGCCCTCTGAACAAATTGGTGCAGTTTTTTGAGAGAGTCGATTTTTTCGCGAACTCTGACAATGATAGGGAATGTCGAGTTTGCCATCGGAGTCTTGGTCGGTTTTTTCGGATTTTGATGGAACGATCAGCCAGCAAGATAGCCTGAAGCTCCTGTTTCAAGAGGCCTTGGGCTCTTCTTGGTTGAGTCTAGAAGGACAGATCGAAAGCTCTGAGATCTCTGAACGAGAGGCCGTCAAAGAAGCCGTCAAGAGGATGTACTGGACTTGGCCAGAAACTCAAAGCTGGCTCCTCGAAAACATCTCGATTGACCCTGGCTTTGCTTCTTTCTACGAGACTTTGACATCGGAGGGCGTTTCATTTGTGATTTTGAGCGGCGGCTTTCAGAACTTCATTGAGGCCTTGTTTGAAAGGGAGGGTCTGAAGATTCCTAGCATTCGGGCCAATCGGTTGGAGTGGCAAGGTCGAAAGTGGAAGCTTCTTGAGGTCCAAGGCCCTCGGCTGTGTGATCGATTCTCTCACTGCAAATGTGTGAGTCTGATGCAACTCAAGTCAGGCCGCAGTCTTTATATTGGGGATGGCTATACCGATTTTTGTCCGGTAGAGAAGATGGACTTTGTACTCGCCAAGTCGAAGTTAAAGTCCTACTGCGAAGATCAAAAGATTCCTTATTTTGGCTTTTCTGACTTTTATGATGTGGAAGCCGTTTGGGACAGCCTCAGAACCGATACTGAGCTCCCAGCCCAAGGCTCACAAGTCGGCTAGAGCTCTCAACTCCCTGAACAGAAACTCCTGCCCTGCTCCCTTCTCCGTCGAAGGAGCGATTGAGATTTTGCCAGTGAAACTGCAGCAACAGGCTTGTGTTGGGAATGTCGACCCCATCGAGATTCCACTCCAATTCAGAGCCAAAAGAGATTTGCATCATGCTGCGTTTCGGAGAGCCAGTTCGCACAAGACTGTCGTCTGCCGCGACTCCCGTATTAAACTCCTGAAATCCAGCTAGACTGTGAATTTGAGCGAAGGCGATCCACTTCCATTGCTGCGGAAGTCTGAGCTCAAATCCGGCATTGGCTTCGAGTGCATAAGACCAGTGGCTAAAAAACAGGGGAGTCACTCCATCTCGATCGGCTAA
Organism: Bradymonadales bacterium; assembly: GCA_007693605.1. Classification (GTDB taxonomy): domain Bacteria; phylum Bdellovibrionota; class UBA2394; order UBA2394; family UBA2394; genus REDG01. The sequence continues at coordinate 68,920 of REDG01000035.1, forward strand.
GGAGTTTACATTGAAATATTGGAGGCGCGGTCCAGCTTCTAAAAACAGCTCCATGGGTATTCTTTCGCCAATGCCGGTCGAGACTTTGCTCAGAAGCCTAAGTTCATGCCACTGGCCCAGCAGTCTTGACGCGTCGAAATTGTCAGAGCCTGCAAGAGGGCTATCAATATAGAGAAAGCGGTATTGAGTGCGAAGACTCCCAGCAATCCGACCCAGCCGAAAGGCTTCATGGCGGTGGGCGTCGATTTGAAGGCCGAAGCCGACCAGGTCGTAAGAGAGAAAGCTGTCGTTCGAGAGTTGGCCGCCCGGGAGTCGAGACTTCAAGCTCTCGCGAAGCTCTCCGACCAAGAGTGAGCCCGAAAGGGCCCAGTTTCTCTCTCGAGTGTCGGGCCTTCGAGATCGAACTTCAGCGCCTCGATCGAGGGCTGCTCGGCCTTCGCGAAAGCCAGGCAATTGGTCGAGTGTTTCAGGAAAGCTTCGTCTGTCCTCTCGTCTTGAGCCCCGCTCTCTTTGGCCGGCTCTAAAGCGCTGGTCGCGCACTCCAATGGATGGAGCGGAATCAGAGTCGCTGGCCAAAAGCCCCTCCACAAGCGTCCAACCTTCAAAGGGAAATCCTTCGTTCAAGAGAAAACGGACGCGTGCATAAGCGCCCTGCACCTCAAAAACTTGAAGCTCCTGCCCCCGTCGAAGCAAAGCCAGCTTTTGAGAGCGCCGATCAGGCTCCTGCAATAGATCCAGCCGTTCTGCTCGCACAATCGCTCTTCTTGAGGCCTCTTGGCCCTTCGTTTCAGAAGCGATAGTCGATGCGAGCAAAAGCGCTGTGAGTAAGCAGGCGATTTTGTAAAGAGTGGTCTCTTTCATAAGCTAAATCGTAACGCAGTCGACCCAAAAGGTTCTGTCGAATCTGATAGCTGGCTCCGAGTCCGGCATAAAAATCAAGAGTCGTCTCACGATTGCCGTCGGCTGCGGGCACAGAACTGGGGATCTCTCGGCTACTTCTCACCGCCTGAAAGTCAAAGTCGAGAAGCCAGTTCTCATTGAGTGCATAACTTAGATTCTGCCAGATGTCTTGCGAGCGAGAGAGATAGTGCTTTCGGTAGGTGATTCTCGATTCTGTATCGATCTTCGATCCGATTTGGGCGCGAAGTCCGGCCGCCACCTGGTAGGCCGTGGGGCTTGTGAGTAGGCGGACATTTTCGGGGGCCTCGTCTCGATCCTCTTTGTCGAAGGGCAGGTCAGGATTATTGAGCTGCTGTTTGTTCGGGTCAAATGTTCGTCGCTCCAGCCGACTGCGCTGATAAATTTCAATTTGAGGACTTAGTTTAAGAGCGGCGCGAAAATCTGCACGATAGCGATGCGAGCGATCAAGGCTTAAGCCGACTCGGTCGGCTTGAATGTCATCAAGAATCGGATTGCGAACGGAGTCTTCGATCAAAAATCGATCGATTCGAAACTGGGTCAGAGCCAAGCTCAAATTAACTCGAGGCTGAGGTCGAAACAGAGTCTGAAGACTCAAATAGCCACTCTTTAAAGCTCCACTGTCGCCTTTGGCCGGCAGCTCGGTGGTTGAGCTTAGAATTAAACTCAACTCTCGCAGAGGAGTGAAATGACTTCGAGTCTGTAGGCTCAGCCGATTTAAGTCGCCCTTGAAGGTTTCGCCGACCAGAGTCGAATCGAAGAAAAACTTGCTCTCAGAGGTCTGCGAGAAGTCACTGATCCACTGAAAATTCAATCCAAAGACCAATCGGTCCTGAGAGACTTTTTTGGTTACAGGCTGAGGAGCCAAACCAAAAAAACCGCCGACACTTTTGCTGTTGGGTCGAGTGGAGGGGCCAAAGAAGTACTTCAGGCTGAGACCATCCACAATCGCACCCGCCCCCAAGGCCCTTCGACCGAGACTCACTTGAAAGGGAATGCGCCCATCGAGATTTTCATATTGAAGATAGAGATTGGAAAACTGATAGAAGGGTCGATTGGTTCCGTAGAGACTTCGGTCGTTCATAAGGGACTGGCTGAGTCGGCCGTTGATTTTCAGGCTGAACCGATCCTTTTTAAGTTCTGAGCTGAGATGCAGATTCGAATAAAGACTAGAGCCGATCTGTCGAATGCTCGTTGGGTCTCCCTCTTCTGAAAATCTTTCAAGAACCAGCTCATCTCCTCGCAGTACTCGCTGGCGGCAGCAGCGAGCGGAGCAGTCTACGGCATCAATCTCCTTTCCAAAGACAATTTGAATGAGCTCACCGGGGTCACTACAGTTGCCGTTGGTGTAGACCTCAAAAACGCTGGTGGATTCAAAGTTATCGAGAAGATATAGAAGCGAGCCTGAGACCCGTCCTTTAGCGGAGAAGTCAGCCCAGACGGCTGATTGAAAGGAGCCGAAGACGAGAACGCTCAAGAAGAGAGCTCGAATCATTGTATCCCCCCCCCCCGGGGGGGTGGGGGGGGGGGGGGGGGGGGGGGGGGGGGGCCGGGCGGGTCGGCGGCGGTTCGGGCGCGCGCCGGGGGGGGGGGGGGGGG
>REDG01000075.1 GCA_007693605.1 Bradymonadales bacterium
CGCTGCCGCCTTGCATCGCCTCAAACTGGCCTCAGCACAACACGGAAACAATTTATCGGTTGGACCACTAACCTTCTCGCATCTGAACCTTTATCGCCACTCCCCATGAACCGCTAAGGGCCCATCGGGCTTGCTTGGGTTTGCTAGTCTGGCACTTTCGTCTCCCGACCCCTTCGCTGTGGCGGCGGCGTCGACTTCGCTTTGATCAAACCTTTGGCCTTTTTTGGGGCTGTGTTAAGAACAAGGGATGTTGGCATTCATTTGGACGATTATTTTAGGTCTTTTTATTGGCTTGGTGGCGCGACTTTTGATGCCCGGAAAGACGGTTCAAGGATTTATAATGACAGCACTTTTGGGAGTTGGAGGGGCCGTGGTCGGAAAGTGGATCGGACAGGCTTTTGGATGGTACGGGCCTTATGATGCCGCCGGCTTTTTGATGGGCGTTTTAGGAGCGATGCTGATTCTCTTTGTGTACCGGCTCCTTCAAGCCTTGAAAGAGAGCGATTAGCTGAAGCGGACACCAAAAAGACGATAGAAACATATGAATCCTAGAATCCGAAACTTTTCGATTATCGCTCATATTGATCACGGCAAGTCCACGCTTGCGGATCGCTTGATTGAAGCCACAGGAGCTTTGACGAAGCGAGAAATGAAAGAGCAGGTTCTCGACAAGATGGAGCTTGAGCGAGAGAGGGGAATCACCATCAAGGCTCAAAGCGTTCGCTTGAACTATCTCGCAAAGGACGGTCAGAACTATTGTTTAAACCTCATCGACACTCCCGGACATGTGGATTTCTCTTACGAGGTGTCGCGAAGTTTGAAGGCTTGTGAGGGGGTCCTGTTGGTTGTAGACGCCTCACAGGGGATTCAGGCTCAGACTCTGGCCAATGTTTATCTTGCGCTTGAAAACGACTTAGAAATCATTCCCGTCATTAACAAAATTGATCTGCCTGCAGCTGAACCCGAAAAGGTGAGGGCCGAGATTGAGAATGTTATTGGAATTGATGCAAAAGACGCCATTCTTTGTTCTGCGAAGTCGGGAATAGGCATTGAAGAAGTTCTTGAAGCCGTCGTGAAGAGAGTTCCCCCCCCGAGGCAATTGCCTGAAATGCAAGGGAAGTTGGCCGCTTTGATTTTTGATAGCTGGTTTGACTCTTACCGAGGGGTCATCATTCTTGTTCGGGTCTTTTCGGGTGTTTTAAAGAAGAAAGACAAAATGCGTTTGATGAGTCGGAAAATCGATCACGAAGTACTTGATCTTGGCTTGTTTTGTCCGAATCCGACGCCTGTCAATGAACTCTCTGCCGGAGAGGTGGGCTTTGTGATTTCTGGAATCAAGAGTTTGCAGGATGCAAAGATTGGCGACACCTTGACCTTGACGAAGGACCCTGCGCCAAAAATGTTGGCAGGTTTTCGTGAAGTGAAACCGATGGTGTTTTGCGGTCTCTTTCCGACCGAGACGGACGCCTATGAGTCTTTAAAAGATTCACTTGAGAAACTCGTTCTGAACGACTCCTCCATTACCTATGAGCCGGAGATTTCTGAGCATTTAGGCTTTGGCTTTCGTTGCGGATTTTTAGGGCTTCTTCATATGGAGATTGTTCGAGAGCGCTTGGAACGGGAGTATAGTCTCTCATTGATTTCAACCTGTCCGACTGTAAAATACCGAGTTCATCTGGAGGCAGGAGAGACCATCGAGGTGTCTAACCCCAGCAAGATGCCCGACCCCAATTTGATTGCAAGCACCGAAGAGCCCTACTTTCGTGTGGTGATTCACACCCCTCAAGAATTTGTCGGAGGGGTGATGAAGCTCTGCACAGACAAAAGGGGAATTCAAAAGAAAATGGAGTACCTCGGCCCGCAGCGAGTGATGTTTGAATATGAGATTCCTCTAAACGAGTTGGTTTTAAATTTCTATGATCGATTGAAGTCCATTACAAAAGGTTACGCCAGCCTAGACTATGAGTTCTTGGACTATCGACCTTCGGAACTGGTGAAGCTAGACCTGCTACTGAACGGAGAGAGAGTCGAGAGTTTATCTTTGATTATTCACCGCGACTTCGCTCAGCATCGGGGTCGAGAGCTAGCCAAAAAAATGAAAGAGCTTCTGCCCAGACAAATGTTTCAGATTGCCGTTCAGGCCGCCATCGGGGCAAAGGTCATCGCGCGAGAAACCCTGAGTGCTTTACGAAAGGATGTTACAGCCAAGTGCTACGGCGGAGATATCACTCGGAAAAGAAAACTGCTCGAGAAGCAAAAAGAGGGAAAGAAGAAGATGAAATCAATTGGCTCGGTCGAAGTTCCTCAAGAGGCGTTCTTGGCCGTTCTGAAGATTGACGGATAAATGATGGTCAGTGGAATTGTCGGCGGCTTAGGCTTGTTCTTGCTGGGAATGCTCCTTCTCACAGAGAATCTGAAAGCCGTTGCCAGTGATAGTTTGCATCGAATTCTTAAACGATTTACTTCGAAGACTTGGACAGGAATTTTAACGGGCGTGGGAATCACCAGCCTTTTGCAGTCCAGCAGTGCAACCACCCTGATTACGGTGGGTTTGGTAAGTTCCGGGCTTCTCAGTTTCACTCAGTCTTTGGGCATCATTTATGGCGCCAATCTTGGGACGACCTCCACGGCTTGGATTGTGTCGGGGCTTGGCCTGAAAGTCAGTATGACGGCGATGAGCCTGCCCTTGTTGGGGATCGGCGCCTTTTTAAGGATCTTCTTGCAGGGAGCTTGGAGGCATCTGGGCTTGGTGATCGCTGGCTTTGCGATGATTTTTTTAGGAATTGATTTTCTTCAGCTCTCGATGGCGGATTTGTCAGAAAAGATTGATATCGGGGGTTTCGTCTCGCCGGGCTGGGGAGGGCGCTTTAGCCTGTTGCTGGTTGGGCTACTCATGACAGTCGTCATGCAGTCTTCAAGTGCTGCTGTTGCCGTGACCATGACGCTCCTCTATGCTGGAGTCATTCCCTTTGAACTCGCAGCGGCGATGGTGATTGGTCAGTCGATCGGAACGACTGTGACCGCGGGCTTCGCGTCTTTGGCCGGTTCTGTACAGGCCAAGCGCACGGCTTTGGCCCACATTCTTTTTAATGTGGTGACGGGCACGATTGTCTTTCTGTCATTTCCAATTTTTATCAAAGCGGTATTGCTTCTGGCAAATTGGCTTTTTGGAGATCAAGAGACTCTGAGCCTCGCGGTTTTTCAAACGAGCTTTCATCTTTTGGGCATTTCAATCTTTCTCCCGTTCACGAGCTTCTTCGCTCGACAGATTGAGCGACTTCTGCCTGATCGGCGAAGCATTGCTTGGGTGCCTAGGCTTGAGAAAGATTCTCCACTCGGACAAGAACAGGCGATTGAGGTGGGACAGAAGGCGGTCTTTGAGCTGACACGGGAATTGCTGACTCTCTCTCAACAGATGCTGAAAACAGGCCTTCAGAATAAGCAAAGATATCGACTCTTGGATCTTCGAGAGGCCTTGCGAGAGAGTTCCAGTTTTGTCGCGAGCTCTGAGTTTGATGAAGATCGAGAAGATCGAAGGCCGCTGCGATTGAGAATTTTCCACGCCTTTGAGCATCTGGAGAGAATCTTAGAGCTTTTGGCTCAGAGCCACCGACTGCACGAAGGGGCCGAGGGCTCGGCTTATCGCGAGAGATTGTCGGAGTATTTGCAAGAGTTTCTGAACGAGATGGGCAAAGAGAATGAGCGACTTCAGTGGGGGCATCGAGCTCAGCTTGAGCTGGACGAAGACTACGCGAAGATCAAAGGCTGGTTCAAAGCAAAGCGAGAGGAGATGCTTCAGGCCGTTTCACAGAAGAGACTTCCCATTCAAGACTGTAATCGATTTTTGACAGAGCTGTTTTTATGCATGCAGCTTGCTAAGCATTTTTGGAGGATACTCAGAAGCTTTCAGACATCCGAAGAAGTGGCGTCTTTGGAGGGAAAAGAAGAGGGCCTTCAAGAGCTATCCAGGGCTAGTGAACTGTAGGTCACTTGACATTGAGGCAAGCCAGAGCTTCTTGATGGAGTTCCTTCAAGGCGGGCGCAGTCTGGGGATCGGCCCGCATGAAAGCAGAAAACCATTGTGCCAGCACTTCTTCGTGGCCGAGTGAGATTTCTTCACGGTCCCAGATATCTGTGATCAACAGAACAAGAGACAAAAAGAGATCGGGATCTTCTTGAAGCAAATTCTCAAGATTCAATTTTAAGCCGAAGTTGAGGGCTTGACCCAGGTGAGGGAGTCGGGTGTTGGCTTGTGAAAACTCCTCCAAGAGCCGATAGCTGAGCTCAGCCTGCCAAAGGCTCTCTAGGCTTTTCAAACTGCGGCAAAAGGCTTGGCAGAATCTATGGGGTCCGAGTTCTGAATAAAGATACTGATTGAGTTCCGAGTGTTCCCAGACCAGCTTTCGAAGAGAGGCGGGAATTTCATGAGAGCCCAGAAAGACATTTTCTCGAATGGATTCGTTCAGATATTCGAGTGCAAGAAGTCTTCCTGTTTGCTGCCACCTCTTGAGATTTTCATAAGAGGGGAAAATGGGCTGTTGATCTCTAAACGCCATCAAGAGAACAAACTCTCGTTGTTCAGCTGAAAGCTCGAGGCTAAAAAGATGAAGCTCCGTCCAGACCTCGATGGCTAGTGAGCTTTTCAGAAATGCTTCCAAGTCCTTGGGTGAAAGCTTCCTTTGATTTGTTGCCCTGTCGAAAACTCTTGCGGCTTCGTCGTGTTGGTAAATGCGAAGTCCGATTTTGCTGTGCTGTCTTAGGAGTTCGACGGCATCCAATCGCTGTTCTGCGCTGAATCCGCTCAAGCCTTGAAGGACCATTCGAGTGACCCCCTCGGTATCGCCGCAATGGTGGCCGATCATATCCAGCGCTTGAGAGATGCCTGAGGGGTTGGCAAAGCCAGGCTCCGCTAAAGTCCCAACCAAAAATGGAATGGCTGGCTCTCCAACTCTGACAATGGCATCTCGTGCGGTTCGTCGAATGAACCAACTCGGTGTCTCTAAAGTCTGAATCAGGACAGGCATGACCTGTTCCGTCGGCCGGCCAATTTGACCCAGACTTAAGATTGCGGCTTCTCGAACACTGAGATCTCGATCATGAGTCAGGGCGGTCAGTGCGGGAACGGCAGGAATGGCCTCCTCTCCTAATCGGCCCACCTCTTGTGCGGCGGAAACCCTAACGACCCAACGAGGGTCAGAAAGTTCTGAGATCAAACGATCGAGTCGTTTCATCGGTGCGGAGTTCTTATCGCGGGCATTCAGCCTCTCCTCGCCCACGGTCCCTTCAGTGCTTTCTTGAGTCTCCTGATCCTCCCAGGCTGTTCGAACGAGATCTCCCATCCAGCCCCCAAAGCTCTCTTCGGCGCCCACAAGAACCGAAGCCAATAGAAATATAGAAAATAGATATCCCCTCACGAATCCCCCTCTCGTGACTTCCCAGCCCTCAGACTAGCCACAGCGAAGCGATGAATTCAAGACAAAGTTGCTCTAGGCTCCTGGAAGGTGTTGGGGTTGTGGTCTTTGGGGATGCTTCGAAGACCGATAAGCCCGCCGAAGAACAGTGGATCTGAAACCACAAGCTGGGTCATTGTTCAATGATTATGGCCTGTCCACCTAGAGTGCACAGCGAGTCACCTTTTACCAAGCTTCAGGCTTGTGAATCTTTCTGCCCTTGCACTCAATGACAGCTGGAAATTGACTAATCTGAAGCAAACCCTCTCGAATGACTTTGAAGAAATCGGACTGTCGCATCAACTCTTGGGCAGCGGTGTAGAATTTTCGTTTCCTGCCGCTTCCTACCCTGGAGTTAAAAGCCTCGACCCTCTTTCTGTTTCTATCATAGTGAGGATTTATCAAACCTATCTTCTTGCGAAACTTCTCTCTGACCATTCTCATTGGCGTCTCTAGGTCCGAATCGTTCGATATCACGACAGCGCAGTCGAACGAGCTGGAAAAGGCATCCATCAACAAATGGCACGCCAAATTAACATCGGACCCTTTTTCTTCTGTCTTCAACACCTTGACTGACTCTAGCTCTTGTCCGTTATGGGTAATCAGCGGCTCAACCAACCGTGCTGGTTTCACGCCTTGTTTGAAGTGTCCGAAGTAACACTCTACTTTATCAAGTGTTTCTAGCGCCTTCAAATAGGCAGACTGTCTTAGCGGCGCATCCTCATCATCCACACGCGGGCTAACGCGAGCGGTGAAGTATTTGATCTTAACAATTTCATTTTCTTTGAGAAGATTTGAGCAGAGCGCTTCGAGGTTAAGCCACTTGTAGTTTGTGTGCCTGAGACAACCATAGTACAAGTTGAAGCCGTCAATATAGACATATGTCTTCTCTTTAGTTTTCTTTTGATTCGCTGCCATAAAAATGCAGAAGCCGCTTCAAAGAGCGGCTTCGCGCCCTACTGACGAAACAGTAGGGGTAATAAAAACTCTGGTATAGATCTAGTTCAATTCCAGTATACCAGCAACGGCATAATGAAAGAATACCGCGCCTGTAGAAAAAAACAAATAAAATCAGTTAATTGCGCGCCATGCCGCCTGCGGTGGGGGGGGCGGCAAAAGAACAAGTCCACATTTCTAGTGGTCCAACCGGTAAATTTTTTCCTGTTGTGAATCAAGCTTTTGCTTCGAATCAAGGCGCGAGGGTGGGATCAGGTTGGGTACCTATGCCATCCCGAGCAACGCTGAGTCGGGGCAAAAGCTTGATTCCCTTCGGGCTGGGCCCTTTTGAGCCGCTGCGGCGTTGTCGCTCGTTGTATATGTCCAATATGCGTCTCGCTGCCGCCTTGCATCGGCCTCAAACTGGCCTCAGCACAACACGGAAACAATTTACCGGTTGGACCACTAGGAGTGTCAGAACTCCGCAGATCCTCTGGGAAGAGACTCTCGGCTTTTGCAGCCAACAGTTCGCAAATTCACCTGCTTCTTTTGAGCTCTTCTTTTCTAAGCGGGCTTTTGCTAGGCTCCTGGAAGGTGTTGGGGTTGTGGTCTTTGGGGTGGATGGCATTATTCTGCTTGGGCGAAGTTGGCGAATTGGCGGGTCCTTCACTCTATATGCCTCGATTGAAGTCCTTTGAAGTGGCCGAGGTCGAGAGGATGGGGCCAGTCTCTCTCGAAGACCTGAGGGCCGAATTGAAGGAGAGTTTTTTACCAGAGGCCTTTCATCCAGAAATTCTCGATCAGGTTTTGTGGAGTCTTTCGTGGTTGAGCTGGGCAGCGAGGAACCCCACTCAAGGCTTTTCAAAAGAGAACTTCCGGTCCCATGCCCTTCGTGTTCTTCGACAGCTCGAAGCGGCTTCTGAAGATTTCTCGGATTCTGAGATGGGGGCGCTGGGGGAGCTCAGAGTGGCCGCTCATCTTGTGGCTCGTGGCTACTCGCTTCAAGGGATTCGAGAGTCTTATCGAATGAAGATCAGGGGCAAATCCGAAGTGGGGGAGTTTGATCTTCTGATCCGAGACCCCGAAGACTCAAAGTTGCTTTGGGCTGTCGAGGTAAAGGCAAGATTGGGCGACCGACATCTTTCGAATCGAAGTCGAGAGTCTTTGAGAAAATTAAGGAGAGCCCAGAAAGCGAGCGAAGCCGGCCAGCTCGTTCTGGAAGCGGGCAAGGGGCAAGCGCGGATCTCAAGGCTTTTGGTCTTTAGTCTAGAAGAGCCAAGTCAGAAGATTCAAGAGAGGCATGGAAAGCTTTTTCCTGACATCGACCTGAAGACTTATCCGCCAGGATTGATGCGTTCAAGCGCTTTCCCCTCTCGAAGGATGGGCCCCTCTGCCTCTAAAGAGACCCGCTGAGCCGTCTTTGGCGACTCCAGAAATACGGGGAAAGCCCTTGTCAAAGACCAAGTTCGATTGCACAATCTGGCCCTGGAGGTTTTGGCTGTGAATACTCAACTGATTGCAAAATTGAATGAAATTCTAGAGTGGGAGCTTTCAGGCGTGGCTCGTTATCTGCACTACTCTTTGATGGTGACGGGTCCCAATCGAATTCCCATTGTGAAGTGGTTTCGGGATCAGGCGAGCGAGGCCTTTGATCACGCCGCCACGATTGGCGAAAAAATTACCGCGCTTGGCGGGCACCCCTCCATCAAAGTGACACAACCCCCCGAGAGAAATGAGCACGGGGTGATGGCTATTCTGAACGAAAGTTTAGAATATGAGTTAGAGGGTCTAAAAATGTACGAAGCGGTTTTGGCGATGACGGATGGAAACATTGCCCTGGAAGAGTTGATCCGCGAGCAGATTCGTTTAGAGCAGGAGCATGTTGAAGAGGTTCGAAAAATGCTTGCTCCAGCTTCCAGTCACTAGGATCTGCAGCAGTCGAAAACTTCATTTGTCAGACAGAGCCAGTAATCCAACTGCTGAACTGTTTCTGTGTTTGCTGAGGCCAGCTTGAGACGATGCAAAGAGGCAGCGCAGATGCACCTTATCGCTATGGCCTTTGTGCTTCAAAGAGGAGCACCATGGGGGAGGCTGTTAGCTTCGGAAGGCTTCGGTTGTTTTTCTTGCGAGTGATTTTCAAGTCCTTGGTGTGAAAAGCTTCCAGCGAGTTCGATCGAGAGGCCTCAATATAAGAAGACATGAGGCTAGCTCTCAGCTTCTGCCATCGTTCAAACTCTTCTTGAGACTCAATCTCTCCGAGCCAATCGTCAAAAAGCCCTCGTAGAGCGCTTCTTGCACATTTTGTTTGATCTTGGGAGCTCCATAGAACGCTGACCCACTGTTGTCTTTCGTTCAGGTAGAAGATGATTTGGCTTTGATTCGACTGATAGAAGTAGACGGGTTTAATCGGGCTTCCCATCCAATTGAGCAAGCCTTCAGCTGAGGCCGCGGTGAGGGGGCCAGATTCCTGGGTAAGATAAGATTCAAAACTGCGCTGCCAATACTCACTTTTTGGGTGTTGGGCTACAAGCCCAGCCCATGAGGGCAGGGCGAGTATCAATCCAAGAAAGCCTTGAAGGATCGTCGCTCGAAAATGCTCAATTGCCCCCATTGCCTCTTTTATTTTAATGCAATCTTGAAGGCTCGGAGTGACCGTCAAAACTTTGTCTTCAGATCAGGATCCCAGCAATGCAAGCGGTCATATTAGCTGCGAGAGTTCCGCCGAGCATGGCCTTGAATCCGAGTCTGGCAAGATCTTGACGCCGCTCGGGAACGAGAGCAGAGATTCCTCCGATTTGGATGGCGATCGAGGCAAAGTTAGCGAAACCACAGAGGGCATAAGTGGCCAGGGTGAAGGAGCGAGGACTGATCGAGTCTCTAAGATCTCGTAAATCCACAAAGGCTAAGAACTCATTCAAAAACATTTTCTTTCCAAGAAGTTGCCCGACGATGGCTGAGTCTTGTGCGTCCACTCCGATTAGCCAGGCTATAGGAGTAAAGAAAAAGCCTAAGATTCTCTCAAAGCTCAGAGGGGCTCCACCGACCTGGGGAAAAATCGACAGAGCGCCATTGAGAAGCGCAGCGAGCGCGACAAAGGCAATGAGCATAGCAAGCACATTAAGACCGAGCTTCAAACCCTCCGAGGCCCCTCGACAAGCTGCATCCAGAATGTTTTTGTCACTTCGCTCCAACTTAATCTGCAGAGAGCCCTTCGAAACAGAAAGCTCCTTTTCGGGAAGAATGAGCTTTGCAATAAGAAGAGAGGCTGGAGCCGACATCACTGAGGCGGCCAGCAGATGGCCCGCATCTGCTCCAAAGCTCACATAAGCAGCGAGAACGCCACCGGCGACCGTGGCCATTCCCCCTGTCATCAGGGCGAGAATCTCTGACTGGGTCATGCTGGCAATATAGGGTTTGATCACGAGTGGTGCCTCTGTTTGTCCGATAAACACATTGGCACTGGCTGCGAGGGATTCTGTGCCAGACACATTCATGCTTCGGGTCATGACCCACGAAAGGGCCGCGACAATCTTTTGAATGACTCCTAGATAAAAGAGGATGGCCATCAGAGAACTGATAAAAATAATCGTGGAAAGTACTGAGAAGGCAAAAAAGTGATCCCTAAATGTTGGGCCAAAAGCCATTTCGGCCCCTGCATCCGAAAACGCCAAAAGGTGGTCAAAAAAAAGCCTCACCCGATCCATGATGAAGAAGCCGACCCTGGTTCGAAGAATGAACAAGCCAAATAGAAACTGAAGCCCCAGACCCATCAAGACAACTCGCCAAGGGATGCTTCGTTTTGAGCTCGACAGAAGCCAAGCCAAAGCGAGCATTGTCAAAAGACCCATTAGACTGGTCAGGCTTTGCCACACGCCTCATCCGCTACAGAAAAATCCCTCGATACGGAAGTAAAAAGCTCGCTCAGGCTTTGAAACAAAGGCTTCTGTGGGGCTTTGGGCTTTTTTGCCTTTTAAGTCCTGAGTAGAGGGGTTAAAACAGGAATAGTGCTCGATCACCGAGGCTTGTTAAGTTTGTCTGATATTCCAATCACTCAGTTGAGGGACTTCTTTAGGCGTCTTGTCCAAAAGCGCAGAGATTCAGTGACGAGAGCCTCTCGCGTTCAGAGTCCTGTGGGCTGTCTGGCCTTTTTTGAGAATAGCACCCGCACCTTGACGAGCTTTGAGAAGGCCGGCCTCGATTTGGGTCTTCGCTGGATTCACTTTGATCCCTCCCTCAGCAGTTTGTCGAAGGGGGAAAGTCTTGAAGAGAGCTTTAAATCCTTGGCCGAGCTCGATCCTTCTTTTTTTGTGGTTCGACACTCGGAGCCGGGTTTTGCCCATTGGGTTCAACACTGGACCCAGAAACCGGTCTTCAATGCCGGAGACGGGCGACATCAACATCCGACTCAAGCTCTGGGGGACGCTTGGACTCTCTGGAAGCAAGACCTGAAGTCAGGCTCTGTCGCCTTTTTTGGCGATGTCGAAAACAGCCGAGTCGCCAGATCGAGTGGCTTTTTGTTTAAAAAATTGGGCTATCGCGTTTCTGTGGTCAACGACGGTCGACCTCAAACTCTTTTGTTCTCAAAGGCCATGGGATTTCGATTGTTGGCCCGAGACAAATTGCCTTCCCAAAAGATCGTCTTCGTGCTTCGGGCTCAAAAGGAGCGGGGAGGCCATTCTGCTTTGGGGCCACTCTTGAAAAAAGAACTCGGACGAGGGAGTTATTGGATGCATGCGGGGCCCGTGATCGAAAACGAAGATGTGGAATGGGCGCTTTGTCGCTTCGAAGATGAAAACTCTTTGGTGAGACAGCAAGTTCGTGCGTGCTACGAAGTTCGTTATCGATTGCTGGCCGACTTGTTCGAGGGGAGCCGATGAGGCGACTTTACAGCAAGAGAGTTTGGAATGAAAGGACAGGCCGATTTGAACCCGGCTTGATTGAGATTAGAAAGGGTCGAATTGACTCGATTGATTTTGGATCGAAGAGGAGTCTCGCCAAAACAGAAGACCTAGGGGAGTCTTTTGTGGGCCCCAGTGCGATCGATCTTCATATTCACAGCCGTGGCTTTGACGAAAATCACAAAGAGGATTTTGAAAGCCTCGAGGCCGCAGCCCAGAGAGGGGGGGTCGGCCTGATGGCCTGCATGGCGAACACTCAGCCGCGGCTAGACTCCCCCAAAAGAATCTTAGACTTTCTGCGCCTAACAAAGAACCGAAGCATTCGAATGCTGCCCTTTGCAGCCGTGACAGAAAAGCTTGAAGGAAAGACTCCTACCGCCTGGAAAGAGCTTTTGAAAATGCCGATTGCAGGCCTGTCTGACGATGGCAAGCCCTTGTGGAATGAGGAGATCTTCGTGGCGGCCTTAAAGGCGACGAAGGCCGCAGGAAAGCTTTTGTCGCTGCACGAAGAGGATCTTTCTTGTTCGGAAGCCAGTGTGATTCATCTATCAGAGGCTTCAATGAGAACGGGGCATAAGGGTTCACCAGAAGAAGCAGAGACTCGAATGGTCGAGAGAGATTTGGCGTGGGCGGCCCGCTTGCGGGCTCCAATTCATCTCTGCCATCTTTCGAGTGAAAAGACATTGAGTTTGATTCGTCGCTACCAAAAGAAAGGGGTCAAGGTGTCCTCTGAGTTGACGCCGCATCATGCTCTTCTTTCAGTAGAGGACTTTCGAGAGCGCGAGCCACTCGAATGGAGTCAGTTTAAGGTTTGCCCTGTGATTCGAGAAAGGTCGGACAGAGAAGCCCTTTGTCGAGCGGCAAGGTCTGGGCTGATTAGTGTCTTTGCCAGCGATCACGCCCCCCACAGTCGCTTAGAGAAAGATCGTCCGATGGAATCGGCAGCTCACGGAATTTTGTCGCTAGAGAATCATTTGCCACTTTATGATTTGGTTCGCAGACGATCAAAACTGTCCTGGGGGGACTATTTTCGTTTGAGTGCACAAAAGCCCGCGGATCTTCTTGGCCTGGGCCAAGAATGGGGGCATCTTAAACCAGGATACTGGGCGAATCTCATTGTCTTTGAGGAGACGAAGCCGCAGGATCTGGAGTGGGGTCGCTCTAAATCGAGCAACGGACCATGGAAAGGCCTGAAGGCTCAGGTTCGGATGCTGCAACATTGGTCTCAAGGAAGGCAGGTCTATGGCTAGGTTGAAAAGCTCCGTCCGAAAACAGAGAGAAGGCAAAGCCCTTTCTGATGAGGGCTTTCTTCTATGCGCTGACGGCAGTGTTTTTCGTGGGCGTGTGATGGGGGCGAGAGCCCGCGTAGAGGCCGAGCTCGTCTTTCACACCGGACATACCGGCTATCAAGAAATGCTGACAGACCCTTCCTATTGCAAACAGATTCTTTGTTTTACAGCCCCTCAGATTGGTAACCAGGGCGTTCATCCTGATGACTGGGAAAGCTCGCGAGCTTGGGCAGAGGGCCTCTTGATTCGAGATCTTTGTGATGCTCAGTTTCACTGGCGCTACCACGAGAGCCTCGAAAGTTTTTGTAAGACTCAAAATATTGCAGCTCTTGTGGGAGCAGATACCAGACGATTGGTGAATAAGTTAAGGATCGAGGGAGCCCAGACCGCCTTGTTATGCACCGATGGAAGCTCGGTGGAACAAGTACGAAAGTCGTGGAAGTCTCAAATGCAGATGCAGGGCCTTTCTCTTGTGAAGGAGGTCAGCACCAAAAAGTCTTATCGCTGGACGATGGGATCTTTCCCCCTTCTTGATCCCCATTGGAAGACTGGGGCATCGAATCTAAAGCGCTGTGTGGTTCTTGATTTTGGAGTGAAGAGACAGATTTTGCGTTATCTGATCGATGCGGGTTTTGAGGAGCTCTGGGTTTTGCCATGCTCCTCTAGTTACGAAGAAGTTTTGGCACTCCGTCCGGATGCCATGGTTCTTTCGAATGGGCCTGGGGACCCTTCGGCCGAGCCCGACTTGGTTGAGCTGATAGAAAGCTTCATTGGTCTCTTTCCAGTTCTTGGAATCTGTTTTGGCCACCAACTTTTGGCACAAGCCCTCGGGCAGAAAACTTACAAGCTGAAGTATGGTCATCGGGCTGCGAATCATCCGGTATGGGACACCCGACGACAGCGAGCGGCCATGAGCTCGCAAAATCACGGCTTTGCGGCCGAAGCTTTTGGTGATCCGAAGATGGCCGAATTGATTCACCTTAACGATCAAAGTCTGGCGGGTTTTGTCGATGCGGACCGGCAAGTCGCTGGATTTCAGTTTCACCCAGAAGCTTCGCCGGGCCCCCTAGACTGGCGGGACATTTTTTACGAGTTTCGAGAGGGAAGTTTATGGAAGAACTCTTAAACTCGTCGGAGCGAAGGGAAGATCTCTGGACGCAGTCCTTCGAGGGTCTCGTGGATTTTTTCTCTAAGGGAGAGTTCGAGAAGGAACTCATGCGAGCGAAGTCGATTTTTTTCTCAAAGTTGGGTCGAACTTATGAGATGGAAGAGTCCTTCTACAACGCGGTCAGCCAGAGTTTTCTGGAATGGTATTTGTTCGACTACTGCTTGGCTGGTCGACAAAAGAGTCCGGCCATTCTGTCCTTTAGTTTAGATCGCGGGTCTGAGGCCGAAAGGGGTTGGCTCAAGGCATCGATTTTTCATCACCTGTCTGTGTTTGAGGTGAGAAAGATCCTGCCCGGAGAGATCGTTTTGCGAGATCTTTTGTTCTCCGTCGAACGAAGGGTTCGGAAGCGAAAAGAGGACGGACTCTTTCAGTCTTGGAGGGCTGAACTTCATCAGATCGTTCAGGCTCGTCTTTTTCCTGTCGAGTCGGGCTCCAATCAATACTTTGCGACACATATTTGGTTGCATCCAGAGACGGAGTACAAAAAGTTGAGGGATCTTTGTCGGCAATATTCTGAGGTATGGGGGCTGCATCGAGAGATGCTTCGCGAACTTTTAGAGTGTCTCATTCGTAGCTACGACTTGTCAGACCAGTTGGCCGTGCTTCGTTCTCAAAACTGGTTGTATCGAGATTTTTACAAAAAGTATCTGAAGGGGGAGGCGACCGATGCCACGCAGAAATGATCTTAAGAAGATTCTCGTGATTGGGAGCGGGCCCATTCAGATCGGTCAGGCCTGTGAGTTTGACTATTCAGGCTCTCAAGCTCTACGGGCTCTTCAAAAGGAGGGCTTCGAAGTTGTTCTGGTGAATTCCAACCCGGCCACCATCATGACCGACCCCCAAATGTCTTCTCGAACCTATATTGAAGCCTTAGTGCCAGAGACCTTAGAAAAGGTGATTGCCAAAGAACGACCGGACGCCCTGCTCCCGACCTTAGGGGGGCAGGTGGCTTTGAATTTGGCGCTTGATCTCGATCGGATGGGAGTTCTTCAGACCTACGGCGTTCAATTGATTGGAGTTCGGTTGGAGTCCATTTCATTGGCAGAAGATCGAGAGCGATTTCGTGATCTCTTGATAAGAAACGATTTGCCCTGTCTGAAGTCTCGCTTGGTTCGTTCAGAGCAAGAGGCTCTTCAGGCCTTGAGTGAGTTTGCTTTCCCACTGATTTTGCGCCCCAACTATACCTTGGGAGGTGCAGGGGGCGGGATTGTTTACAACCAGCAGGACTTTGTTCGTCAGATGCAGGAAGCGCTAAAGGCCTCACCTACTTCAGAGGTCTTGATCGAAGAGTCGATTATTGGATGGAAAGAGCTCGAATATGAAGTGATGGCCGACTCAAAGAACCAGTTTGTCGTGATCTGTAGTATTGAGAATCTTGATCCGATGGGGGTGCATACGGGGGACTCCATGACGGTTGCGCCCGCTCAAACGCTGACGGATAAAGAGCATCAAAGGCTTCGAGAGGCTTCCAAGAAAATCTGTCTGGCGGTCGGAATTGAAACGGGAGGATGCAATATTCAGTTTGCTCTAGACCCTCTGTCAGACCGCTTTGTCGTGGTGGAAATGAATCCTCGCGTTTCTCGAAGTTCGGCTCTCGCTTCGAAGGCAACAGGTTACCCCATTGCGAAGATCTCGGCTCTTCTGGCGGTTGGTTATCATTTAGATGAACTGAAAAACGACATCACCGGTATCACCTCCGCTTGCTTTGAGCCAGCCCTCGATTATGTGGTGCTGAAAATCCCCCGTTTTAATTTTGAAAAGTTTTCTCAGACGCAGCCGGTTCTGGGGACACAGATGAAATCGGTCGGAGAGGCCATGGCCCTGGGTCGAACTTTTCGAGAGGCTTGGATGCGGGCCTTTCATTCGCTCGAGACTGATCAGCCTGGTCTGGAGCTTCCATCTGATTGGCAGGCTTCAGAGCTCAGTCTCGAAAATGTTAGAAGCCCAAGGTATGATCGCTGGTATCTGATGGCCGAACTATTGCGGTCAAAAAAAGCAGGCGTTCAGCAGCTTCAAGAGGCGACAGGTATTGACCCTTGGTTTTTAAAACATCTGGATGAGCTGATTTCTCTAGAAGGGGAGCTGAAGACCCACGCTTTGAGTCCGGTCCTTTTAAGAAAGGCGAAGACGGCCGGACTCAGTGATGAGCAGATTGCTGGATGGTGCAAGAAGACAGAGCTTCAGATCTTTCGTTTGAGAAAGCAGTGGAAGATTGATTCAGAGCTAAACCAAGTCGACACTTGTGCAGGAGAATTTGAAGCTCAAACTCCGTATTATTACTTTTCTTATGAAGACTTTCCGATGGAGTCTGGGCGCGCTCAGAAACCGGCCCCGTTAAAGGCAAGCACCAAGAAAGATTTTGTGGTGGTTTTGGGCAGTGGGCCCAATCGAATTGGGCAGGGAATTGAGTTCGATTATTGTTGTGTCAAGGCGGTTCAAAGCATTCGGAAGATGGGCCTTGAGGCGGTGATGATTAACTGCAACCCCGAGACCGTTTCGACAGATTACGACATTTCCAATCGACTTTACTTTGAGCCCCTCACAGCAGAGTTTGTTCGACGAGTGATCGCCGAAGAAAAGAAAAGCGGCCGTTGTATTGGTATTTTGTGTCAAACCGGTGGGCAGACGGCTCTAAAATTATCTCAGGAACTTAAAGAAGAGACATTGCTTGGAACGAGTCGAGATCAGATCGATCGAGCTGAAGATCGAGACCGATTTTACCGAATGCTGCAAAAGCTAAAGATCAAGAGACCCCCGTCGATTACTGTGAAGTCGATCAAATCTTTGCGAGCCGCCGTAAAGAAAATGGGTTTTCCGATTCTTCTTCGACCCTCCTATGTTTTGGGGGGAAGGGCGATGCACATTCTTCGCTCCCCTCTTGAGTTCGAAGCTCTGTTTGATTCAATACGGCGTCTCAAGAAGTCTTACTGGCCAATGATTGTGGACCGCTTCTTAGAAGACGCAATCGAAGTGGATGTCGATTGTGTAGGGGACGGCAAGAGGGTTCAAATCGCTTCGATTATGGAACATATTGAAGAGGCGGGCATTCATTCTGGCGATAGTTCTTGTGTGATTCCCCCACAAAGCTTGGCTTCGTCGGTACTGAAGAAAATCGAAAATCTCAGTATTTCTGTGGCGAAAGAGCTAAAGCTTAGTGGCTTCTTGAACCTTCAATTGGCAATTACGGATTCAGAGATTTTTGTTTTGGAAGTGAATCCGAGGGCTTCGAGGACAATCCCCTTTGTTTGCAAGGCGACGGGGATTGATTGGATTGAGTTGGCGATTAGGGCGATGCTTGGAGAGCGAATTGATCATCAGTTGAAGTCCATTGATCTGAAGCCGCCAAGCCTGGTTTCCGTCAAACAAGTTGTGTTTCCGTTCTTAAAGTTTCCGGGGGTGGATGTTCTTCTCGGCCCTGAAATGAAATCGACCGGGGAAGTGATGGCGGTGGGCTCGAGTTTTGAAGAGGCTTTCGTGAAGGGCTTGCTTTCATCAAATCACCGATTGAGCAAAGATGGCTCGGCTTTTGTGAGCGTGAAAGACTCTGACAAACCAAAGGTCGTAAAGCTGTGCCGAGAATTGAAGAGGCTGGGCTATCGAATCGTTTGCACGCATGGCACCGCTCGCTATCTTCAGTCAAAGGGAATCGTTTGCTCGGGCATTAACAAGGTCAAAGAGGGGCGGCCCCATATTGTGGACGCCATCATCAATCGAGAGATTCAATTGCTTGTTAATACCACCGATGGAATCGAGGCCATCTCTGACTCCTTTTCGATTCGGCGCTCTGCCCTGCAGGCGGGGATTCCCTATTTTACGAATCTGATGGCAGCTCAGGCAGCCATTTTCTCGCTTCAGCGTTGGATTCAAGGGGGGCTTGAAGTGCATTGTTTGCAGGATTTTCATCGAATCCGCCCGAATGGGCAGAGAATGAGATCTCGCTCGACCGGGAGCCCACCCGCCCTATCGGAGAGAAAAGCTCTTCAGAAATTGCCCAGAAGAAGGTAAACCAGATCTTTCGGAAAGTGAGGTTGCGACCGATGTCTGACAGAAAAGAGCCGATGACTCCGCAGGGCCATGAAAAGTTGGTGAAAGAACTTGAGCACCTAAAGTTTGTCGAGAGGCCCGCCAATATTAAAGCCATTGAAGAGGCGAGAGCCTTGGGGGATCTCTCTGAAAACGCAGAGTACCAATACGCCAAAGACGAGCAGGGGATGATTGCGGGGAAACTGGCCCGTTGTGAGGACTTGTTGGCTCGGGCAGAAATCATTGACCCTACCAAGTTCGAGGGGCCGCAGATCGTGTTTGGAGCCTCGGTGAAGGTGGCCGACCAGGAATCCGGAGAGGAGCTAACCTACCGGCTTCTGGGTAGCTACGAGGCCGATGTTAAATTGGGCAGCATCAGTATTGAGTCGCCCATTGGAAAGGCCTTGATTGGTCGGTCCGAGGGCGACGAAGTTCGAGTAAGAACTCCAAAGGGCGAGAGAAATTTTGTTATTCTCGAAGTGAGTTATCCTTCTGCCTAGGTTTTCTGGAGAGACGAAGGTTTTGGGTCGAACGGACCAAAAAGAGAGTGGCTTACAGACGCCCTTACAATTCTTGAAAGGGGTGGGCCCGAAGCTTGGCGAAAAGCTCCTTAAGAAGAATCTGAGCGTGATCGAAGATCTGCTCTATTTTTTGCCGAGGAGCTACGAAGACCGGAGAATTCTAAAAAATGTGAGAGACCTGAAGCTGGGGGAGAAGGTCCAGTTTATCGGGCGCATTCGGCGGGCCTACCCAGTCAATTTTGTTCGTTCTCGACAGTCGGCTTTTGAGGTTTTGCTGGAAGACTTAGATGGACCCAGCTCGCTTGTTCGACTTCGATGGTTCTATCGTCCTTATCAGTCGGAACACTTTCAGGCCGGGCACCTTTTGCGGGTCTTTGGAGAAGTGAAGATCTATCGTGGCAATCTACAGGTCATTCATCCTGAGATAGAGGCATTGGGTCGAAAGCTCGCACCGGATGTTTTTGAGCCTCAGATCTGCCCTATCTACTCCAGCTCAGAAGGCCTCTATCAGAAGACACTCCGTAAGATTTGCAGAGAAGCCCTACTTCGTTACGGCTCGTTGATTTCTGAGTTTCTTCCGCAAGAGGTTCTGGATCGAGAAGACTTTCCCTCTCGTGCGGGGGCGCTAAAGGCCGTTCATCAACCTGAACTTCATACAGAGCTCTCAGCTTTAGTTGAAATGAGGACGCCGGCGCATCGGCGCCTGAGCTACGAAGAGTTGTTTTTGTTCTGTCTTGAGATGTCGATGAATCGAAAGTCCTATACTGAAAAGGCAGGGCATTCGTTTGAAAAGCCGAAGCTTTTCTGGGAAAAGTTTAAAGCTCAGCTGGATTTTCGATTTACGGAGTCTCAGAAGCAGGTACTACGAGAAATTCTTGAAGATATGCAGGCCCCGCGAATGATGCATCGACTCTTGCAGGGCGATGTCGGATCCGGAAAGACCGTCGTGGCAGCGGCGGCGGCACTTGTGTGTTTAGAGTCCAAAATGCAGGTAGCTTTTTTGGCGCCCACTGAAGTTTTAGCCGAGCAACATTTTCAAAAGCTAGGCTCCTGGTTTGAGAATTTACCTGTTGAGATTCGACTGCTTACCGGTTCAACGAAGAAGGCGGAACGAGCAGAGATTGCAAAGCTTTTGCAATCGGACGGATCGGTCATCGTGGTAGGGACTCACGCGCTTTTAGAGCCTTGGGTCAGTTTCAAAAATCTTGGTTTAGTATTGATTGATGAACAACATCGGTTCGGGGTGCTTCAAAGGGCAAAGCTTCTCGAGAAAGGAAAGTCTCCTGATCTCTTGGTCATGACGGCCACTCCTATTCCACGATCTTTGGCATTGAGTCTATATGGAGACTTAGATGTTTCTCAGCTTAAAGAGAAGCCAGAGGGCCGACAGAGAATTCAAACCACCGTCTTTAAGTCTCAAGACCGGCTCAAGCTTGAAGGCCTAGTGAAGGAGAAGTTAAAACAAGGCCAGAAGGTCTACTGGATCTTTCCTCTCATCGAAGAGAGCGAGCATTTAGACCTGAGTAATTTAGAAGAAGCTTGGCCTCGTTTAAAAAAGATTTTCTCTGAGTTTCGCTTAGATCAGTTGCATGGGAGAATGGCGGGAGCAGAAAAGCTCAGGGTTTTGCGGGATTTTCAGGGGGGATCGACTCAGATGCTTGTTTCTACCACGGTGGTAGAAGTGGGAGTGAATGTGCCCGAAGCGACGGGAATTGTGATTGAGAACTCTGAACGATTTGGGCTCAGCCAATTGCATCAGTTACGAGGGCGAGTGGGGCGGGGTCTTGTGGCTTCAGATTGCTTTTTGATTTTTGGAGGACAGGGAGGAAAGAAGCAGTTTCAGCGACTCAAAGCGATGGAGGCTTCTGAAGACGGCTTTGAGCTGGCAGAATTGGATCTGAAGCTCCGAGGTCCGGGGGACTTTCGTGGAACCAAGCAGGCGGGTCTGCCTCAGTTTCGAGTGGCCAATTTGTTTTCCGATTCTGATCTCTTGATGAAGGCCAGGGAAGACGCCTTAAATTTGTTGAGTCGCGATCCGGAACTAAAGAAGCAGCCCGAACTTCGGCATCGACTGGATCGAGACCTTCAGCATCGGTTTATTCATTGACCTCTTTTTAAAAGCAAGAGAGCCTAGGCCCATAAAGAGCATATTTTGTATTGCTGAAGGAGACAGATTGAAATGAAATTTTGGAGCTTTTTGGTTTTAGGCCTTGTGGTTTTAGCGGTCAGTTCATGCGCAAGAGTCGAACAGGATCAAGTGAACGAATGGATTGATCAGTACCTCGAAGAAAAGGGCCTGGACTTTGTGGAAAAGTCGCTTGAGACCATCGTCGAAAGACGAATGGCGGAGAGAGGGCAGCAAAGGCCTCCGACCCTACAGGAGCGGCTGGCCAATCGAGTGGAGGTTTCGGTCGGGCCTTCGGCCACAAAGGGGCCGGATAATGCGCCGATCACCCTTGTCGAGTTTTCAGATTTTGGCTGCGGTTTTTGCGGACGGGCCATTCCAACTCTGAAGGAGCTGGAGAAGCTCTATGAAGGTCGCATTCGATTTGTCTTTAAACATCTGCCGATGACATTTGCGGAGCTCTCAACGCCCGCGCATATCGCAGCCATGGCCGCACAAGAACAGGGAAAGTTTTGGGAGTTTCATGCGAAGGCCTTTGCCAATCAAAGAGCTCTGAATGAAGAGAATATTCAGAAGTGGGCTCAAGAAATTGGTTTAGATATGGCTCGTTTTGAGCGAGACCGAAAGAAACCAGAGTTTGCCCAGCGACTGGAGCAGAATCAGGCCTTTGCAAGGGCAAATGGGGTTAATGGCACGCCTGCTTTCTTCGTCAACGGGGTGCTCATCATGGGAGCTCAGCCCGTCGAAGAGTTTCAAAAGGTCATCGACGCAATACTCAGGGGTCGGGAGACGAAAGTGCCAGACTAGAAAAGCCTGGCAATAAACAATCTTTTCTAGTCTGGCACTTTCGTCTCCCGACCCTAAAGGGGGAGGCCTCGAGTGAGACTCTGCTCCCGCTCCGCTCCAGTGGAAATGAAAACGACCGGACATTGGGTGTAGTCTTCGATCTTCCGAATGAACTTTTGAAGAGATTGAGGAAGATCCTTTTCTGACTTTACTGAGTCGAGTGGGCCCCATCCTTCCATCTTTTCATAGATGGGCCGAACTTTTTCGAGCCCGAAATTTGGAAAGTCCTGAGTCTCGCCATCTTCAAGTTGATAAGCTGTGGCCAATTTGACCTCTGGCAGGCCTGAAAGCACATCCACCTTTGAAAGAGCAATTCCGTCTAGAGCATTTAAATCTTTGGCTCGTTTGAGGGCGACCAAATCGAGCCACCCACAGCGGCGGGCTCTTCCAGTGGTCGAGCCGAATTCATTTCCCTTTTCTGCAAGCCACTGACCAACCCGTTCGTCCGTTCCTTCGAGACACTCTGTCGGAAAAGGACCGCTGCCGACCCGTGTGCAGTAGGCTTTAGTGAGCCCAAGAATATAACCCACTTCTTTCGGACCCAAACCGGACCCACAAGAAGCAAAGCCCGCCAAGGTGTTTGAGCTCGTCACGAAAGGGTAGGTGCCGTAGTCAATATCTAAGAGACTGCCTTGAGCGCCTTCAAACAGAATCTTCTTTCCGGCCTCAGTCTTCGAACGAAGATATCGAGCCGAATCCACGAGGTGCTCTCGAATCTTTTCAAAGAGCTGACAAGCTTGGTCAAAGACTGCTTGAAACTCTAGACTTTCAACACTTCCCAAATCTTTCAGAAGCTTTTTCTTTTCCTCAAACAGTGACTTTAGTTTTTCTTCAAAGTCTTTGGGTCTCGCAAGCTCTCCGATGCGAACGCCAAGTCGCATGGCTTTGTCTCCATAAGTCGGACCGATTCCTCTTCCAGTGGTTCCAATACTTCCCTTAAGATTCTCTCGAGCTCGATCGAGCTGACGATGATAGGGGAGAATCAAATGCACAATCTCTGAGACTTTTAAACGATTCGGGCTGACATCTACGCCCTTGGCCTCAAGTTTCTGCTTCTCTTGTAAGAAAACCTCCATATCGAAAACGACGCCATTGCCGATCAGGTTTTCAGTCTTCTCATGCAGAATTCCCGAGGGGATCAGGTGAAGAACTGTTTTTTCACCGCCCACGACAATGGTATGCCCGGCATTGTTGCCCCCTTGAAATCTCACCACCACATCAGCCTTCTCAGCTAAAACATCAATCAGCTTCGCTTTGCCTTCGTCGCCCCACTGTAGCCCCAAAAGGGTTAAATTCTGTTTCATGCAGTCTCCTGAGGATGAATCAGTTGATTGTTTTTGACGAACTCGATGATATTTTTGATGATCTCGCTCTCCATCCGATTTTGAGCTTCTAGGCTTCTCGAACCTAAATGCGGGGTCAAGAAGATTTGAGAATGGCGTCTAAAAATATGGTCGACGGGCAAGGGCTCCTCTTCAAACACATCGAGCGCCACTCTTGAGAGTTGACCACACTCTAAGCTCTCTAAAAGGGCGCTTTCGTCAAGCAGTCCGGCTCTTGCTGTGTTGATGAGAATGGCTGAGCGAGGAAGTTTTTCTAAGCGAGAAGCAGAGACGATCTTATGGGTTTCTGAGTTCAAGGGGCAGTGAAGACTGAGAATCTCAGAGCTTTCAAAGAGTTCATCCAGTTCAAGTCTCTCAACACCGAGTTCGTCAAAAGTTTCGTTCTCGACGAAGGGATCGCAAGCCGAGACTTTCGCTCCAAGAGCCACCAAGGCCCGAGCCAACCGAGACCCAATCTTTCCCAGACCCAAGATGCCAACTTTTTTTTGGTCGAGCTCTCGACCTAAAAATTCCTCTCGATTCCAGCCCCCAGACTTCAGGCGGGCATTGGCTTCGCAAATGGGTCGCAAGCAATGAAGAATCAGTGCGAGGCTGAGTTCTGCGACCGCCGCCGAGTTGACGCCAGGAAGGTGAATCACCGAGACATTCCGATCTTTACAAGCTTCAAGATCAATATGATCAAAGCCCGCACAACCCAGGGCAATCAGCTTCAACTGAGGCAAGCGATCCAAGATCTCCGTCGTGATTCGAGGTTTCGATCGCAGATGAAGAATCTGCACTTTCGACAGAGGCTGATCTTTTTTGCTTTCCACGATGAGGCGGCTGAACTCATCGAAACTGCACTCCCAATACTCCCAGTCGGGAAGTTCCTCTGCCAGACGAAGGCGAGAAGCCTCTGAAACGGCCTGAAGACTCAAAAGCAGCTTTCTGACGGGCATCACTTTCCCCCTTTTAGCCGGCTATGGCTGACAGTTTCCAACAGAAAATCAGTCCTTTTGGGAGTGGCGATAAGGGCCCATCTGCCCCCACTCTCAGGTCGACCTTCGGTCGACATGATTTGAGGATGGCTGCAACGCTCCTTTCCCGCGTTGCAGTGTCGGCTGCGTCGCTGCGCTTCTCGAGTGGCATTTTAACCACACTGCGATGCTC
>REDG01000046.1 GCA_007693605.1 Bradymonadales bacterium
GCCTCCAGACCAGAAAGACTCCCCCGGTCGCAATCAAGCCCACAAACAACAGAGGCGTGTCTGCCGCAAACTGAGAGGCCGACATACTGATTCCAGCCCGCCAGCCCTTTACTTCTTTGCCGGCAAGGAAATACTCGGTCAGATTTCTAGAGGCCTTCTTGCGCGAGGCCAACCCAACACTGAGGGCGTAAACAACAAAGGCAAGTACAATGGCCAGATCCCACATGCTTGGCTGCTACCCTAGCTTCGGAATTCTCTGAGGCCAAACACTAAACGAAGTCGAGCAAGGTTTTTAGAGACTGTCGCCCAACTCTCGATTCGGGAGTGGCGATAAGGGTCCAGATGCGAGAAGGCAAGGAGCGAGCATCGCAGTGTGGTTTAAATGCCACTCGAGAAGCGCAGCGACGCAGCCGCCAAAGCAGATGGGCCCTTAGCGACACTCCCTTTTAGGAACTTAAGGAGGGGCCCTGCAAGCCGCTATCCACCTGAAATCCCTGAGCCCGTCTCAAGGATCCTAAGAAAGCGAGGCTCGCGGCCCCAATCACTCCGGCCTCAATGAAACTCTCATTTCGATTCAAGCTCGTACAAAAGAGCTTCACTCGATTGAGTCGCGCCACGAAAGACCGCTCCCGCATCACCCTCAGAGCCGTCGGTCCGAAAGCTTCCCATGCGTGAGTCAAACCTCCTGCCACACAGATAGCTTCAAGGTCTAACAGATTTACCGTGTTGGCAAAAACAATCCCCAAAGCCTCGCCCATCCGATCAAAGATCTTCTTAATGGACTGCTGACTTTGAAGACTCTGATTTTTCTTATACTTTTGATAGAGGTCTCGAATGCTAAAGGCATTCAAGCTGGGATCTGTTGTGCGCAGCTCTGCAAGAGCCCGATTGAGCCCTGAAGCACTCGCGTAGAGCTCGACGGAGCCAGAATTGCCCGTAACTTCACTCGGCCCGAGGGGGTCAACCGTGGTGTGCCCAATCTCTCCGGCTAAGCCAGAGCTTCCGCGATAGAGATCCCCATTCAAAAACAGAGCGCCTCCAATTCCAGTTCCTAATGTGCAATACAAAAAATTCTCAAAGGGATGACAAGATCCAAACAGCTTCTCCCCCAAAGCCGCAACATTGGCGTCATTGTCGACGAAGACAGGCTCTGAAAACTTTGCCTTCAAAATCTCGGTCAAATTCAGATTCTTCCAAGCTGGAAAGTGCGGAGACTCCCAAAGTCGGCCGCTTCCAAGATCAATCAAGCCCGGAATTCCAAAGCCGATACCGAGAGGCTTCATGCCCAGCTCGGGAGGCTGATCCAGAAGTTCTTGAACAAGGGAATGGATTCGACCAAAAGCCTCAGAGCTCTCGGCCTCTGCCTTCGTCTGGGTCTTTAGGGCCCCAAACATCTCTCCTTCTGAAGAGACCCAAGCTGCACGAATACTTTGGCCGCCCAAGTCCACTCCAATCACCCATGAATTCATTCGCTTGAGATCCTCTACCCACTCAGAGACCTTGCGTTTTTGACGACTCTCATCCATTCAGAATCGTTACACTTTGTATCTGCAGGGAGCAAGCTCTCCTCCGGGAGGATTCCAACTTGCTAATTCCTAAGAAATCTCTGAAATTGGGCCAGAATTCTAGATGCAAACTTCAAATAAAATTTGGGTCGGCCTGGGCCTCAGTGCTGCGCTTCTATTGAGCGCCTTTTACTTTTTGGATGTTCAAAAAGTGATCGAAGAGCTTCGGTCTACGACAGCCCGATTACTTTGGATCTGTTTTGGCCTAGCCTTTCTTCAACAGATTGCTCTGGCAATTCGGTGGCAACGGCTCTTGCAGCCTCTGGGCCTTCGGGGTTTCGGCTTGGCGTTTTGGTCCTTGCGACTGAACTATTTTTACAATCTTTGCCTTCCGGCTCGTCTGGGCGAACCCTACCGAATCTATTTTCTACATCGACGCGCCGGACTGAAGGCGGCCACCTTGGTCGGGACCATGGCTGCTGAAAGATTTTTGGACCTCCTCGGTCTGATCTTTTTTGTCTATCTTTCATTCCTTGTTTTGGGTCTGAAAGATCAGTTTTCACTTTGGAAATGGTTTCTCTTGCTTGGAGCCGGCTTGAGTCTTGTGATGATTTTTATTCGCTGGACCCCTCGTCATAAGGGGGGTCGCTGGATCCGAAAGCTCATTTTCTGGCGAGACCAACTTCTAAAGGGCATGAAAGTTTTAATGCGACCCAAGGTCTTTCTTGCGGGCATCTTAACGACTGCCGCAAGCTGGTTGATCTTTAGCCTGATGATCTTTTTGATTCTCAAGGACTTTGATGTCTCCGCCAGCTTTTTCCACGCGATTCTCGTTCTTGCCGGAGTCTCAATCGCCGTCGCCCTTCCCTCAAGTCCGGGGCAAATTGGAACCTTTGAGGCTGGGGCGGCCCTGGCACTGGTGAGCTTTCTGTCAGTGAATCTTGAACGGGCGGTTTCGATTGGAATCATCTTTCACTTGAGTCAAATGATTCCAACCCTCGTCGTTGGGCTCATTGGCTTCGTGCTGTATCAGGCCAAGGCCGAGCCTAAGGTCGAACGCTCGAAACCGAGCTCTCGTTTAGAAAAAGAAGCCGGCTAACAAATAGCCTAAAGTGATTGAGACCACGAGACTGGCTCCGTAAAGTGTTGGCGGGCTCGGCAAAGGAATGTCGAAGCGCTTACAACACAACCCAATGAAAAAGGCCAAAAGAAAGCCGATCCATTCACCCACTTCTCAAACCCCCCTTTCTCGCCACCCACCAAGAAGCCGCAAGGTAGCCGAGCGTAATGGTCATGACGAGCAGGGCTCCCTTAAGCGCCGTTGGGGCTGGAAGGGAAATTGAGAACAGATGACAAAGCAAACCAATTCCAAAGCCCAACACCAACCCAAGTACTCTTTTTAGCACTCCCCAGACTTATTGGAAGTTCCCTCAAAAGAAAAGTGCGAAGAATGAGAGCTGTGATAGTCTTTAGTCGGAATGAAAATCATTGGTCATCGAGGATTCTCCGCGGCCTACCCAGAAAACTCCTTGATCGCATTTCAGCAGGCCCTAAAGGCGGGGGCCAATGGCATCGAATGCGATCTGAGACTAAGTGCCGACGGCGTCCTCTATCTTTTTCATGATGATGACCTACAACGACTCTGCGGTCAGAACGGAGCCATCGAGCAGCTCACCAACTCTGAGATCGAAACTCTCAGAGTTAAGGGAAAAGAGCCGATTTGCCGATTGGAAGAATTGTTTTCTGAACTGCCTGTTTGTGTGGTCAATTTAGAGATCAAGAAAAGTCCGCTCGCCAATCAAGTCGTAGAGAAGCTCATTCAGTTTTTCAACTCCAGTCCAATTCGACACGAAGTTTTTATCTCAAGCTTTTCCATGGCGATCTTAGAACAGCTTCGCCAGTCTGATCTGAAATTTCCTTTGAGTCTGGTTTTGGAACCGCCTGTGACAGACGAAGAGCTTGAGGAAGTTTTTTCCCTCTCTTGGATACAGACCTGGAATCTTTCGAAGGAGCTGTTTTTTAGTTCTAAGCTTCCAGATTCGGCTCGAAGAATCTGGCTGTGGACTTTAAACGACAAAGCAGACTGGGAGAGAAGCCTTTCTCAGGGCTCTCTACCCGAAGCCATTGTTACAGACGAGGTTGAGAAGGCCGTCAGCTACTTTCAGAGGGAGCGGCGATAAAGGCCCATCGGCATCGCTAGTCTGGCTCGTTCGTCTCCCGACCCTAGATCTAGATCTTAAAGAAAGCTTAACAAGCCGACCCAGGGCTTTAACAAGAGACAACCAAGGCTTAGCCCCAGAAAGATGCCCCTGCGACTAGAATGAAGGCATGGGACTTTTATGCGATTTTCATACTCACACTCAATATAGCGATGGAAAGCTGAGCCTTCCCGAACTTGTGGATTTTTACGGGCGAAGGGGCTTCGATGTTTTGGGGGTGACGGATCACCTCTGCGAGCAAAACAGTCTCTTGGGCAGGGCCGCGATCTATCTTGACCGAACCCTAAAGCCTGAAAGCTTTCGTCAATATATGACCCATCTAGAGGCCGAAGCGGAGCGGGCCTGGCAACAGTACCGTATGATTCTTCTGCCAGGATTTGAGATCACCAAGAACTCGCTGAAAAACCACCGATCCTGTCATTTCCTGGCTTTAGGACTCGACCGATATGTGTCTCCAGATCATTCCGTCATTGAGGCCGCAAAGGCCATTCGTGAAGCAGGTGGTCTATGCATTGCGGCACACCCGATCTCCAATCGAAAGACTCAGCTCGGTGGACTTTATCTGTGGGATAACCGAGAGGACCTTGCCGGGTATTTTGACGCATGGGAAATCACCGATAACCAAAGAATCTTGCCAGAAGTCGCGCAAAGCAAATTTCCGAAGCTTGCGAATACGGACTTTCACCGCCCGAGCCAAATCGAGTCTTGGAAAACAGTTCTTCACTGTGAGAAACATCCCGAGGCTGTACTCGATGCCATTCGAAAGCAAAGCTTGAGCTTTCATCTCTATCGAGAGAAGGCTTCAGAACTTAAGGTCGCCTGAAAATAGGAGTGTCGCTAAAGGCCCATCGGCATCGCTAGTCTGGCACTTCCGTCTCCCGACCCCAAAAGACTCATTGCTTCAACTCGATGCGCCTTGTATTTGACTTGTTGCGTTTTCGATTTTTAATAAGTTCCTTTGTTCTTTGACGCCTCGCCGATTAAACTTTGAGCTTGGGGAGGATAAAAATGAAATCATTCGTCACTTTAACAATGACCTGCACAGTTTTTCTGTTGGGTCTTGGCTTCACGAGCAGCTACGCTCAGAAACTTGAAGAATCTCTAGAGGTCTGGCTTGAACAAGAACCCGTTCAAGATGGAGTTCACGAACTCAGGCAAAACAAAAAGCGGGTCATTGTCTACTTTCAGGCGGCTCCCTTTCAAGATCGCTCAGGCCCGAGTGTCACCGAGGCAATCGAAGCTGAAGAGCAATTCAATCGATCTCGACTCATCCGAAATTGGGTTCAAGTTGTTCGAGAAAGCCCTGCGGTCGATCTGATTTGGTCGGCTAACGCCGTCGTCTCTGAAGTCACTCGATCCGATCTGAGAAGACTGAATCGAGATGACCAGGTGGTAAAGGTGATTGAAGATCGCGTCTTTACCATGGAAAGACCGCGACCCGAGGCGAATCGAACGCGAACAGATGAATCAAAACTCACCTACGGGCTTCAGGTTATGAATGTTCCGAGCGTTTGGGATCAAGGCTATACAGGGCGAGGCGTTCTTGTAGGAGTCTTGGATACCGGAATTGATCTTGAACACCCCAATCTAAAAGGTCGAGTCGTCGCCCATCGAGATTTTACAAATGAGAATGACATTAAGGACGGCAATGGGCACGGAACTCATGTAGCCGGCACCATTGCGGGCAACGATCACGGAGGAACCGCGATTGGTGTCGCGCCCGATTCTGAACTGATTATTGCGAAGATCTTTGATAGTCGTGGAAGAACTCAACTGTCCTCGATTTTGAATGCGATGCAGTGGATGCTGTCAGCAAGAGACCCGGCTCGACCCGATCAGCCGGTGCATGTGGCCAGCAATTCTTGGGGAGCCGCCATTCCGTTTATCTTGGGCTTTGCCGACTCGGTGAGATCTTGGAGGCGATTTGGAATCTTTCCAAATTTTGCAGCAGGAAACTCAGGTTCTCGTCCCCTAAGCGTGGGAGCACCCGCCAGCTACTCTTTCAGTTTCGCAGTCGGAGCGGTGGACGAAAACATGAACATCACTTCTTTTAGCAGCCGAGGCCCGTCTGTCTGGCTCCCGCGTTGGGATATGGAAGATCCGCGCTGGTTTCAGGGTTGGTGGCCCCAGCTTTTGAAGAAGCCAGAAGTTTCTGCTCCTGGCCTGAATGTCCTTTCAGCCATTCCTAACGGAGAACTGAGACGCTATTCAGGAACCAGCATGGCCACTCCTCATGTCGCCGGGGTTCTCGCCC
The DNA here is from genome assembly GCA_007693605.1 of Bradymonadales bacterium. Taxonomy (GTDB): domain Bacteria; phylum Bdellovibrionota; class UBA2394; order UBA2394; family UBA2394; genus REDG01. Next base: position 5,979 of record REDG01000046.1, read on the forward strand.
TAATCCTTGAGGCCAACCCACACTTAACGATTGAAGAGCTTGAAGAAATCCTGAACGAAACGGCTCAGAGTCGAGGAGCCGAAGGAAAAAACAATACCTACGGCCATGGAGTCGTCCAGGCCGATGTGGCCGTCGAGCGGGCTCTCGAGGTTTTGGGGGGCAAGTCGCCAGGCTTTGAAGATAGGAATCCGAACAATTGGCACTGGCACGAACCTTAAGTTGTCGCGCGATCTGACTAGATACTAGATCTAGAAACAAGACTAAAAGGGGGGCTTCATCGCCCCCTTTTTTTATCGCCAGGCTCCCCACCAAAGAGCCCGTAGATATTCTTCAGGTTCACCTTGTCGGTGTAAATCAAAAGCCGATCGCCGGCTTCAAGTCGAGTGCTTCCGGTCGGAACAAAAAAGTCATCAAGCCGGCTCAGCAAAACGATGAGGGAGTTCTCAGGAAGCCCAAGCTGAAAGACCTGAGTTCCTACGACTGAGGATTCCGGTTTCACATCCAATTCAATCAACTCACTCTTGAGATTTTTGTGTGGCCTGAATTGAAAGGGGTATCTGATTCGAGGACGATAGGTCTCGGCCAACTTCAAGAGTCGTGCAACGGGCTTAATGCTCATCCCCTGAAGGATGATAGAGGTCAACACAATAAAGAAAACCAAATGGAACATTCGACTCGCCTCTGCAACACCCGCCAGCAAGGGATAAGTGGCTAAAACGATCGGCACTGCCCCCTTGAGGCCAACCCAAGAAACAAACAACTTTTCTCTCCACCCGTATCCAAAAAAATGCAGACAGATAAAAACCACGATGGGTCGGCCTACAAAAATCAGAAAAGCAGAAATCAAAAGACCTTCGGCCATCACAGGCAGAAGCTGACTCGGAAAAACCAGCAATCCTAAACTAAGAAACATCAAGATCTGCATGATCGAGGCCAAACTATCGTGGAACTCCATCAGACTCGCCTTGTGCACAAAGTTGCGATTTCCAAGAATGAGTCCCATTAGATAAACCGCCAAAAATCCATTACCCCCAACATAGCTGGTGCCGCCAAAACAGAGTCCCACCATGGCCACCATCAAAACGGGGTAAAATCCGTCATATTCAAGATCGAGTCGATTGATAAACTCAACCGAGAGCCTTCCAATCAAGATTCCCGCAATGGCCCCAAGACTCATCTGTTTAAAGAAAACCCATACGAGCCCCCAGTTGGTGGCTTCAGGGGTCAAGAGAAGGCCCACCAGTCCGACCGTCAGAAAGACGGCCATGGGATCGTTACTACCGCTTTCAAATTCAAGTAGAGGCTTCAGTTTTGCTTTTAGGCTGAGACTGTTTTGCCTCAAAACTGAAAAGACGGCAGCCGCGTCTGTTGAAGATACGATGGCTCCGAGCAAAAAGGCTTCGAGCCAGCGAAAGTCCAAGACGAAGTAGCCGAATCCCCCCACGAGTAGTGCGGTTCCGAGCACTCCAATACTGGAAAGCAAGAAGCCTTCCTTGATCACTGGCTTCACCTCTGCCAGCAAAGTATCCATGCCCCCTGAGAACAGGATAAAACAGAGGGCAATGATTCCAATCGTCTGAGCAAAGCCTGCGTAGTCGAGCTCAACCGCTAAAAACTCTTGCGAACCGGCAATCATCCCAATCACCAAAAAGAGGAGGAGTCCTGGGATGCCAAAGCGTCCAAAGGCCTTACTGATCACGACCGACACAATCAAAAGAACAGAAGCGATAGTGACTATGGATTCAAGGGCCACGACTTGCTTAGGCTAGCCTGAGCTTCGCTTTAGGTCCAGTCGCAGAAGGGGAGTGTCGCTAAAGGCCCATCCACCCCTTCGCGCATCTAACCGTGCCCCCCCATCAAAAAGCTTTCGGTAAGATAGAGGGACTCGCGACGCCCGAACTGGCAGGAAAAATATTCATGCGCACGACTCCAAACTTGATCGAAGTCTTGAAGCTCAAAGAGCTCTCTTCTCAATGCATGACTATGGGGATAGCCTGCCGCGTACCATGCAATGAACTTCTTAGACTGTAACAAAGCCAGGCGCTCGCTCCCCTGCTGCAACAAGCTCTTTTGGTTCTCAAAAAGCTCAAGATAATCTTCGAGACTGGGCTCTTGATATCGCCCAGAACGAAGCAAGTCCGAGGCCTGCCTAAAGATAAAAGGGTTTCTTAGGGCAGCTCGACCAATCATGACCGCGTCAACACCAGATTCCCTCAATCGTTTTGTGGCGTCTTCAGGAGTCTTAATGTCTCCGTTTCCAATGACGGGAATTTTGGCTTGGCTCTTTAGCTCTGCGATCAGCTCCCAGTCAGCACTTCCCTCATAGCCTTGCGCTCGAGTGCGGCCATGAACGGCCACCCACGACACCCCAGCCCGAGTCGCCGCATCAATCACTTCCGCTGCATTAATCTCGTTGGCATCCCAGCCCGTGCGAATTTTAATCGTCAAAGGAATCTGAATACTCGACTTCATTTCTCTCAAAACCACAAACAATCGCTCAGGGTCGCGCGTCAGAGCGCATCCCGCGCCCTTCGAAACGACTTTTCGAACCGGACAACCGAGATTCAAGTCAACGAAGTCAACGCCAAGCCTCTCCACCCATTGACAGGCCTCTACCAAAGCTTCCTGCCGCTCTCCAAAAATCTGAATCCCCACAGGAGACTCTTCCTTGTGAAAACTTAAAAGCTCCTCTGTTCGAGGACTTCGATATTGCAATCCGTTGGCTGAGATCAACTCTGAAACGACCAAAGAAGATCCGAATCGCCTCATCAGCCGCCGATGTGGGGAATTGGTGATTCCTGCCATCGGAGCCAAAATGAATGGATGCTCAATTTCAAAAGGGCCTAATCTCATGTCAAACCTGCCCTTAGCACACTTTGGGAGTGTCGCTAAAGGCCCATCTGCCCCTACACTCATGTCGACCTTCGGTCGACATGGTTTGAGGATGGCTGCAACGCTCCTTGCCCGCGCTGCAGTGGCGGCCTCGTTTCATATGGGCAGCCTGATTCAAGATTCTCAGCATGAGTTTTGGAAGCATCCGCTGGGGACCGCCTAGAGCTCCAAACAACTTCGATACCGTCCAGGGCCCGCTCCTTCTCGCGACAAAACTATCTACTCCACCTCCCGACCCAGGCGCTCGAAGAGCCCCATCGGCTGTCTTCAAAAACTCATGCCAAGTAGCTCAAGCAGTACTGCATCTATCAATGTTCTTTGGTGAACGAACTGGCTTTAGAAGCCCAACCGCCCTAGTTGCAGTTCTTGTGGTCTTACCTTCATAAAGGTCCCTCGATCTCAGACCCCTGCCCAAGGGCTTCTGAAAATTCCGGTGAAAGAGGCTTGAGTGTGAGCCCCACTGCGGTAAAAACGAAGCTTATGTCGAAAAAATTGGCCTTTGTTTTTCCGGGTCAGGGCTCTCAGGCCCCAGGAATGGGTTTTATGCTGGCCGATCGCTTTGAGGACTTTCGTGAGATCTACCTCGACCACCTTCAGCGAGCCGACCAAGCTCTGGGCTTCTCTTTGAGTAAAATCATGAAGGAGGGGCCAGAAAGCGAACTGAAGAAGACGGAAATCACACAGCCCGCCCTTCTTTGTCTGAGTTCTGCCGTCGGAAGCTGGCTTCGAAAAAATGAGATTGAAGCCCAAATCGCTTTGGGGCACTCCTTGGGTGAGTACTCTGCCCTGGTCTACGGCGGCTCTCTCAGTTTCGAAGACGCCATTCAATTGGTTTCTCGTCGAGGTCGATTCATGCGAGAGGCAGTTCCCCACGGAAAAGGGGGAATGGCCGCATTGATCGGAGCCAACGATGAAGAGGCCAAGAAACTCTGTGAAGAGGTTGGGGGAGAGGCCGGTGTTTTAGAGGTCTCTGTTTACAACTGTGCAGGACAGATCGTTATTTCTGGGGCCTCAGAAGCCCTGGACTTGGCTGAGAAAAGAGCCTCCAGTTTCGGGGTTCGAAAGTTCTCCCGTTTAGAAGTGGGCGGACCCTTTCACTCTTCGATGCTTCAAGGAGCGGGTGAAAAACTCTCAAAGGCCCTGGCATCGATCGAAATTCGAGAGCCTCTCGTGCCGATCATCTTTAATGTGGACGCCAAGGTTCATGGTGATCCAACGGAGATTCGAGATCTCTTAAAGCAACAAGTCTATCGACCCGTTTTGTGGGCAGACTCAATACGGCTCGCAGGGGATGAAGGCTTCGATCACTTTGTTGAAGTGGGCTCTGGCAAGGTTTTGACCGGACTCATTCGAAAGATCCTGCCCGATGCGCAATGCCAGCCCGTCGATTTCCTACAAAAGCTTGAAATCTTAAGGGCTTGAGAGGGCCTCTCTTTCAAAGCTGGAGCCCCCTGTTGAGTCCAGTGTTTCGAGGCTTTTAGGGCGATTCGGCTTCTGCTAGGCTCCAGGAGAAGTGAAAAAGGTTTTCATTCAAACTTATGGCTGCCAGATGAATGAGTATGACTCTGAGCAAATGCGGCAGATCCTGTTTCGAGAGGGGTTTGAGTCTTGTGATCGTCCAGAAGATGCCCAACTTCTTTTGATTAATTCCTGTTCTGTTCGAGAAAAGTCTGAAGTAAAAGCCCTCAGCTTTCTGGGTCGAATGGCGCAGATCAAAGAGAAAGACCCCCATAAGGTCATCGGCTTTGGCGGATGTGTCGGCCAAACAGAGGGTGAAAAGCTACTAAAGAGACACCGTTTTCTGGATTTTGCCTTTGGAACCAATAATTACCGAGATCTGCCAAAGTTCTTAGAGGCTTTTCAAGATCGCTTCGAGTCAGAAGATGAAATGGAACCCCTCATTCCCCAGTCGCGGCCAGAGGCCAAAACTCAAGCCTTCATTACCATCACGAACGGATGCGACAAGTTTTGCTCTTATTGCATTGTGCCCTTCACTCGAGGTCGAGAGCTCAGTCGAGGTCCTGAAGAGATTCTTCACGAGGCCAAGCTCCTCGTACAGCAAGGCGTCAGTGAGATTATGCTTTTGGGTCAAAATGTGAACAGCTATTGGGGGAAAGACAAGACTGGAAAACACACGAGTCTTCATGAACTCTTGGTCTTGTTTCAAGAGGCTTCTACAGAAGGATTGGAAGGCCTAAGACGACTTCGATACACCACTTCGCACCCGAGAGATTTTGATGAAGAACTTGCCAGAGACTTTCGAGATCTTCCAATACTATGCGAATACCTTCATCTCCCCTTTCAGTCCGGGAGCGACCAAATTCTTAGAAAGATGCGGCGCTTTTACTCCATTGAAAGCTACTTAAGAAAGATGGAGATGGTAAAATCCTACTGCCCCGATATTGCTCTTTCGGCGGATGTGATTGTGGGCTTTCCGGGAGAAACGAGACAGGACTTTGAAGCGACGCTTAGAGTTTTAGAAGAAGTGGAGTTCGACAATGTCTATTCGTTTAAATACAGCGTCAGGCCCTACACTCGATCTGAAAAATGGGAAGACGATGTGCCCGCAGAGGAAAAGTCTGCCCGTATTCAAGAACTTCAACGGCTTCAGCGAAAGATTAGTGAGAAGAAATACTCTGAAGATGTGGGTCGCGTGGTTGAACTACTCTTAGAAGGAGCTTCTCGTGGGAACCCAGAGTTCTGGACAGGAAGGACACGAAAAAATCGAGTGGTTCACATTCCTACCGAAAGCTGGTTTAAAAAAGGACTTTTTGTGAATGCAAAGGTTCACTATGCAGCACACTCTTGGATGAAGGGAGACTTGATTTCATGGGAAGATTCACAAGCCTCGAAAGCTCAGAGCTTTGCAAAGATTGGCGCTTAGAGGATCGGGCCGCCTTAGCTCAGTTTTTAGAGAAACAAGAGTTGAAAGCCGGGGAACATCTCTTCTTTGAAAAATCGGTTGAACAAAAACTCTACTTCATTGATTCCGGCCGCCTGAAGATTCAGTTCGGAAGTTACCACACAGAACTTGGGCCAGGAGAATCTCTTGGTGAACTCTCTCTCGTGGCGAAACAAGAGAAACAGATTACCGCCACCGCTCTCGATCTCTGCCTCTTTTGGGTCATTACCGAAGGGGCTTGGAGCCGAATGAAACACGAAGCGCCAGAAGTGGCGACAAGGCTATTGGAATCTATTCAGATGAAGTACGCCAGACTGCTCTCAAGCAATGTGGCTCCGCCGCAACTCAGCAGTGCCGGGACGGAGCCGACTAAAACTGTCTAAGAAGCTCTCGATCAAATCTTCTAGACTGCAGTGGATGCCTTCTTTCTCAAGAGAAGTCATGACGCTTGCATCAAAGTTACAAGGTCGAATCTTCTCGAAGGCCAAAAGATCATTCGATACATTCAGAGCAATCCCGTGATAGGTCACCCAGCGGCGCACTGCCACGCCAATACTGGCGATCTTTCTAGGGGGAGCTTCTGGCTCTGAACGAAGCCAAACCCCTGTGGGGCCGAAACGACCAGCCTCTAGCGAATAGCCGCTCAAAACATCGATCACCCAATCCTCACAAAACCGAAGATACTCAGAAAGTCCGTGCTGAAAAATCGAGCCATTCAACTTCAAGAGTGGATAGATTACAAGCTGCCCTGGCCCATGCCAAGTAAGGTCTCCGCCCCGTTCGATAAAGAAGATTTTCGCATCCTTTTGTAAAAGATTCTCTTCGCGATATCTTCGGCCGGCCGTAATGACCTCTTCGTGCTCACAAAAAATCAGAGCTTCCTCTGCCTGGCCTTTGGCAATGGCCTCCACTCTCTCCTTCTGAAAGCGCCAAATCTCTTCGTAAGAACGAGAGTTTTCTCCAAGAAATCGAAACTGCTGCATATATCGAGCGCCTCTTTATTCGAAGGCTCGCCCTCCTAGCCCCTCGCCTGTTTAGCCTGAGACTCGGCGCTGGATTTCCCGGGCTGAAAGACATGAATCGCATGCCCATAGTAAGACTCTGCAGCCTCCATGATGGCCTCTGGATAAGTCGGGTGTGTATGAATGGTCAGAGCCAAATCCTCAACACTCGCCCCCATCTCGATCGCCAAAGCCGCCTCAGCAATGAGGTTGCCGGCATCTTGGCCTACAATATGAACCCCCAACAGGTCGTTGTTCTTGGCATCTCCGATAATTTTAACAAAACCCTCCGAACGATGATTCGCCAATGCCCGGCCCAGGGCTGCAAAAGGAAACTTTGCCACCTTAACATTGAGGCCCTTCTCTTTCGCCTCCTTTTCGGAGATTCCCACAGAGGCCACCTCTGGTTCGGTAAAAATCGCGGCAGGAATTACTTTGTAGTCCAGCTGAGCCTTGGAGTCTCCGGCCAGATGAGCGGCTGCCACCAATGCTTCATGAGACGCGCGATGCGCCAGCGCCGGCCCTTCGGTCACATCTCCAATCGCATAAATTCTTGTCTGATTAGTCTGCAACGAGGAGTTTACGGAAATGAAACCCCGATCGTTCGTCTTCACGCCAGCTTTCTCTAAATTCAAAGCCTCTAGATAAGGCTTTCTGCCTACACTCACGAGAACCAAATCGGTCTCAAAGGTCTTCTCCTCTCCCGATTTACTGCTTCCGCGCACTAAGACCTTCTTCGCTTTCTTATCGACCCCTTCAACCTTAAAGCCCGTGTGAATGCTGGCTCCCCTCTTCTTCATCGCCTTTTCTACCACTGCGGCAATGTCAGCATCGGTGCCCCCTAGAATCTGATCGGCATACTCCAGTACGGTGACCTCAGTGCCCATCATCGAATAAAAGCAGCCAAGCTCCATCCCGATATATCCGCCGCCAATCAAGACCATCTTCTTTGGAATGCTCGAAAGATTTAAAGCCTCTTTGCTCGTGATCACTGTCTTTTTGTCAATCTCAATGCCGGGCAAACTCGTCGAGCTAGAGCCCGTGGCAATCACCGCCTTCTCGAACTGAAACTTCTCTTTCTTCTTCGAGTCGTTAAGCTCGACTTGAATCTCCTTGTCTGACAGAAAACTCGCGGTTCCCATAAAGACATCAATTCCGTGTCGCTTGCAAAGCCCCCCAATCCCTTGAGTCAACTTAGAGACCACCGAATCCTTCCAAGCTTGGGTCTTCTTAAAGTCTACCTTCAGATTCGTGAACTCAATGCCCATCTCTGAGGCCTGATGCTCTAGGGTTTCATACAGATGCCCGACATGAATCAAGGCCTTAGAAGGAATACAGCCCCAATTCAAACAAGTGCCCCCCAGCTCATCGCGGTCAATCAGGGCCACCGAACTTCCGAGTTGAGCGAGACGAATCGCACAAACATAGCCTCCAGGTCCTGCCCCAATCACCACTGCGTCATATTTCTTCATACAATCAACCTTTCTTTTCTACACTCACCCAACGACTGGCTTTCAGTAAAAGGCCATTTTCCCTGGGTTTTCTAAATAATCACAAAGTCGTCTCAAAAATTCTGCGGCCGTCGCCCCGTCCACAAGTCGATGATCGCAAGTAATATTCGTATACATCATGGGTCGTGCGACAATCACTTCTTCTCCGTCAACCTCTCGCACAACGGGCCGCTTCTTGATCTGATACATTCCCAAAATACAGGCCTCTGGAAAATTGATCACCGGTGTCGCGTGAAGACCGCCGATGCTTCCCACATTCGTCACGGTGATGGTCGATCCGGTCAAGTCCTGAACGCTCGCTTTGTTCGTTCGAGCCCGATCCACAACGGCTTTTAGATCTGCCGCAATCTCAAAGATCGTTTTTCGATCACAATCTCTCAAAACCGCAACCAAAAGACCGTTGTCGGTTTGAACGGAAACCCCAAAATGATAGTAATGCTTCACGACAATTTCATTGGCCTTCTCGTCCAAACTGGCATTCAAGGTCGGATGCTTCTTGAGCGCAGCAATCGCCGCCTTGATATAAAAAGGTAAAAAACTAAGTCGAGTTAAATTGTTTTTCTCTGCGTAAGCATTGGCCTCATCTCGCAACTTGATAATTTCGGTGAAATCAGCCTCATCATGATGAGTGAAATGCACGGCCGTAAAGGCCGATCGAGAAAGAGACTCCGCAATCTTTCGCCTGACGCCCACGAAAGGAATACGCTCTTCGCCGCCAGCCAAAGCTTGCAAAGAGGCCCCTCCTGAAGAGGACCGAGCTCCAGACGCTGCCCCCGACTCAAGATCCGTTCGCAAAACTCTACCCCGATCTCCACTCCCCTCAATCACACTCAAATCGACCCCCTTTTCCCTTGCCATGCGACGGACCGCGGGGGAGGCCAGAACGCGCTCCGTAGAACTAGATGAAGATCCAGACAAGACTCTGCCCGTGGTGGCCTCTCGTTTTTCTTCCTGATGAGACTCTTCGGTCGCCTGTTTCTCTTCGGGCTTCGCCGACTCTTTTTCCTTTGTGGCTTCTCCTGCGACCGCAATATCGATGAGATCTGAACCCACGGCCGCAACATCTCCGACCTTATAAAATAACTTCGAGACTTTTCCGGAGGCCGGAGCGGGCACTTCAACCGTGGCCTTATCTGTCATCACTTCGACCATCGTCGCATCGGCCTTGATCGCGTCACCTTCTTTGACTTTCCAAGATACAATCTCCCCTTCTTCAAGACCTTCACCCAACTCCGGTAGTTTAAAAATACTCATAAGTCTCTCCTTCTTATCACTGTGCTAACTGCCTCTTTCGAACCTCTGATTGCAGAAAAACTTCGGCGGCTCGGTAACTGCTTCGCACCATCGGCCCCGACGCTACAAAACGAAAGCCCAGCTCATAAGCTTTCTGCTCCAATGCCTTGAACTCTGATGGCGGCACATAGCGAACAACCGGGTGGTGAAACTTGGTCGGCTGTAGATACTGCCCGAGCGTTACCACCTCCACTTGAGCCTCACGAAGCTCCTGCAAACAATCTTCTACTTCTTGAAAACTCTCCCCCAAACCCAACATGATGGAAGACTTCGTGACTTTATGTGGCGCTTGGCGCTTCACCTCTCGGTGGTACTCCAATGAAATATCGTGGCGGCAGCGAGCGTCTCGAACACTCGGCACCAATCGTCTTACGGTCTCCACATTATGAGCCATCACATCGACCCCGGCCTTGAGCATGCGAGCGATGGCCGCGCTTTGAGTCCTACGGAAATCTGGAGTTAAAGTTTCTACCAAAACTCCCGGCCGCTCTTCTTTGATCTTCTCGACACAGCGGGCGAAGTGCTCTGCGCCCTCATCTTCCAGATCATCTCGGTTCACGCTGGTCAGAACGACATAATCAAGACTCAAAGTCTTTACACTTTCAGCGAGTTTTTCTGGTTCCTGAGAATCCAAAGCTCTGGGCTTCCCGCCATTGACATGACAGAACTTGCAGGCACGAGTGCAAGTGTCGCCCATCAACATAAAAGTGGCCGTTCCTGAGTTCCAGCACTCATAAATATTGGGACACCGCGCCTCGGAGCAAACGGTTGCCAAAGCATGCTTCTGCACCAAGCCAGAAATTTTCTGATAGCGCTCCCCCTGTTCAAATCGGATTTTAAACCAGTCCGGCTTCTTCTTCGGAAGTTCCACAGGCAGGGGATTTCCCTGTATTTTCATAGGCTTTTGGGGTCGAGGCACGACCTAACTAAACACCCTTTTTGAGGCGATTACAAGCTTGATCCATACGACAAAAGCTAAGCACTTTTAGGTATTTGTATCGAATTCAGCAGGCGCTCAATCAATTCAGAATAAGGGACTCCTGCAAGCTGCATCAGCCTTGGATACATGCTGATGGGCGTGAATCCTGGCATGGTATTGATCTCGTTCAACAGAAGCTCTCCACTCTCTGTCAGAAAAAAATCTACCCGAGCCAAAGCCTGACAACCGATCGAATCAAAGACCGACCAAGCCGCTGACTCCAAACTCCTAGCCTGCTCGTCCGTCAAGTCTGCGGGCGCAATCAGGTCGACCCCCTTGCTAGACACATACTTTGCGTCGTAAGAATAAAACTCAAAGTCTGTGCATCGGATTTCTCCGCCAGGACTGGCGATTCTGTTTTGACCATCATCCAACAGGGCGATTTCAATCTCTCGGCCCACGACCTTTGGCTCGACCATTGCCACTGGACCCTGCTTCCAAGCTTCTTTCAAAGCCTCTTCCCAATCTTTCTCGCTCTTCACAAGGCTCACCCCTAAGCTACTGCCGGAACCGCTAGGCTTCACAAAACAAGGAAGATTTTTTGGGGCTGCCAGCCTCGCCCCTTGTCGAACCAACTCAAAAGGAATCACATTGACCCCTCGCCTTTGGGCCATCAATTTCGTAAGGGCTTTATCCATACCCAGCACCGAAGCGCGAAGACCCGCGCCCACAAATGGAATTCCCAAAGTCTCAAGAAAGCCCTGAATTCTACCGTCTTCGCCCCCCGTTCCGTGAAGCAATGGAAAGGCAAGGTCGATGGGGATGCTTGATTCTTTCAAACGAATTCCGGCCTTTTCAAATCGAAGGGGCTGACCTCCCAGGTCTAAGCTTTGGTCTGGCTGATCTGAAATCGCAGCCAGTCGGTCTTCAGAAACCAAACGAAAAACTCCGTCTCGATCCCACCAGATAATTCTTAAATCATAAAGCTCCCGCTTCATGGCGCGAACAAAGTGCTTCGCAGAAATGAGAGAGATTTCATGCTCTCCTGAAGGCCCCCCACATAAGAGAGCTAAAGACTTCATTCTCTTAGTTCTTCCACTTGATGCTGCAGCCGATGGCCGAAGTTTGACTAAACGGAGGGTCTTGACCCTCTAAGAGAGAAGAAATCACTTCATCGAGATAGTGGCGCTTTACCAGTTTGGGGTCTTGCTGATCATCCAGTCGACCATGATATCGAAGCTTTCTAGTCGAATCGTAGACGAAAAACTCTGGAGTGCAGGCCGCCCCGATGGATTTCGCAAAAGATTGAGTCTCGTCTCGTAGATACAAGAAAGAGAAAGCCTTTTCTTTTGCTCTCTCTTTCATTCGATCGAAAGCGTCGTCTGGATAAGCCACAGCATCATTGGAATTCACGCACAGAACACTCACCGGAGCCTCTTTGTACTTGCTTGCCAAAGCGCTTATTCGCTCCTCGTAAGCCTGGACATAGGGGCAGTGATTGCAAGTGATTCCGACCACCAAAACCTTGGAACTGTCAAAGTCTTCGAGACGATAGGTTTTTCCATCGACCCCCTGCAATTCGAAGTTTGGAAGATCTGTCATCAACTGAATTTCTTGAGATTGAGTTGCCATCTGTTGACTAGAGCATCAGTTCAAAAAATAATCAATTGAAAGGCCCTCAGCAGGAGAAGCCGACACTGCAACGAGGGGCAGATGGGCCTTTAGCGGTTCATGGAGAGTGGCGATAAAGGTCCAGATGCGCGAAGGCAAGGAGCGAGCAGCGGAATGTAGTTTTGATACTACTTGAGCAGCGCAGCGACGCAGCCGCCACTGCAAGGCGGGAAAGGAGCCTTGCAGCTATCCGCAAAATGGAGTCGACCGGAGGTCGACCTGAATGAGGGGGCAGATGGGCCTTTAGCGCCACTCTCAAGCAAGCTTGGATAGCCGTTCCTGTACCTCCCGAAAACTAGGATCAAGATTCTGAACTTCTTCAAAATGCTTTCGGGCTTCCGCTTTGTTCTCGAGGGCTAAAAAGGTTTCTCCGAGTTCATAGCTAAGGCTTAGTTTTTGTTGAGAAGCCAACTTCGGAATCGAAAGAGCTTCAGTGAAAAGCTTTAAGGCTTGTTCAAAGTCTTGCTTCTCTTTCAGAATCAATCCCATATGATAGATGGCCTCCACCCGACGAGATTCTGATTCACTGCAAAGCTTGAAGGCCTCGAAGGCATCTTCCAGAAGGCCCATTTCACGATAAGCAATGGCCAGATCAAAGTGAGTGTCGACATCATCAGCACCCAGGCTCTGAGCAACGCCCTCTTTAAAGGCGTTGAAGACATCTTTGACTTCGACGGGCACGGCTGATTTCTGCTCCGAATCTTCAAATTCATTTTGAAGTTCAGAGGCGAAATCGAAGAAATCTTCGTCTTGCTCTCGATCATCTTCTTGCACCCGCAGCTTCATCTTGGTTCCCAAGGCTTGAAGCTCTACTTCTTTAGCACTCCCCACCGAGCTGGGCGCTGCCCCCAGCTTGGGCTCTGGGCTCGACTCTCCCTTCACATCGATTTGAGGAATCGTCCAATCTTGATGGTCTGGGTACTTTTGCTGAAGACTCTTCAGAAGCTCTTCCGCCTCGTCCGCCAAACCCTGAGACTGAAAGAAGGCCACCTCTTCTAAGCCTTGCCGAATTTCAAAATCTCGATCTCCCAACACCTCTGAAGTGGACTCTTGATTCAACTCCAAGGGAGAGGCCCCTTCTTGAGACTCTAAGCTGAGGGGCTCAGAGGCATCGAGGGCCGCTTCTGAGACTTCCTCTCGAGTCGACGGAGGGGTCTCGGTCCCCAACTGCTGACCCAATTGTGCCAACTCACTCTCGTCGAAGTCTTTCTCTGACAGTAAAAACTCTCCATCCACTTGATCATCGTCAGGGTCTTTCGACTGAGCGGAAACTTCAGCTTGGGAAACATTCTCGGCTTCTAGGACCAATTCGTCGTCTGCGAGATCGATCACATCCTCTTCATCCGAGACTTCGGCCCGAAGATCATCCGCCGCGAGCTTCTCATCCACGGGGCCCTCAGATTCCTCGTCATCAACCACGATAGAAATTTCAGAATCCACTACAAATGAATCTAGAGAGCTGACGCGCTCCCCACCCGAATCAGAACTCAGCTCAATGACATCTTCCTCAGACTCAGCGGGGCCGCCTGACTGCAGGCCAGAACTCCTCACCACTTGACTCAGTTCTTCTTCAGCCAAACTAGCCCACTCCGTTTTGTCTCTCTCTTTGGCAAGTACAGAAATCTCCTTCAGAAGTTTCTGGGCAGAGTCAAAGTCTTTCAACTCTGCAAAAACTGTTTTCAACTTCCAGCGAAGAGCCAGTGACTTCGGAAAGTTTTGCAATTGAACCGTAAGGACCTCTCTAGCTTTCTCAGCAAGTCCATATTTCAAATAAACATCACATTCCGACAGAATTTTGGTCTCGTCCGGACTTAAATTTCCGGACTTGAGCAGCGGCTCTCCCGGATCAATGGCATCAGCGGCCGCGCGGCTCAAGCGATTTGTTTGCGCTGGCTCGGGCTTCGGCCGACGGTCTTCTCCCGTCACTCTTGACTCCACCTGCTTGAGCTTTTCTGCCTCACCCGACTTCCGATAAATCTTTACGAGTTCGACATCGACAGCCCGACTCTTGTCGTCTTGCTTCAACTGCCTGAAGGTTGAAGACAGCATTTCGAGAATTTCAGGATTGTAGGGGTCCGATCGAAAGGCTCTCTGCAGAGAAGAAAGGGCTCTCTTCGGCTCTCCTCCGGTCAAATAGGTCTCCACCAGCTTTTGAAGGGACTCGATTCTCTGCGGAAACAGCTCACACCACTTTTCGTAGAACTTCGCCACATCGGCCAGACTTCGCTCTGTCACGATGACTTCTTCTAAGCGCAAAAGAGCGTCTTCGGCCTCGTCAGGCTTCTCTTGCGACACAAAAAGCTCCGCCAACTTGAGCTGACTCTCCATATTGGTGGGGTCGAGTTCGGATATGTTCTTTAGAACCCGAAGCAGAGACTCCCGATTTTCTGTTTGGTCGTAATAATCGACCACAATTTTGAAGTGAGGCATCGCCTCAGAGGCCAAGTCGAGTTGCTGGTAAAGTTCTGCCAGACGATGGTGTACTTCAACAAGATCCTCCTTAGGAGCCTGATCCTGAATTTTGAGGATTCGTTTATAAATCGCTGCCGCCTTACTGTAAAAGCCGTCACGATGATAGATCTCGCCCACCCTCATCAGGACTTCGACCGCCTTTGGGTTCTGAGACTCTTTCAGATAAAGATCGGCTAGCTTGTTTAAAGCCTTCGCATCCTTAGGATCTTTCCTAATGATTTGATTCAGATAATCAATCGCCTTGGCCGTTTGACCCTTAAGTACAGCTTTTTCGGCGAGTGAGAATATCTTTGTTTTATCCACAGCGACTCCAGGACATCCCCTTTATTTTACTAGGAAAAGAGGATTATCGCACGGCATCAATCGGCGGCTTTAGGCCCGAGATTCCAAAAACTTGGTATCATAATTTCCCTCCCTAAAAACGGGATGATCCATGATCTCTAGGTGCAGGGGAATGGTCGTTTTGATCCCCTGTATCACAAATTCTCGAAGGGCTTGCTTCATCTTTTCAATTGCCGCAACGCGGCTGTCTGCATGAACAATCAGCTTGGCAATCATTGAGTCATAGTAAGGCGGCACAAAATAATCAGAACAAGCCGTCGACTCTAGTCGAACGCCAAATCCCATAGGAGGATGAAAGAGACTAATCAAGCCCGGGCAGGGCTGAAAGTTCTTGGGGTCCTCTGCCAAAATTCGGCACTCAATCGAATGACCCCGAAACTGAAGATCAGACTGCTTGAGTTTCAAATTCTGCCCCTGTGCGACTTCAATTTGAGCTTTTACAAGGTCAAAGCCCGTCACCATCTCTGTCACCGGATGCTCGACTTGAATTCTTGTGTTCATCTCTAAGAAATAAAAATTTTTGTCTGCGTCTAACACAAACTCAACAGTGCCGGCGGAATAGTAGCCGACCTGCTCGGCCAACTGCACGGCCACCTTTCCCATTTGTTGCCGAGTCGACTCTTCCAAAATCGGACAAAGGGCCTCTTCTACGAGCTTCTGATGCCTCCGTTGAATAGAGCAATCTCTCTCTCCAAAGTGGAGGACCTTACCACTCTGATCGCCTAGAACTTGAACCTCAACATGTTTGGGCGAGACGCAATACTTCTCGACATAGACTTCATCACTTCCAAAGGCCTTCAGACTTTCTGAGCGAGCCAAAGAATACAGGGAAGTCCACTCCTCGGGCGACTTTACGAGCTTCATCCCTCGGCCCCCACCCCCCATGGCGGCTTTGATCAGAACCGGATAGCCAATCTCCTTGAGAGCATGCATCACTTCAGGGGTCGACATCTCAGGCTTCACCACCAATGACGGTAGGGTGGGTACCCCCGCTTTGTGTGCCAACTCTTTCGCTCGAATCTTATGACCCATCTGATCGATCACATCGGGACTCGGCCCAATAAAACACAAATTCTCTGCCTGACAGGCCCGCGCAAAGGTCGCGTTCTCCGCGAGAAAGCCATAGCCCGGATGAACCGCGTCTGCACCCGTAACCTCTGCAGCCGCGAGCAAACTGGACATATTCAAATAACTCTCTGATGCCTGTGGGGGCCCAATGCAAACAGACTCATCCGCAAACTTCACATGAAGCGCATCCGCATCTGCGGTCGAATAGACCGCCACCGTCGACAAGCCCAACTCATGACAAGCCCGATTGATACGAAGAGCGATCTCCCCTCGATTGGCAATGAGTACTTTTTTCATCACCCAGAGCTACTACGAATTCCAAAAAGTGGGGCGTTAAAGTCAACAGGCATCCCGTTGTCGGCAAAAACCTTCTCTACAATTCCACTCACATCACTTTCAATTTCGTTCATGACTTTCATGGCCTCCACAATACAAAGAGTCTGACCCTTTGAGACGCTTTGGCCCACTTGAACAAAAGCCTCTGCATCGGGTGAAGAGGCTTTGTAGAAAGTCCCGACAAAAGGGGATCGTACCAGCTGAAGATCTCCGTCAGTGGCTTCCGGCTTAGAGGCAGAACTTGGGGCAGCGCTTCCCAAGACCGGGCTTGGTCGAGAGGGCAGAACAATGGACTCTGTCGACTCGACTTTGCCTC
Organism: Bradymonadales bacterium; assembly: GCA_007693605.1. Taxonomy (GTDB): domain Bacteria; phylum Bdellovibrionota; class UBA2394; order UBA2394; family UBA2394; genus REDG01. The sequence continues at coordinate 22,702 of REDG01000046.1, forward strand.
TCACTCTGATCTTGAAGTCAGCCTGAGAAATCTCAATCTCAGAAAGCTCGGTGGCCTTCAGAAGCTCAGAAAGCTTGCGAATCAGTTTCTCAGGAAGTTCGATGCCGTCTAAGGGATTGGGGGGGCTGTTTTTTGCCATCCCCCAAACAAAACGCGCTTCCTTCCAAAAGTCGACGGATTTTTTTTAATTCGAGCTTCGCTCCGAGTTCTCTGCCGGACCCATGACCGCTTCACGGCCATCACTCAAAATGGTCGGCGTGATGAAAATCAGGGTCTCCTCGCGCTGAACCGTCTTAGACTCTCCCTTGAAAAGCCAACCCAGAATCGGCAATCTCATTAGGCCCGGCACCCCTCCGCGTCCGAAGTTGTCTGTCGTCTTAAAGACCCCTCCCAAAACGGCGGTTCTTCCACTTTTCACAAGAAGCTGGGTCTCAGCCTCACGAATATTGATGATTTGGTTGCCGCCCACGCCGGCCCCACCGGGCTCGTTGCTTCGGGTAGAGACTTGTAAAATGATGGCCCCATCATTGGTGATCTGCGGAGTCACCGAGACTTCGATTCCCGCATCCTGAAAGGAAACATTCGAGCCTTCAGAACCCGTTGAAAGAAAAGGAATTCTCGAGCCTTGAATGATTCGGGCGGTCCGGTTGTCTAGAACGGTGATGCTGGGTCGAGAGACTACTCTCGCAATCTGCTCCGTTTCCGCATAGCGAAGCTGCAGGTCAAGATTGAAGACCTCAGAAACCGAACCCAATCGAAAACCGAGAGCCCCGCCAGACTCTTCCGCTCCGGGCAAGGCGTCTACAGCGAATGTTCCCAAATCTCCCGGGGAAGGCGCTCTAAATCCGGCAGCAGGATCTCCAATCGGAGCCCCCACGCCAATTCGCCTTGGAAACTGCCAACTGGTTTGATTGTTGTTCGACTCATCCAAGCGAAGGGTCGGGCCCCACTGAATACCAATCGATCGACCAAAGGTATCAGAAGCTTGAACAATTCGACTTTCAATTCGAACTTGCGGAGTTTGAGTGTCAAGAACCCGAATGAGATTCTCCACTCTTGAGAGATTCTCTCCGATGTCTTCCACAATCAGTGTATTGGTTCGCTGATCGACATCCACTTTTCCTCTCTCTGAAAGAAGGTTTTGAATTCGACCGGCCATTTCGCCAGCTTGGGCATAGTTGACATTAAAGAGCTTCAGGCGAAGGGGCTCCAGCTGCTTCGCCGCTTGATCATTTGCCAAGGCCACTTCTCTTTCGCGCTTTAAAGCCTCGACCGGAGCGACCCTCAAAATGTTTCCGTGTTGTACCTTGTCGAGCCCTCTCGAAGTGAGAATGATATCCAAAGCTTGATCCCAGGGAACATCCACCAGCTTCAAGGTGATTCTGCCTGTGACATTATCTCCAATGATCACATTCAGTTTTGAAACCTCGGCAATCAATCGAATAACATCTTGAATCTCGGCATCTTGGAACTCCAGAGAAACGCGAGTTCCAGTATAAACTCGATCTCCCATACCACTGAGAAGTGAAGTACCTTCTGTAAAGACCGAGGCCGAAATATCTTGGGTCTGAATTGGAGCCGGGAGAATCTCTTCCTCTTCAGGCTCGACAATCACCCGAGCCTTTGCCGGAGGGCTTACAGGCTCTAAGTCCTCAAAGCTTGGAAGCGGCATGGGATCAATCGCTGGTGCTGGGGTTTGAGCGACTTGAGGCTGCTCCGGCATTTGCACTACGGGCGCGGGTTTCGGAAGCTCTGGAGCCGGTACAGACTCGGCCATTTTTGGCGCCTCAACCGCTGGCTCCTCAGCCATTTCGAAACTCGGAAAGTCAAAAGCCTCCTCTTCGGCAAAAAAATCAAAGCTCTCATCTTCGAATGACGGGCTCTCGACGGGAGCTTCTTGCGCCATTTCGGAAGGAGTAGGAATCTCTTCTAGATCATCAAAGGCAGGTAGGTCGATGTCCCCGAAGGCGCCCCAATCATCTTCAAAAAAGTCATCAATCGAATCCTCTTCGGCTCTGAGTTGCCAGTCTCCCCCGATCGGAAAGACCCGAACGGCGAGCCCGTCGGCTTCAGCGCCCACCAAATAGTTGGCGTCAGCCGCCAGTCGCACTTCTAATCTGACCAAACTCGACAGAGCGTCTTCAATGGCCTGAACCTGTACTCTCTGAATAATGCCTTTGCCCTCAATCTCTGTTGAGAGATTGGCGCTGGGTCGAGCGTCAATCAGATCCACCATAATTCGATGGGGGTCTGTCAATTTGAAAACATTGTAACGAAGATCGGGATCGGCATGAATCAGCATTTGCACCTGTCCGTTGTCTTCGACCAACTCGATCTTTTGTACCCGGTAAGTTCCCTCTTGAAAGGCGGTTTCTTGAACCTGCGCCGTTTGCGCCGCACAACCTGCTAAAAAGAGGAATCCAACGATATATTTACTGATTGACTGGCCCAACATAGTTCTCCCCTACTTTCCGTTACTTGCGATCTGACTCTAAAAGCATCGAATGTTCACTCACGACCAACTTACCCAGTGGATCCCGAAACTCTTCGGCTACCACGACTCGGTCTCTCAAAATTCTCACAACGCGACCTCGATTGCGTCCAATTCTCGTTCCTCTTCCGATGATATGCCCTCGATTCGAACCGTCTCGAACGATAGCTCTCGGATTCGCCATCCCCCAAACCACTCCGGTCAGCCGAAACTTATTGAGGTCATAGTTTAAGAGGGGATTGTCAGACGAAGGCCTCTCTGCATCTCCCCGGCGAATGAAGCTTTCAAAGGGATCTCTCTTTCCGAAAGGATTATATGTATAAGACATCGGATCAAAGGCGGGTCGCACCGCCTCTTCGCCTGCTTCGCCACCAACATTTTGGACCAAAAGCAAGGCGCTTAGACCGATCGAAAGAACCGATATCATTACTGACCTCCCGTGAACATAAAGGTCGTGGCCGTTGCGTTCACATTTAAGACTTCTCGATCTCCACGAGCCGCAGGAGTGCTCGCCCCTCCCAACTCAATATTCGAAATGTTTACAATTCGATTCATCTTGCCCACCCGATCAAAAAATACGGCCACTTCGTGATACCCACCGGTAATCTGAAGTCGCAACGGAAGCTCTGAATAGAGGTTTCTGGTCTGGGGATTTCCCGGTTCAAAGGATCGAAATGTAATTCCAGATTGATTTCCCAATGTGTAGATATCTCTCAAAAGTTGTGGGATTTCCCTTTCTCTAGGAAGCTGCCGAAGAGCGACTCTTAAGTCCTCTTCGAGTCGTCTTGTATTTTCTTGAAAGGTCGAAAGGTCGTCAGCCACCCGTTGCCGATCTTCAAACTGCCTTTCAAGTCGAGACCGCTCCTCTTGGAGAGAAGCGACCTTTGCTGAAATCTCACTCCATTTGCCAAACTGGTAGTAGGCAAGAATACCTAAGATCACGACAACCAGGCCGATCACCTTAAACAGAACTGGTACTTTATTAAGCTTGTCGAGAATCTTCTGCATATTACCCGCCGTAGTTTACCCTCACATTGATTGTAAATCGTTGAACCGTTACCCCGCCTTGATCTGCCGACTGCACCGTTTGAAGCTCAGGATTGATAAAGTACTTCGATTGCTTCATGGCATCCAAGAAGTCTGCAATCACGGGGCCGTCTGAAGCAAAGCCCTGCAAAGTGACCGATTGATTCTGTTCCCGAAAACTGTTGATCCAAAGCTGTCGGGGGATAATCTCTGTGAGCTCGTCCATGACTCGAACAGGACCTGTTCGACCCGCTTCGAGGCTGCGAATCACATTCAGTTGAGACTGCAAAGTCTGTTGCTGCTGTCGAAATCTCTCGACTTGACCGACCCGAGCCTCTAGCTGCTGAATTTGCTGTCGTATGCTGCTGTTTTGTCGCTCGATGGCCCCAATCGCTTTTTCTCTTTCGCCCGTCAGAAGATGACAAATTCCAAAGACCACCACAATCGCCACCACTCCCACGATCGCCTCAATGATCAGCCGCTCTTGCTTTCTTACCTTCGGAACAGGAATCAGGTTGATGCGAATCATTGCGGCTTATCTCCTAGTCGTCGAGTCGCTAGCCCGGCAACCACACAGCTCATCGGGCCGATCTCTGAGAGATAATCCGGATCAAACTCTTTCGGGTTGAAGGAAATGCTTCGGAAGGGATCTGAAATCTGTATCGGGCAATTCAAGGTGCTCTCGAGCGCTTCTTTCAGACCCGCCACTTTGGCCGTTCCGCCGCTCAAGACAACGCGCGACAGGCTAGCTCCCGAAGCGGTGGCCAAGAAGAAATCAATACTTCGCTGAATCTCTACGGCCATGGCCTCAGAAGTGCTTCGAAGAATGGCTCCCACTTCTTGCGGGACAATGGCCTCGGTGGTGCTCTGAGCACTGCTGATATTGCCGCCCAGCTTCAGGGCTTCGGCCTCTTCGTAGTTCACATTCAATTGCTTCTGAATCTCTTCGGTGAACTGATTTCCACCCATATTTATGTCGCGGGTGAAGGCGGTGATCCCGTTGGTCAGAATATTGATATTGATCAGGCCAGCTCCGATATTAACCAGGGCGACGATTTCTCCGGCCTCTAAATCTTGCGAGAGGTCATAGGCATTCTCAATGGCGAAGGAATCTACATCTAGAATCAAAGGCTTGAGACCCGCCTCAGAGACTACGGCCGTGTACTCTTGAATCATATCTCTCTTGGCGGCCACCAGCAGAACTTCCATCTGCCCTGTTTCTTCATTGATATTAAGAATCTGGGTGTCGAGATTAACATCGTTAATGGAGAAAGGAATGTACTGCTCGGCCTCCCACTGTATACTTTCTTCGAGTTCTTCTTCGCTCATCACCGGCAGACTGATTTTTTTGATAATGACGGAGTGGCCGGATACGCTGGTCGACACATCTCTGGTCTTGATCTTGTGTCGTGCAACCAGATCTCGGATTCCCTCAACAATCGCCGCGCTGTTCATGATGGCGCCGTCGACAATGGCTTCTGCCGGCAGCTTGTGAAGCCCAAACTTCAGAAGCTTCCAGGCCCCACCACGGGCCTCTTTCAGCTCCATCACCTTGATGGAGTGACTTCCTATATCTAATCCTAAAACCCCTCGACCCATAGTCTCCGTCTCACTTTAAAGCGCCAAATTTAGACTGCGCGCTCCTTTATCTTATCGAGCAGAACAGAAGTCGGTCAAGTTTTCTAAATGATTTCAATTACTTAGGGGCATCGCATCAAGCGCAAAGTGCGGGCTTGCTGCGTCAGCGATCAAAGCGCAAAGTGTCAAGCGTCTGCACTCGCCAGCGCTGAAAGCGATCTCGAAAGAGCACCCCGACCACAACACGACTGCTGGTGGCCGTTACCTCGATGACTCGATAGAAACGGAGGTATTGCTCGGAGTCGAAGGCGGCATTTTGAATGATGCCACAGAAATCTCCGCCGTCGGCCGCTCCCGGGCTCAGGTCGGCCCGTACGACATCAAAACTTCGGTCGTTCTGCGAGAGAATTCCATTTGTCACGCAGCCTCCGTCATTTGTAGGCCAGCCGGCATTCAAATCAAACAGGCCCGACTGCCGAAAGGCGTCGGCACATGGACCTGTAGCTGAATCTGCAATTACCGCATCACAAGTGCCTCCGGAGTTCAAATTCGAAAAATCGACCCGTCTCAGTCGCTGCATCAAGTCATTGGCGATGCTGGTGGCGTCAGTGGTTTGTTGCGAAAGCACATTGCTTCGAAGCACCACCACGGTCATGCCCGCCAAACCCAAAAGCCCAATGGCCAGAATCAACATCGCCACCAAGACTTCAATCAAGGTGAAGGCTCGAAATTTAAAGTTTTTCATCATCACTCTGCTTTTTCTCCTAGGCCAATTCTAAAAACAAATATCTGATCCACCGCCTGGGCGAGTGCCAGACCTGACACAACGCCGAACCAGGGTTTCGCCCGTATTCATCAGAACAACAAAATAGCCCGGACAGTCGTTGCCCGTACAGTCCGTCAATGACAGCTGAAAAATAACGGACCCATTATCTCCGTCAACCAAGGGGTTAGCAATGGGAACGGCCACCAAGCGACTTCGATTGCTTCCCTCCCCCCCCGGCAGATTCGAAGAAGGCGAAGTCGGAAACCAAATCGACTGAGCAGCGGCGGCGGCGGTCACAGGAAGCCAGTCTGCTTGGGAGGGTACGGCCGTATAAATCGCATCAAAGCTAACCCCTCGCGGCAGGGGCTTTGGGGTGATCTCGAAATCCCAAGAGGCAAAGCCGTCGTCAGCAGCCGGAATGGCTTGAGGGTTAAAGCAACTCTCCGTGGAGCCCACTGCACCGTGAGAACGCCTTAAGAGCGCATAGAACCGGGCATTTAACTGGCCTGAACTAGCCGTCACATTTGGGGCCACATTCGGGGCACAGTTGTCCCGTCCTACACACAGAACGAATCGAGTTTGGCATTGCTTTAGACCGGCGGTGGTTCTGGCGTAGGCGACATCAGCCGCTAGCACTTGAGCCGCACTCTCCAGACGAGAGAGGGCCGAGCGAGAGCTGATTCCCATATAGCTCACGGCACTAATCACCCCAATGATCACGACCACAATCAGGAGCTCAATGATGGTAAAGGCCCGAACTTTCACCTGCTTTCATTATCTCCAGATTAGCCCAAAGAAGCCACCGAGACTCTCGCCTCTTTGGCCTAGGGCGAACTAGCCCCGCATAAGTTACAGACTACGCAGGCCCTGAAGGCCCATTTCCCGGCTTCAGCCCTCAATACTCCGATCAGGTGGCCCAGATGAAACGAAAGCCGAAGCAGATGGGCCCTTAGCGCCAGTCCCCCTACTTGTAGGTGATGCCGACATCCTTATCCAACATATACCGCTCTAAGCCGTATCGTTTGATCTTGTAAAGAAGGGCTCGATGTGAAATCTCCAGAAGCTTGGCGGCCCAGGTTCGATTGCCGTTGGTTTTTTCAAGAGCCTTTTTGATCAACTCTTGCTCCATGATCGACATCATTTTTTTGATGGAAAGTTCACTGGCCGCAGCTTTGATGGCTGGGTTGATTTCTTGATTACGAACGACATCGGGCAAGTGTTCGAGACTTAAGCGATGCCCCACCTCCATGACCATGGCGCGTTCAATGGTATTCTCTAACTCCCGCACATTTCCCGGCCAAGAGTAGTCTGTCAAAGCCTCCAAGCAGTTGGGGTCAATGCCCTCGATCTCTTTGTCCATCTCTTTTCGAAACTTGTCCAAAAAGTGCTCCACCAAGAGGGGAATATCTTCTTTGCGCTCTCTTAGAGGCGGAATATGAATCGGAAGAACATTCAAGCGATAGTAAAGATCCTCTCGAAAAGTTCCCTTCTTAATCTCTTCAGACAAATCCTTTAAGGTCGCTGTAATCAAGCGAACATCGATTTTGATATTCTGACTGGCACCCACTCGTCGAACTTCTTCTTCTTGAATGGCCCGCAAGAGCTTCACTTGTAGTGGGACGGGCAAATCTCCCACCTCATCCAGAAACAAAGTCCCGCCATGAGCTTCTTCAAAGAGACCCTTTTTATCTTTGTTGGCCCCAGTGAAGGAACCCTTCACATAACCGAAGAGCTCACTTTCAAGAAGAGTTTCCGGAATGGCGCTGCAGTTGATAGCAACAAAGGGCTTATTCGCTCTCGGAGAATTAAAGTGAATCGCACGGGCGATCAACTCCTTACCCGAACCACTTTCCCCTGTAACTAAGACGGTGGTCTTGTAGTCGGCGATTTTTCGAATCGTATCGAATATCTCAATCATTCGAGGAGAGCGCGCAATGATGTTATTGAAGGAGGTTTCTCGACTCAAAACCTTTTTGAGGCTCTGGTTTTCATGCATCAAGCTCTCTTGAGCCGTCAATCTTTGGAGCCGAAGTAGAATCTCGTCGGCCTTGAAGGGTTTGCTCACATAGTCGTACGCCCCCATCTTCATCGCTTCGATGGCCGTATCCACATTTCCAAAGGCAGACATCATAATGACCGGCAGATTGGAGCGAACAGACTTTGCCTTCTCTAAAAAGGCTAGGCCGTCCATCTGGGGCATTCGGATATCACACAAGACAAGGTCGTATTCGTTGCCTTGAATCTTTTCTAAGCCCTGTTTTCCGTCCTCTGCCGAGTCAATTTCATAGCCCTCCCTCTCTAGAAGGACCTGTAGCATATGTCGCATTCCGCCTTCGTCATCGACAATCAAAACTCTCCGTTTGCTCGGCCCGGTGCTTGTAACTAAAGACATTCTTCCTCCCCCACTATGCAGAAATGAACCTGCATTTTTTCTATAGGAAAAAATTCCCCTGTATTAATTTTATATTAACGCTTTGCGCAAGACAATACGGTCAAAATGCCAAGAGAATTAGAAGCTTAGAAGGACTGCCCTGCAGCAATGGCCCGGCAAAGCCCAACAAAGAGCCCTGAATTTAAGTCAGACCCTTAGGCAGAAAAACAGAAAATGCAGAGCCACTCCCCTTTGCGCTCTGCACAGAAATCGTTCCTCTAAAACTCTCGATAATACTTTTTGCAACATAGAGACCCAAACCCGTCCCTTGTCCTGTCTGCTTGGTCGAAAAGAAAGGCTCAAACAGCTTTTTGCGGTCTTCGTCGTTTATTCCGCTTCCGTTATCAATGACACTAATCACCCAGTATCGCTGAGGCTTCAGAATTCGAATCAGAGAAGTGTTGAAGTCCTCGGGCTCAGGAGAGGAAGTTAACTGCTGATGAGTCTGATCGGTCAACCTTCGCAGGCGGCATCGAATCTCAATCTTCCCCCCAGTTTTAGAGCCAAACTTTTCTTCAATCGCATGTTTTGCGTTGATGATCAAATTCAGTAAAACCTGAATCAGCTGATCTTGTTCACATAAGGCTTCTGCAGAGTCCTCTTCAAAATCGAGCTTCACACCAATCGAATCTGGAACTTGAGCCAAGTCCAAACTTCGCTCAATCACAGTCCTCAAATGCACGGGCCGTATTCGATCTTGTGGAGGCTTGGCCTGCTCCAAAAGGGCTCGAATGATTCGACTAATGCGAGCGGTCTCGGCCTCAATTCGGTCGCAGAGCTCGATGTCTTCTGCCGATGCATCCGGCAAAGAACGAAGGGCCCGCTTCAAAATGTCAACATAGCCAGAAATGGCCCCTAAAGGATTGCCCACTTCGTGAGCGACCCCCGCTGCCAGTCGGCCTACCGAAGCCAGCTTCTCGACCTGCAACTGTTCATTCTTTGTGGCTTCGATTTCTTCACTTGCCTGCTGTAAGGACTGAATCGTCAACACCAACTTCTTTTCTTTCTCTTGAATCTTCTTTGCCATCTCATTCAATGTCTCAGAGATCTGGCCAAGCTCGTCTTTTCGCTCCACGAAGCATCGAGCGCCCCAATTCTCAGCGATGAAAGCGTTTGTAGTCATCCAGATGTTTCGAATCGGGTTAAAGAAGTTTCTCTTAAACAAAAAGTGATAACTCAAAACAACCAGAATCAAGGCAACCAACACGCTCGACAGAAACAAGCCCCACTTCAATCTTCCGAAGGCTCGATCAAAGTCGGCGGGTCGCCACTCATAAACCAGCACTCTCGAAGCCTCAACGGGGGTGCTCCACTGAAAGGCCCTTGGTCGACTTAAAAACAGTAGATAGGGCTCGTATAGGACCTGAAACTCGGGGCTCTCCAACTGCGTATAGAGACTTGAAAGCTGAATCTCTCTGTCTTCTAAACGAAGATTGATCTCTTCTAGTGTCTCTGAAGAAAGTAGGCCTGACGCCCAAAGCTCTTGATGAACAGACTGCAGAACAACTGGTGCCTGCTTTCCAAGAGAATCTGTCAATTGCAGTCGACCCAGAACCACAAAGATACTGGCTCCAAACAGAAGGGCACAGACCGTCAAAACGCTCAAGTCCAACAAAAGCTTCCACTTCAATGACGATCTCAGGTCTCGGCTCACTGCCAGGGCCTCACAAGATCAAGCAGATTCCAAAGAAGATAATCCAGTTGAAAGATTCCAACAAAAGCCCCGAAACAAAGAAAGGGACCGAAGGGAATTGGAAACCTTCGCCGCTTTCCCTTCGGCAAAGAAGCCAAAATGCCAAGACCAATCAGGGCTCCACTGGCGGCACCAATGACCACGCTCAATACCACTCCTTGCACTCCCAAAACCGAGCCCACCAAAGCCATGAGCTTCGCATCCCCAAGGCCCAATCCTTCATCTCCGGTAATCCAATAAAACGAACGGCTTACAACCCACAAAAAAGAATATCCAAACACCGCTCCAAACAGACTCACCCAAAAGGGGTTTGCGACGGCCACGCCCAACCAAGGGGAATCAATCCAACTTCCCCCCGCCTGCAGCCCGAAACCCTCCGACACAAAAAGCGCCAAAAAAACAAAGAGAAAGCTTCCGCCCAAGTTGATCTCGTCGGGAATCATCTTCAGATCTAAGTCGATGAATGAGGCACAAATTAACAGACAAGACAAAATGCTGAACACCACAAAGACCTGGGACCATCCGTAATTGATCCACACGGCGAGAAAGATTGTGGCCGTGAGAAGCTCAATCGCAGCATAGCGCATACTAAAAGAATGACCGCACTTTAAGCACCGACCCCTCGCCAAGAAGTAGCCAAAGATGGGCAAGTTCAAAAAAGCCGGAATCGGAGACCGACAAAACGAGCAGCGAGAGCTTGGCCGCACGATCGATTTTCCCCTCGGCAATCGATAGATGACGACATTGAGAAAGCTCCCAATCACCGCCCCAAACACAAAAACGGCTCCCGCCGAAAAAACATCCATTACTTGAAGTCTCTCTTTTTAAAGAGCTGAAAAGAAGAGAATAAGACGATGAGAATCAGAAAAGCCGCATAAGCAACAGGAAGCCAAAAGTCTTGGGTGTAAACAGGAATGTCGTGAACCACCTCTGATCTCAAATTGAAAGCCTGCAAATCAAAGACCTTCTGAACCCCTGTGGCCAAAAGTCGAAAAAAGAAGTCATCGCTTCTCTCTCCAAAAGCCCCAAGCTCAGAGGAAACTCTTCCGACTAGAAACAATCCTGCTGTAAAGAAGCCGCTCAGAAAGGGGGTTGAAAAGCTCGAGAAAAAAATGCCGATGGAGGCCACAATCCACAGCTCTACAAGAATGAGTCCAATCGCAGGAAGGAGCGCCCAATCCACTCGGTGTTCGATGAAAAAGGTCACCAAGTAAAGGTAGCAAGTCATCAAGAACACCACGACGGACAAGATCATCAGCATTCCAGCAAATTTTCCCATCAGGATCTCTGATCGACTGATCGGCTTTGAAACAATGGAGTAGATGGTTCGATACTGAAGCTCTCGATACAGGGAATTCACTCCAAGAAAGATCGCGACAAATACCCCGAACAGAGAGATCGTGGCCATGCCAATATCCTTCACCACCTTTACATTTTGATGAAGACTGACCTGTCCCAAAAAAAGACTGAAGATGATCAGAATGGCTGCGAACCCCCCCGCAATATGAAGAACTTTATTGTGACGAGCCTCTAGAAAGCTGTTCTTTGCTATCATCCAAATTCGAAACAAGCTCTTCATACTCTTGACTCCAACTGACCCACTTGTTTCATGAAGACATCCTCTAAGTTGTCTTTCTTGTGATTTAGCGAATGAACTCTGGCCCCCGCACTCAGTGCGGCCCTTAAGGCGGAATTGATTCGAGCCTCAAACTGACCAGAGTTCTCCTGTCGATTCCAGAGTCTATAGCAGCAATACTCATCTTTATGGATCAGTTCTGCTTGATGCGACTCTGCCCACTTTGTCAAATCCCCTTCGGTTCCGGCCAGAACCAAATCAACATACTTTGAGTCCACTGAGACTAGTTCATTGAGATTGCCACAACTCAAAAGCTTCCCAAGATTAAGGATCGCCACACGATCACAAATGCTCTCGACATCACTCAAAATATGCGTCGAAAAGAAGACGGTCTTTCCACGAGACTTCAACTCAATCATTAAGTCTCGGACCTCTTTTCGACCCACCGGATCCAAACCGGTCATCGGCTCATCCAGAATGACCAAATCTGGATCATGAATAATGGCTTGAGCGAGCCCGATTCTTTGAAGCATTCCTTTAGAAAAGAATCGCAGTCTAATATTCTCCGTTCCTTTCATCCCAACCAGCTCCAGAACTTCTGGAATTCTGCTTCGAAGAAAGCTCTGACTCAAGCCATACAGGCCCCCATGAAACTCCAAAAAACCTTGTGCCGTCAGAAAATCGTAAAAGTAGGGGTTCTCGGCAAGAAATCCGATTCGCTGTTTCGTTTCTGCGGCATGAATCGGTTGACCGAAAAGCCGAGCCTCCCCAGAACTCGGAAAGATGATCTCGAGTAAAATTTTAATTGTCGTACTTTTTCCTGCCCCGTTTGGACCCAAGAAACCAAAAATTTCTCCCTGGTGAACAGAGAAGCTCACCGCATCCAGAACTTTTCGCGCCTTTGTCCAAAAGTGCTGTCGATAAATTTTCGAAAGAGCCTGAACTTCTAAAACCTTCACTCCTTTAGCCTAAAGAAAGCATCACTAGCTTTCAACTAACAAGAGCCTTAAGCTGAAGAGGTGAGCGCAGAAAGTTTAAAGTCGAAGCCCTCAGGCAAGCTCGACTTTGTCGATCGGGCGGAGGCCTGGATCCACTCCAGCCTAGGGATCTTTGCCGGGCTCATCATTTTCCCGCTCTTTCTGATGAACCTTCACATCTGGACCTTCCAGCACGGGAGCTTCATCTTGCCCCTCAATCTGGAGTTTTTCTCTTGGCTGTTTGAGGCGGGTCACAATCAGCGAATGGTGTTTCCGTCTTGGGCTCAACACCCGATCTTTCTCTTTCTCTGCCTAGCAGGCCCTATTCTGGGGGCTCTGACATTAAGCCTCGTTCATAAAACTCTTGCCTGGCCTAAGGACCTCTCTTTCTTCATGGCCCTCATTCTGATTGCGTCCCTCTACCCTCAGTTTGCCCCGGGGCAATCTCCCGTCCATTTGCTCTATTGGCTTAGTGCGTTGAGTCTTCTTTACCTGGCCAGCAAGTCCCGTCCGCCGGCTCTGGCCTTTGCTGGCCTGGGCGTGTTGATTCTTTGGCTTGCGTTGAGCCACCCCTTCTTTTGGTTCAATGCCTTTTGGGGCCTGTTTTCGTTTGGCCTGAGTGCGGCTGTCGCCTTTCTCTTGGCAGACCGAGCTCATATTCCCTATCGAGATCGGCTTAACCGAAGCTCTAGTCTATTGTTCGCGCTTGCTTGTTTCTTTCTGGCCTTACTAGGTTTGGGCCTTTTCGGAATGGGCTCCTGGCCGAAGCAGGGCTTTGGACCGGCCTCGTTTTGGTGGATCGCTTATCTCAACCTGGCTCTTGCGGGAGTTTATAGCTGGAAGTCTCCTTGGGAAACTCAGCGCAGTCTTCGTTTGGCCACACTAGGACTGGGCCCTCTGATCTCTCCCTACCTCGAGATTTTAGGCTTTCTTGTATGCGCTTACTGGGTCCTTGAAATTCTGCGCTTGAGTCTGCCCTGGGCGAAGCTCTCGCTCACAAGTTTTGTATCGATAAAACTTCTAGCGCTAAGCCTCTCCCTTTCTATTGTGTGCTTCCACTTTTTTGCACATGCGGAAAAGAGAGAATTCAAACCGGAATGGGTGAGCGTTCTTAAGCAACTGCAGCCCTTCGAACCAGAAGGGATTGTTCTCTTCGGAAATGCGCTCCCCTATTTCGCCCACTTCTACAGGGGGCCAATCTTTCAAAACCCAGATGTTTTCTTATTGCGAGAAGAGAGAGAATTTGAGAGCTGGATGAATGAGAAAGGGGCTCGTCATCTCGTGATCGATCAGAACTTTTTGAGTGAGGTTTGGAAGGAACTCATTCAAGAAAAGGCTTCTCCAGAAGATCTGAACCACAGTCTGCTCTCTCGTTTGAGTATCTATCGGGGGGAGGCCCTTCAGACGGCCACTCTCTCTTTCTCTGCGGTTGAGAGATTTCGAATTCAATCTTCAGAGCCAAAGAACTTTCTGATCGTCGAGCTTCAGTCTGGGGATGTCACCGAATGAGCAAACTTAGTCTGGAACTCGTCAAACAAGTCTTTCCGCAGCTGCCCCCCTCTGTCTCGACGCCGATTCAAGGGGTTTCGACCGACTCAAGAAGCTTGCAACCGGGAGAAATCTTTTTCGCCATCTCTGGAGATCGATTTGACGGTCATGATTTTATTCAACAAGCGATCGATCGAGGAGCCGCCTTTTGTGTCAGCTCAAAAGCCAAGCAGAGGAAGGCCGATCCGAAGCATTGTCTGACAGTGAACGAGCCCATCGACTCTCTCAGAGAACTCGCTCGAGCCTATCGAAACACTCTCGAGATTGAGATCATCGGAGTTGGGGGAAGCAACGGAAAGACGACGACAAAAGAACTCTGCGCCTTTCTTTTAAGTCAGCTTCTAGGAAATGAGTCCGTCTTCAAGACTGCCAAGTCAGAGAATTCGATTTTGGGCGTCGCGCTCAGCCTTCTTCGAATTAAGTCAGAAAGAGTCGCAGTTATTGAAATTGGAATAGACGAGCCTGGCTGGATGGATCGGCATCTTGACTTGATACAACCCGACTACGGAATCATCACCTCGATCTCAGAGGAACACCTCGAGAAGCTTAACAATATTGAGCGAGTCGCTCAGGAGGAGCTAAAGCTTCTCCAGTATATCGAGCAAAGGGGTCGGGGCTTTGCTTGCAATAGGGATTGTTCGTGGGTCTCGAAACAAGTCGTCCGCGTTCAGCACTTGGGCTATTCTCTGAAAGCCAAAGCAGAAATCGAAGGGAAGTATCTGCCACCGAATCGTCTTTCGGCCTTTGGAATGGAATGGCTCAATCCCCTGCCAGGCGCTCACAATGCTCTCAATCTGCTTGCCTCCCTTTGTTTATTGCGTCTGCTTCGGCCCGATCTACAAAAGAGCGAACTGAAGGGCCTGGTAAAATCTCTCACCTCCTTTTCCGGAGAAGCTCATCGATCAAGGCTTCTTCGATTTGAGCCGAATCTTTTGGTGTTTGACGATTCTTACAATGCTAACCCCGCCTCGATGGCAGCAGCCCTTGAGAGTTTTTCTGAAGTCTCTGAAGGATACGAGAAGATCGCTGTTTTGGGAGATATGAGAGAGCTTGGGGACAGAAGTCAGGAGGCTCACCGAGCGCTGATCAACCGTCTGAGTGTCGGCGATCTACATAAGATCTTTCTCATTGGTCCAGAGATGACAAAGGCTCGTTCAGGACTTCCGAAAGACTCCAGAATTAAAGTCTTTGATGATATTGAAACTTTGACAAACAGCCTTCGCCAGTCGATCACAAAGAATCAAAGCTTTCTCTTTAAGGCCTCGAGGGGGCTCCAACTCGAAGTCTGCCTAAAAGTGTTTGAGAACTTCAAACCGAAAAGCTCCGTCTGAGGGACGATCCCCGATCAGGAGTTTGGCCACCATCTCAGAAAGTATTGAAAACTCAGTTTAATGAATCGATTTTTCACTTCCGACTGCTTATCGTTTGGTTGTGGAATTGATTCCCATTTTTGCGCTCGGGTTTCTTGCGAGTTATTTTGGCAGCTTGCTGGGCCTAGGCGGCGGTTTTATTCTTGTTCCCGCTCTTCATCTCCTTATTGGGCTCTCCATGAGAGATGCAATTTTCTTTTCTCTCGTGAGCATTCTTTGCATCAGCCTCATTCACAACACTCGAAATCGATCTCTCATTCGATCTAATCGACAACTCTTGATTCCAATGGCAATTTTTGCGGTGCTCGGCTCTTTGGGCGGAGCTTACTCTCAGGTTTTTTTGAAGACTCAAGTTTTAGAACTCAGCTTTGGTCTGTTGCTGGTCTTGGTCGCGGTCTATCTGCTCTCGAAGCCGGAGCCAAAAATCTCTCCGAAAGAGAAGCCCCTGCTCCTCGCGAACTTTGTTCAGGTTGTGGCCGGATTTCTTTCAGGACTTTTTGGAATTGGAGGCGGAATCCTAACCGTCCCAGCGCTCAATCGACTGATTGGATATCCTCTTCAAGAAAGCGCTCGCATCAGTTTTTTCTTTATCTTTGTTTCGTCGAGTGTGGCTTTGGCTGTTCTTGTGCGAGCGAGACGAGAAGAGCTGGAACTCATTCCGCCTCTACTCTTGGCGGCCCTGGTGATTGGCTCCCTCACAGGGGCAGGCTTCGCCATGAGAAGCAAAATCTCCAGTGAATTTCTCCGAAAGCTGTTTTCAATCACCCTTCTTGGAGTGGGGCTGTTACAAATCTGGAAAACACTTTAGAAGGCCGGCTCTAAAGACCCATCTGCCCCTTCGGTCGACCATATACGAGGATGGCTGCTTCGTTCTTTCCCGCCTTGCAGTGTCGGTCTTGTTGCCGTGTTGCTCTCTCAGGCCTCTTCAGCGGCAAAGCCCCGACGAACCGTGTTCTCCGTATGCAATCGAGGCTCCAAAAACTGAAGAAGATAGTCTGGCCCGCCGGCCTTACTGCCGACTCCTGAAAACTTAAATCCCCCAAAGGCTTGGCGGCCAACAATCGCTCCGGTGATGGATCGATTGATATACAGATTCCCAACTTCCATTTCTTTGCGCGCCCGAGAGATATGAGAAGGACTTCGAGAATAGATTCCCCCAGTCAACGCGAAGCGAACCGAGTTCACGGCCTCAAAAGCTTCGTCCAAGGACTTCACCCGATGAACCGCCACCACCGGCCCAAAAACTTCGTTCTGAAAGAGCGTGTCAGAGCGATCTGGCACTTCGAAAATCGCGGGAGGAATGAAATATCCCTGATCTTGATCGGTCTCTCCAATATAGAGGACCTCTAAGCGACTGCTGGCATCTTGAATGCAGCGACGAATTCTTCGAAAGGACGAGTCATCCACCACCGGCCCCACCTGAAATTCAGGATTCCAAGCTGGCCCGGTGCGAAGGCTTTTCGATGCCGCAACAAATCTGGAGACAAAGCTCTCATAAACTCGATCGTGGACAATGAGTCGACTCAAGGCAGAGCACTTCTGACCCTGAAAGCCGAAGGCGCTATGAATCGAACCCGCAACGGCTTCGTCTAAGTCGGCATCTTCATCAACGATCAGCGCATTCTTTCCTCCCATCTCAGCAATGACTTTCTTCACACCCCGCTGACCCTCTTTTGGTTTCGCGGCAGCCCCTTCAATGATCGAAAGCCCCACCTCCACCGAACCCGTAAAGCAAATGCCATCCACTCGCGGGTCTGACACCAGCAAAGGCCCTAACTTCTCCCCTTCTCCTGGCAGAAAGTAAAATGAGTCTTTAGGGAAGCCAACCTCCTTCAAGCCTTGAGCCAGGAATGCTCCAATGACGGAACTCTGTTCGGCAGGCTTAATAATCACAGAGTTGCCTGCGACCAAGCTGGCCACGGTCATTCCGGTAAGAATCGCCAGGGGAAAGTTCCAGGGCGCTATCACAGCGAACACCCCTCGTGGAAAATACAACAAGTCGTTGGTCTCTCCTGCAAGCTCTTGCATGCGAATGGGTTTCGAAAGACTTGCCATTTCTCTGGCATAATAACGACAAAAATCAATGGCCTCACAAGTGTCTGCGTCCGCCTCTCTCCAATTCTTGCCCACCTCAAAGACCATCCATGCGGAAAGAATATCTCGCCGCTCTTGCATCCAATCTGCCAGGGCCTCGACTAACTGAATTCTCTCCCAAGCCTCAGTCTTTCCCCAAGACCGTCGCCCCTGATCACACTGAGAGATGGCTGTCTCAAGGTCTTTTTCATCGCCAAATTCTACAAAGCCCACCACTTCTTTCTTGTTCGAAGGGTTCAGGCTAGCTTGATATTTTATGGAATTCTCTCTCTCTGGCTTGGACTGGCCATCTCCAAGCCGGTAACTCATTCCAAGCTGTCGATGAATGTGTTCCACTGCCGACTTCATCGCGAGTCGATCTTGATCTAGGGCAAAATTTCTTGGTGAACAGTTTTTAAAGGGACTTAAGATCTTTTCCATTCTTTCTCTCTTTCTTTTTCTCTTCTTTCTGTCGCTCAAGATGCCACCCTGGCCGCCGAAGAAGAAGCTCCATCGCCTTTCGGTCCATGAAACTCTGGCGCAAAAATGAGTCGTTAGCGGTATTCTCTAACAACCTTCGCACCAAGTAAGACAGGCCCGGAAGCATTTCCCCCAGCGGACAATACTCTCGAAGCCTCAGCTTGCGCCTTAAAATGGCGTCCTTAAATGAACCTGACATTCCATAGAGCATCTGAATCTCAAAAGAGTTTCGAGGAAGCTTCAACTCCTCAGCAAGCGCCAGGCAATAGGAAAGACTTCGAACATTGTGAGAGCCCGCTGCCATTTCGATCTTCGGATAGCTTCCCAACAGCAGCCTCGCACAAGACTCAAAGGCCTGATCTGACTCCCACTTCTCCGAAAACACAGGCGACTCCCAATCATTTTGTTCTGCAATGATCGTCTCGTAATCCCAATAAGCCCCCTTCACAAGCCTGATCGTGAAGGGCGTTCCTCTTTCGGTCGCAAGTTGAATCCACTCTCGAACTTCTTCTTCGGCGCTCCGAAGATAGGCCTGGCAAACAATTCCGAAGTGCCGATAAGACTTAAACTCTGGCATCAAAATGAGCTGCCGAAAAACTTTTCTAGTCAGGGAGTTTAATGAAAACTGCTCCATATCGAAGTTGATGAAGACGCCTCGCTGCATCGCCAACCGCAAAACCGGAATCAAACGAGCCTTTAACCTCTCGACGCTCGAATCAGTCGCCATGGGGTCGAGTAGGGCGTCAAAAGCAGAGAGCTTCAGTGAGACATTCACTTTCGGCACAGGCCCCAAGTCTGAAAAGTCAACCGGCTGAACCTCCGTCCAATTTAGAGACTCGTTTCCCAGTTGATCGATCAAATCTTCATATTGGGACTGGTAGTGATGACTCTCTTCATCAGAAACGACGGCCTCCCCCAGAATATCCAAAGTGAACCCGACTCCTGACGATCGGAGGTCCAAGACTTTGGGTAGAGCTTCTGTTGCGTTTCGCCCAACAATAAACAGATTCCCCATTTGCCGAACCTGTCGATCACTCAGCCTCATCAGCAGCTGCCGAAATAGAGGGAGCCGCAAGAGGCCCGAAACCAGGCTGAGCAAGCCCGGCCAAGACTCAACCGAAGGGGGTCGAGAAAGGTACTCTAGAAGATGCTGAAGTTTTTGACGGTCTGTGACCAAAACGGGCAAGACATCCACAAATCGAAAGAGCTGGGTCTTGACCAGCGGATCTTTCATGGACAATTCCATGAATTTGTTCTGCCAAAAATTCCTGTTAAAGACTTTGAAAGCCCCGCCTCGGCTATCTCGAAAAATCTGTTGGCCGATCTCAATTGTCCGTGCTTCAATTCTATCTGAATCAAGAGGAGCTACCATTGTTTTATGTCCCGTCTCAACGAGTTCTGTTTGTTCTAACATTCTGCGCCAGCCTCTTTCTGTTGGGGGGGGCCTACTTCCTAAACAAGGACCTCTCTCGCTTATATCAGCGACCTTCAGAGCAGCTCAAGGAAATCGCTGCACTCGCCACGAACCTAATCCCTCAACAGGAAATTGAAAACAGCTTAGAGACTAAAAATGAGCATAGTCCTTCTAGTCGACAGCTTCAGTCCACTCTCAACCAGCTAAAGGCAAATCTGCGACCTCAAATCGAAATCAGCGTTCTACATGACGATAGTGGCCAGTGGAGGGTTCTTCAATCCAGCTCTCCTAATTGGCGGATGGGAGATTTGCAGCCTCATTTGTCTGAGGCGGGCGACCTCGCCCTTCGCAATCGGCAACCCGTAGCGAGCGCTCTTGAAAGAGATGGTTCGAGATATTGGAGTCGGGTCTGGCAACCTCTCGATCTCAACGGGCTTGCCTTGGTTGTCGAGTCTGATGAGTCTGCCACCCAGTTTCAGGCTAGAAGCCTCTTGCTGAATTATTTGGCCATGGGAATTGTTTTGCTGCTTCTGAGTGGGCTGGTTTTCTTCTGGCTGTCGAGAAAACGGCTCGAAGAAGTGGGACTTCTTTCATCACTTTCAGAAAGACTCCTTTTGGATTCAGCTAAATCAATCTGCGTGATCAACCACCAGGGGGAGTGTGTTGCAACAAACCCAAACTTTGCGCAGCGACTTTGGACCGATCAAGAAAGCCTGCACAAACAGAATCTCTTCTCACCTGACTACTTTGGGCAAGTGACTGCGGGCTCGAAAACCAAAGCCCTCTCGCTGGAGTCTCTGTTGGCCATGCCTTCTAAGAGTCAGATTCTGAACCTCCAATCTGAGACGGGCGAGCAGTGCTTCGTAAAACTGTCCATCGAAGAGCTGGAAGTGAGCGGACTGGAGTCAAAGCCATACTACTTGATAGAACTTGAGGCCGTAAGCCGCACCTCTTTGACCCAGTCGAAGAGTTCCGCCTGGGCCTACCCATCTGAAGAGGACTTTGATTTTGTGGATCAGCGGACCAAGCTTCCGAATCGAAGCTATTTGTTTCACGCCCTCAGTGCTCGCATGAACTTTCTACAGAATATCGATTGTTCGATGATGTTGATCGAACTCGACCAGTTCACTCACTTTATCGAACTCTTCGGCAAGGAAACCGGTGAGGCCGCCCTAAAAGCTTGGGCTGAGTTTCTGCGGGGATATTTTCGCCAGTCGGACTTGGTCGTCCACTTTGAAGAGACTCGATTCTTGGTCGTACTCGAACAGACAGAAAGCAACCAGGCCCTACGAATTGCTCACAACCTAAAAAATTCCATGAAAGAGAGCCGGCATCAACTCATCCAGGGCATGAGCTTCAGTATCTCAGTGACCTCTTATCAAAAGCCTGAGTCGTTTCAAAGCTGGCTGGCCCGAAGTGAAATCGCTCTTCAAAGAGCTTCAAATCGAGGCTTTGGTCAGATTGAAGTTGACACTCCTTTGGCAGCTGGACCAGTCTAGGAAATTCCCATCCGAGAAGCAGTGCAGGGAGTGCTTCAGCTTCATTTGCCTGAAAGGTGAAGCCTCTTTGGGGAGTGTCGCTAAAGGCCCATCTGCCCCACTCTCAGGTCGACCTGGTTTGAGGATGGCTACAATGCTCCTTGCCCGCGTTGCAGTGTCGGCCGAGTCGCTGCGCTTGGCCTAGCAGACGAATAACTTGGCTAGTATATATGTATATATACATATATACTAATAAGTAAAATTCGTCAACCGCTACAAACTATTGAAATCAATGCCTTAATTTAGAATTGGCTGGGAAGTCTGGGCGGCCTAGAAGGCCTTTACATTTTCTTTATAACATGCTATTATATGTATATATACATATAATAGAAGCTAGTAATGAAAAAGATAGATAAAGCGCGAAACGAACTTCTCTCCCGAATCCCTCCAGTTGTTGCCGAACATGTTCTAGGACATGAGCTCTCAAAAGTGGGCCAACAATATAAGCTTGGAGAAAGCACTCGCCTTCGACTTAAGCGAGAGCCACGAAAAGTCTCTTTGAAGTGGGGCGCAAGCCCTATTCTCAACATAAAGTCATACAAATCAACTTTCGATAAGTTGGAGCTTATCCAAGCCTTCTGTAATCCTCTCTCTCGATACTATGTCTCCCACTATTCAGCACTCTATTGGAACGAGTTGGTCCAACAGCAGCCAAAAGATTATTACCTCACAAGAGAAGCTCAAGCCAGGCGCCCTGTGCACACAAACGACTACGACCCAGACCGCATTAAGCAGGCCTTTCTGAAAAGCCCAAGGCATACCTCACAATTTGCATCTTACAGAGACTCCAAAATTTACCTTATTGAGAAGCAAGGTCTCAGTGAGATGGGTGTTACAACAAAAACTATCGAGATTCAAAAGACACCAATAAGCTTACGCCTAACAAACATTGAACGAACCCTGATTGATTCAGTTATATCCCCCTTCTATTCGGGAGGAATCCTCACTGTTATAGCGGCATTCGATAAAGCAAAAATAAACATTAGGGATCTCTACAACATTTATGAGAAATATTCTCTGTTCTATCCCTACTGGCAAGCAATTGGATTTATACTCGAGAATGTTAAAGGTAGAGAGTTGGCGGAAGACTGGAAGTCATTTTTTGACATGAATAAATCTTCCGCCTTTTATCTTGATAGACAGTTTAGAAGCGATTGGCTCTACTCGGAACCCTGGAAACTATACTACCCCCGAGGAGTCTTTCATGATTCACATTGATCAAGTTATAGAGACATGCCTCACAGCCATCTATTCAAAGGATATTCTCAGCGAAAAACTCTTCCTTAAAGGTGGACAGGCGCTTCGATTAGCCCACAATTTGAAATCCAGGCTTTCGCGTGATGTCGACTTTTCAACTCCTTCAAAGATTGAGGAAGAAGACTTATATTTTACTCATTTCGAGGAGTCTTTAAAAACAGAATTCTCAGCCAATGGGTTTCATTTGTTTGACTTCAGATATGTTAGAAGACCGGAGAAAAGAGACGGGGATGCGCCAGATTTCTGGGCAGGTTGGGCTGTTGATTTCAAATTAATAGAAAAGGAAAAAGCGGATTTGTCTCTATCCCAACTGCGAAGAGAGGCTATCATTCCTGAAGAATCTGAGTCCTCAGGAATTTTGATCGACATAAGTGAATACGAGTATTGTGATTCAGTTGACCGAATCACACTCGGATCTGTTGAAATCAAGTCCTATTCGAGGGTGCTTTTGGTCCTTGAGAAAATTCGAGCAATTTGCCAGCAACACCCAGACTACCCCCACAAGAGGACCGCGAAAAATCGTGCAAGAGACTACTATGATATCGAAAGGCTTTATCAGAAGGTGCTTAGAGATGCGAACAAGGAGCAGCTTCTAAAGGAGGCCGCGAAACATTTAGAAAAAGTTTTCAAGGCGAAAAATGCCGACCTTCAACTATTGGACAAAATCTTTGAGTCCTCCTTTTATTCGCTCCAAGAAAAGGGGTGGGAGGCCACAAAAGGAACGATCTCTGAGAGGGTTGACAACTTTTCTTACTACAATGAAACCCTTAAGGGTATCGTCGAAGAGCTGAAGCAGGCAATGAGAGCCTATGAGTGAAGCTCGCGATCGGCTTGAAAAAATGTTTCGGGGTTGGGCATATCGGCCTTGACCCCGAACTGAAATCGCCCTTCAAAGAGCTTCAAATCGAGGCTTTGGTCAGATTGAAGTTGACACTCCTTTGGCAGCTGGACCAGTCTAGGTAGGTGCTTGAGCAGTTCAATAATATTTTAGGAATTGCCAACAGCTTTCTTTGGCATGATGTGGTGCTTTACACCCTACTTGCCACCGGCCTTCTATTTACCTTTTGGAGCGGCTTCTGCCAGTTTCGGGCTCTTACTCACGGCAGTCGAGTGATCACCGGAAAATATGACCGAGCTTCAGAACCTGGGGCCATCAGCCATTTTCAAGCTTTGTCCGCGGCGCTATCGGCGACCGTAGGCCTGGGAAACATCGGAGGAGTTGCCATTGCCATTGCTCTCGGCGGACCCGGTGCTGTCTTTTGGATGTGGGTCGTCGGGATTGTAGGGATGGCCCTGAAAACAACCGAAGTCACCTTGGCGATGCTCTATCGAAATACAGATGAAAGGGACAACCCTCACGGCGGTCCGATGTGGGTTGCAAAGGAAGGCTTTGCAAAACTCAGCCCCCGTTTAGCCGGCTTTGGGAGCGCCCTGGGCGCCGTCTTCTGCATCACCTTGCTGATCTCTGCGGTCACTGGTGGAAATATGTTTCAGGCCTGGAATGTAGGACTTCTGACTCAAAGCTATTTCGGAGTTCCCAGTATCGTCAGCGGCGTTGTCTTAGCCATTGTCGTGGGCCTCGTCATCATTGGTGGAATCAAGAGAATCGGCAAGGTGGCCGGAACGCTCGTTCCCTTTATGTGCGGCCTGTATGTGGTGGCCGCTCTTTTTGTTTTGGCCAATAACTTTTCAGATCTGCCTGAAATCTTTGCCCTCATCTTTCGGTCGGCCTTCAACCCCATTGAAGCTCAAGGGGCCTTTATTGGGGGCACCGCAGCCTCTGCATTTTTGTTTGGAATGAAGAGGGCCTTGTTTTCAAACGAAGCCGGTCAAGGTTCTGCCCCCATCGCCCATTCAGCGGCCAGAACCAGCGAGCCCGTACGAGAAGGGGTCGTTGCCGGACTGGAGCCCTTCATCGACACTTTAGTGGTTTGCTCCATCACAGCCTTGGTGATTTTATCGAGTGGCGTTTGGAATCGAGGGCCCGATCTTGAACTGACTGAGCTTCCTCAATGGACGCAGCTAGAAAACGGCCGTTGGAGCTTGGAAGATGTGCCGGTCACCACTGCTCATGCGGGTTCCGTTGATTTACGCCCTGGCGATCAGGTTTTCATGCTGGTCGAGTTAGAAGAAGAGTCTTTGAGCTTTCGACAGAAGGTCTCTGGGAGTTTGGTGATGAGAGAGTCTGGACTTTGGACCAATTGGTCTGATTTCTCGTCTGAAGTGGAGCCTCAATTGGTTGACGGGGGAGTTTTTGCAGACTACCCGGGAGCCACTCTGACTGGGCAGGCTTTTGATCGAGTCTTTCCGGGACTTGGCTTTTTCTTGGTCCCTCTTGCCGCTTGGCTGTTTGCGATCTCTACGATGATCTCTTGGAGCTACTATGGCGAACAGGGAATCGTTTATCTGTTTGGACAACGCTGGGTGTTCAGTTACCGACTGATTTATTGTCTCCTCATTATCGCCGGCTGCGCTGGCTTCATTCAGACCGAAGCAGAGCTCGACAATCTCACGGGCTTGGGAACTGGCGTGATGCTGTTTGCCAACATCCCGATCATGCTCATCTTTGGACATCAAGCGATGAAGGCCTATCATAGTTATATCCGTCGCCTAAAGGCCAAAGAGTTTTAATCAACTGAAGCCCAAAGCCAGAAACGCAGCCGCCGGCAGATGGGCCCTTAGCGCCAGTCCTAGTCGGGTAATCTCATCAATATATGATACCCATACGGCGATCGTCTTGGGTGATATTCTAGAAAGCCGATCTCTCCGACTCGTAGTCTGAAGGCCAGGCTGGCGAACCCGCTGACCATTTGTCCTCTGGGAAATTCATTGCCCTGAAGGCTCACTCCAAAGTTTGCCAGCTCATAGACTCCTGGGACTTGATCGTCGGAATACTGTTGCACGAGATTCGAGAATTCGGAGGGTTTTGCTTTAGCTCTTTCATACAAAGAGCGAGCGAGCTCCTCGGCCTCTGCCTGAGTTCTTGAGACTCTCTCGTTGGGAAGGCTCCCTGAAACCCCAATCAACAGATGCTGCACCCGTACTCGTCGGGGCTCTTCTTGTGTCGCACGGGGAAGCTCCGAAGGGTCTTGGCGCTTCTCTTGACAAGAAAGCATCGCAAATGAACCCACCAACAAAAACAAAATCCCTACAGACTTCAACATCTTTCAAATTGCTCCCAAAGATTGCGAGACATGAAACTCCCTGCTACTTCTTTTGGTATGGCAGGCCATAACAAATGGAGTAAAGTAAAAAGACTTAAAGCCGTCACGGATGCCAAAAAGTCCGCTCTTTACGGAAAATACATCAAAGAGATCACTGTGGCCGCAAAGCTTGGCGGAGCCGATCCGGACGGCAATGCTCGCCTCAGAAAAGCGATTTCGGACGCCAAGGCTCAGAGCGTACCAAAAGATAATATTGAAAGAGCCTTGAAGAAGGCGGCAGGCGAAAGCTCAGAGGCCCAACTTGAAGAACTCACTTACGAAGGATATGGCCCCCAGGGCGTGGCTGTTCTTGTCGAGTGCGTCACAGACAAAAGAACGCGCACCCAACCTGAGCTAAGGAAAATCTTTGAGAAAAATGGTGGCAGCATTGCCGAAGCAGGGGCAGTGGCATGGGGATTTGAGCGGAAAGGCTTGATTTTGGTTCAGACGGATGAGGTCACAGAGGAGAAGCTCACGGAGTTTGCCGTAGAGTCTGGAGCTGAAGACATTCAGGTCGCGAGCGAGGGTTACGAGATCATCACCGCCCCCACAGAGTTTCTGAGAGTTTATGCGGCCTTCGAAAAGGAAGGAGTTAAAATGGAATTGGCTGAACTCAGCTTCATTCCCTTGAACAAGGTTCCTGTGGCGGCTGATCAGCTAGAGGGCCTTCAGAAGTTGATTGAAAGCCTTGAAGACCACGAGGCCGTTCAGCGCGTGACCACCAACGCAGACTTCGGTTAAACTCAGAGCGAGTGAATTTGGTGGAGGTTAAATCAAAAGCATGATTCTTTTGGCGATCGATCCCGGAAGCTTAAAGACGGGCTTTGCCATCATGAAGCAAGAGGCCGGTCGGCTCGTTCGCCTCAGCTCAGGCGCACTTTTCTTGGACGCTCAACAGGCTCTTCCTCAGAGGCTCGTTTGCCTCGCCCAAGACATAGAAGAGCTCATTCAAAAGTACAAGCCAACAGAACTCGCCATTGAGAAAACCTTTTTTGCCAAGAACGCTCAATCTGCCCTCACTCTGGGTCAAGCTCGCGGAGTGCTGATTTTAAAGGCCGCGGAGCACAGACTTGAGATCTTTGAGTATAGCGCCACACAAGTGAAGTCCTCGCTCTGCGGCTCCGGAAGAGCCTCTAAGGACCAGATCGCCTTCATGGTCCGCCAGCTACTAAAACTGCCTAAGACTTTCGAATTTTCCGGCAACGACGAGGCAGATGCACTTGCCATCGGCCTCACACACGGACAGACTAGGGGAAAATTGGGGGTTTCAAGCCATGATCGCGCAACTTCGAGGAAAACTTCTTCTAAAGACTCCAACCCAATCCGTCATTGATTGCTCCGGCGTCGGATACGAAGTCAACCACACTCCCTTCACCGCAGAAAAAATGCCCCAAGGAGAAGTCAGTTTATATATCTACACCTATGTCAAAGAAGACATCCTCCAGCTCTACGGCTTCTACGATCCGGCAGAAAAGGAGAGCTTTAAACAGCTGATTCGAGTGAGCAGTGTGGGGCCAAAACTCGCCCTGAGTATTCTTTCCAGTTTGGCCTACCAAGAGCTTTGGTCCGCTGTTCAGGCCAGAGACTTCAGTCGGCTTCAGGGCATCCCAGGCATAGGCAAAAAAACTGCAGAGAGGCTCAGCTTAGAGCTTAAAGATCGAATTCCGAATATCAGCTTTCAACCAGGCCCCGCAGGAGCAACTTCTGGAAGTCAAGAGTTAGAGAGCATCCTCTTGAACCTGGGCTATCAACGAAATGAGGTTCAGCGCAGTTTGAAGAAGATCTCTGACTCAGACGAAAACTTTTATCAGGAACCTTTGGAGACGGCCGTCAGACGAGCATTGTCTGAATTGACCGGCTCAGCCTAGAGAGGGAGTCTTATGATTGTAGAGAGCACAGAAGCTTCAGAAAGCAGATTACTTAGCCAAGTCGCTCACGAGACAGAAGATTTCAACCAACTGCGACCCAAGCGCTTGGAGGACTTCATCGGGCAACGAAAGCTAAAAGAAAATTTGAGGGTGTTCATCGAAGCCGCGAAGATTCGGAAAGAGGCCCTGGATCATGTCTTGCTCTCTGGCCCGCCGGGTCTTGGAAAGACAAGCCTGTCTCATATCATTGCGAGAGAAATGGGCACGAACATTCGAGTCACCAGCGGCCCTGCCATTGAAAAGGCCGGCGATCTTGCTGCAATTCTCACGCATTTAGAGGCTTACGATCTTGTCTTTATTGATGAGATTCACCGATTGCCTCGAACGGTGGAAGAGATTCTCTATCCGGCGATGGAAGACTTCAAACTGGATCTGACTGTTGGGGAAGGTCCGGCTGCGAGATCGCTTCGCTTGGACATTCCCCCCTTCACTTTAGTCGGGGCGACCACTCGAAGCGGAATGTTGACCTCTCCGCTTCGTTCGCGATTTGGCATTCCATTGCAGCTCGAGTTTTACACTCCAGACGAATTGACAGAGATTGTAAAACGCTCGGCTCAGATTCTTGGCATTGCGATTGAAGAAGAGGCGGCCTTCGAGATCGCCACAAGATCACGAAGCACCCCTCGCATTGCGAATCGCCTTCTGAAACGAGTACGAGATTTTGCTCAGACTCAGGGCCTAGACAAGATCACTCGCGGCTGCGCTGATCAGAGCCTTCTGAAGTTAGAGATTGATTCTCAGGGATGTGACCCCATGGACAAGAAGTATCTTGGTTTACTGGTTGAGAGATTTCAGGGCGGCCCCGTTGGAATCGAAACCCTCAGCGCCTCTCTTCAAGAAGACCGAGAAACTCTTGAAGACATTTACGAACCTTATCTGATGCAGGCGGGTTTTGTTTCGAGAACCTCTAGAGGTCGAGTCGCGACCGAGAAGGCTTATTCTCTTCTAGGAAGGAAGATGCCCAATAAACTCTTCTAGTGGTCCAACCGGTAAATTGTTTCCGTAGCGACGCAGCCGCCGAAGCAGGTGGGCCCTTAGCGACACTCCCATTAGACTGCAAGATGAAGGTTGATTAGATCTTCTTCCCTAGGAGAGAGGTGCTCAAACTTCACGCCCCAATGTTTTTGATCTTTCTGGTAGATCAGTCGAGCGTAACCCCGAACCGGTTGCTTGTTTTGAAGCATCAGTGAAAAGTTGAATTCTTTCGGGGGAGAGTCTGCTTGAATCAAACAACCTCCTGCTGAAAGAGACCTCACTCGCACATCCTGGGCGAAAAGACTGTCGAAAGAATTGCACATCATCGAATGGTTCACAGGCTTTCGTCTCCACCGACGGCGAGCCCTCGAGCTACTTCTCTTTACAACCGAAGGCTTAGAGCTTGAAAAATCACGCCTCATTTTCTGAAGATAATCCCGAGCGATTTGATTCTGAGGTTGCTTCTCAAGAAGTTTTCTAAAACATTGAGCTGACTTCTCAAAGCTCTCTTGCTGAAAATACAAGGCCCCCATCAAAATCAGAGCGCGAGAATGGCTGGGATTTCGATAGATCAATTCTCGACAGTATTTCATGACTTGATTCGCATTCTTGCTGGCATAGGCAGCATCTGAAGCCATCTCCAACTCTTCAATATTCAGGCTAGAAATGTCCTTCAGCTCCACCAGTTCAAGAAGCCTCTCGTAGTTCTTTGCTTTGTATGCCCCACTCAGGCTTTCAAATGGAGTGCTCGGCTGAAGCCTCTTTAACTGATCGATCACCTTTGAGAGACCAGAGAATTCTCGATGAACAATCTCTTTCTGAGAACTCGGTCGATCCACAGAGAGAAACCAAGACTTCAAACTCTCAAGTGCCTTAAGACACTCCGCGTCTGAGGATTGAATGAGATCAATGAAAGCTGTTACAATTCCCTGAGCTTTCAGGTCTTTACGAAATTTCTGCACCGCATTTCCTTCCTGCTCCAGAATATCAAAATATTGCAAGAGATGGGGGGCTGGTGCCAGGAACAAAAGTTACCAGTCATTTTGAAGCTCCAAAGCAGACCTGTTGAGGCCGCAATAGATCGCAGATCTCAGAAACTTCTCTTCGAAGCTCCAAGGCTCGACGAGAGTCTCTTTGGTCTATCCTCCATGCCTCCCAATATTTCTCTTCGGCGCGACGAAGAATCTCTGATCTAAAGACTCCAAAATCTTGAGGATAGTCAGAGAAAAGAAGCTTCCGAGCCGCTCCTAAGATATCTTCGCTCAAAATAAGCTGCGTGATCTCTTCTTCAATCAAGGCCTTTTCACGCGCTCGAAGAACTTTCTCTGGATGACAAAACTGCGCCGCTCTTAGACTGTGCTCAAGCTGGCCGAGCTCCGCAAGGGCGAGCCTAAAGTTTTTCTGCCGAAGAGCCTCTGAAAAAATCCTATCTGAACTTTGCCAAGCCTCTTGCCACTCGACGGACTGGCCACTGAGCCAGAGGTCGAATGAAGGGCAAGCAAACTCTTCTTTCGAACGAAGTGACGAACAAGAGAAAATCAAAACAAGTAAAAGTCCAATCAATGAGAAGCCAAGCATTCCGAAAGACCTGTGAGAGCTTGAAAAACTGAAAGGTCGCCAGTCCACCGCCAGACTTCCTAGTTTGAAGATATGGCCTGGGGGCCATCGCTCCCGACTACCCGTCTGAAAGTTCTCGAACTCTTCCCTCTTAAAGTCCAGCCGGCCCAAAAGAGCTTCGGCTTCAGGAACTTGAAAATCACAACTCTTGTCCGATCCGATCAGTATGTCTCTTGATTGAAATATCTTTCGACGAAGTTTCTCGCTTCTCGAATCCCAATATCGAAGATAGATGAGTTTAGGAATCACCTGAAAACTCCCAGTTGAGCTGTAGTTCGTAGAAAGCGGGGCCCATCACAAGATACAGACATCCCGGAAAGCAAAGAAAAACGAGCGGCAATAGACTTAAAAGTGAGTCTTTTCTCAGTCGATACTCCGCCAATGCGAAGAGCCTCTGGCTCTCTTCCTGACTCATGCGATCTAAAAACTGAGCCACTCCCACTCCCGTCTTCATCGTCCATGAGATCCCTAAGAGAATTCGATCCCAGGGGCTGACCATCTTTGGCAAGCTTTCCTCCAGACGAGATTGAAAGCTTTGGGTCTGATTTTTTCGCTGAATGCTTGCCAAACAAGAGGGTAAACGAAGCCCTTTGGCCATTTCGCCCCAGGCTGATTGAATATCCTCCCCGGCTTGAATCCGAATGGAAAGAAAGTGAAGGGCCGGCAGACCGCAAACCTCTTGCTGCAATCGTTTCTCACTTCGAATTGAAATCCGATGAAGCAGAAAGGCGCCAAGCCCCAAAGGAAAGAGCCCGTACAGAAACAAGTCCCATCGCCCAAAGTGAAGAAAACTTCTGAAGAGATCTGGCAGTAAAATGGGCAAAACCACCGCCAGAACAAAGCAAAACAGAAGACAGAAGCCCCCTTGGGCGATGGGAATGAGAAAGAGATTCCGCTGAATCTCGCGTACTCGACTCAATTGAAAGATGAGATCCTGAAATTGAGAAAGGGCCTGAATGAGAGAGCCCTGTCCCTTCTGCTGGATCAATAAGATTTCAAAGAAGATCGACTCTTCTTCTCTTAAAGCTTCAGCTCTTTTTTTCAAAAGAAAAGGCTGAGCCCCCATCGTCTCAATTTCGGCGACCCAACGACGAGCCAAAGGAGCTTGCTTTGAGTTGGACTGAGCCAGCCATTGCAGGGCAGCCACCCAGTCTCTCCCCGCCTGAAGACTCATCAGAAAAAGCTCGTTGAGTTGTTGAATCTCCTTTAGTTTCATGCCGCCCTGTCTCGCTCGAAGCCTCCAAAAACTCTTGAGAGCAAGAATTGTCGACCCTCTCTGCCCTTCAGTTCGGAAACTTCTGCGATTCGCCTTTGGTTGGAAGCATCCTTTTCACAAAAAATGACCACATCAATATTTCTGGAAATGAGTTCCATCAACTCCTGCTCCCCCAGACCCGGGCTGGCGAGCTGAACAAGACAGTAAAATCTCCATAAAGCGTCTCTGGCTGAGTTGGCATGAAGGCTGGTCAGACTCCCCCGATGGCCTGTGTTCAATGCCAACAACATATCCCAGGCTTCTGAACCCCGAACCTCACCAATTAGAATTCGATCTGGTCGCATCCTTAAACTGTCTTTCACGAGCGCTCGAAGACCCCGATCTGAACTTGTTTGTAGGTAGCAGGTATTCACCCGCCCCCTCTGAAGTTCTGGAACATCCTCCATCACGATCAGCCTTTCGATGGGATTTAGATTCCCCACGAGAGCGCCAAGAAGAGTGGTCTTACCGGAGCCAGTCGCTCCGCAGACAAGAATGCTCTTTCTTCGCTCGAGATAGGACTGCAAGCATTTGAGCATTTCTCGATCAAACATCCCCTTGGTCATTAGCTCCTCTAGTTTCAAGGGCGAAACAAAGTGCTTTCTGATCGACAGATAGAGCTCCCCTTGAGTCAATGGGGGACCCAGCACATGACAGCGCGCCCTGGGCTCCATGATCTCGAATTCCACCGACGGGTTCTTCTCGTCAAAGACTTGAGAATATCGATTAAGAAGATTTTCAATATAAAGCTGATAGCTCTCCCTCTTCGAAAACTGAAGCTTCGACCTTTCAAGCTGACCTGACTTTTCGACCCAGATTTCTTGATCACTCAAACAAAGAATGTCAGAGACCTCAGTGTCGGAGAGAAGCTTTTCGACTGGCCCCTTTAGTTTTAGTTCACTCCACTCCCGCGTAAGAAAGTCCTTCAACTCGTTCGGAATGGGGCCAGAGAAAAAGTGAAGTTTAGAGAGGCTTTGAATCACTTCTTCCATCTCTGTCTCGCTTCGACAGCTCATTTCTCTTTTGAAGTGATCACTTAAGAAACTTTGATGCGCATTGAGCAAGGCGGGGCCGTCTAGAATGCGAAAGCGGCAGCCTCCCCACTCTAGATCTTGATCTCCATCCCGCTCCAACTCCAACTCACAACGACCCCAAAGATCCTGCAAAATCCAAACTCCATCCCTTTGATGAATGAGACCATGGAGGGGTCGAAAGTTCTTAGAGTTCAATCGAATGTGATTGGTGATGGCACTTCCGAGGCTGAGCCCCTCTCTTAAAAGATGAAAGCGTATCGGCGCCTCACTCGCTTCAATGAACCGAAGCCATCTCAATTCAAATCCTCTCTTTCCTTTTCAATTCTCCATGGCCCCTCTGGTTCGGTGGCTGTCACAAAGATATAGGCTTCGCTCTCTTGACGGCGATAGGATCGACTTTGCAACAAGTTGCCGAGCAGTGGAACCCTGTCAATTCCTGGAACCGCCTGGCGAAAGCCGCTCTTTGATAGCTGATAGAGCCCAGCAATGGCAGAAGTCTCTCGAAGACGAATTCGACTGTTTGTTGTCAGTCGTTTGTGTTGAATCAATGGAAGACCATCAATTCCCCCCGCGAGATCGGGCTCTCGAATGCTGGCCTCCACTTTGAGGTCAATCTGATCTTCGCCAACGAATCGGACTTCAAAGCCCAGATTCAGCCCGTACCGAATCCGCTCAATCGAAGACCTCTGCCGGCCTGAGAGTCTAACGGCATACTCTCCTCCGGCTTCGAACTGCGCCGGCAGTCCTTCTCTCGAAACAAGAGATTGTTTGTGATGAATCGTGGCGTCTCCCTCTGCGAGGGCCAGGTCGAGAAAACTCCCTATCGGATTGATGCCTTCAATTTGAAGGGCTGATGCCGTTCGAAGATGCAGGCTTGTTAAGAAATCAATCGGGCTACCGAATCGCAAGCCCAGGTCCTGTAAACGACTCTTCCGTATCTCAATGAAGGCCAGCTCCAGACGCACTTGACGAGAGGGGGCTTTAGGCTGAATAGAAGGGCGGAGTTCCGAACGGATGGGAAGACCCCAGCCTCTGACTTCTCGGATCAAGCTCGGATCCTCTGAACTCAAATGAAGAACCCCAGCTTTGATCTGGAGTTCAGCCCTAGGAGAAATCTGGCGAACTGCCTCTCTCAGATCCTCTAGGAGCTCATTCGAAACATCCAGATCAAGTTCAATTTGGGAATTTGATCGCATCACAAACTCATGGAGAGTCTCTAGGTCTTGTGCTCGATAAACCTTCCCCCGAAAGCTCGCTCTCTCTTCATCATTAAAAAATTCGAGGCCCGGTAGTCGTTCTGCAAAATTTCGAGCATCTCTCCACAGACCAGGGTTCTGATCTGAAATCCTTTGATCCCAGGCTTGAAGGGAAAAACTGACGCAAAGTAGGGCGAGAGCAAGCATACGATGAGACGACCTGCAGCTTCTGGGCCACCACTCAGACTAAGAAAATCCAGAAGGTTCTGGGGCCTATGCCCCCGAAAACCGGAAAGACTTCCGAAAAGCTCTCAGGGCTAGTGGTCCAACCACTAGCATCGAAGGACGAGGGGCAGAACGGAATAGCTCGTAGTGAACGGCTCACTTGGATGAGAACTTAAAAAATTCAATCTTTTCAGTGACTTCCAACTCAATTCCAGCTGCCGATGCCCTTTAAATGAATTTTGATAAACTATAGACAATGAGCGCCCAGGCCTGCCCTCGTTGTGGTGAACGACTTCGTCGAGAGGCGCGACAATGTAGACATTGCTTAGAAAATGTCTCGCTTGAGGCCTGGCTCAAAAGACCACTCTCCGACCGAGAGGCCTACGCCTTCTTTCGAGGCTGGCAGAACCTGCATTACGAGAATGCTGAGAAGGTCAATTGGAGCGACTACTCCAGCGCCAAAAGAGAGTTGAGCTCTCCACCAAAGAGGGCTCTCGTGTCTGAACTTTCGCTGGCTCAGTTTGAGGATTTTGAGAGCCGATTTTCAGACTACCCCATTGAAAAACGAGCAAAGATCGTTTCCAGCCCCGAGTTGGAGCCAAAGACTTCTAAGCCGTCTCAAGTCTATCGAGTTTTGGTGGGTGTAGCCGCAGTATCTCTTATCATTGTGTCTGCTCTTGTCTGGAGTGAGCGACTGTCGGAAGAGGCTCCTCGAACGGAGCTGTCGCAGAGTTCGGGGCAGGACTTTGAGTTTCGTTTTGATCTTCAGCCCGAAGCCGAAACCAAGACCCGCGAGCCAGTTCATCACCAAGAGCCCAGTCTCATTCCCTCTCCGGTTGATCCCCAGGTTCAAATTGAGAGAGCTCTAAACTCCACCGTCTTCATTCGAGATGCCGGAGGTCTAGGCTCCGGATTTTTCATCTCCGCCGACGGTCATCTGCTCACCAACTACCATGTGATCGAAAAAATGGAGTCTCCAAGAGTCATTCTGCGAGATGGGAGGGAGTTTCGAGGAGAAGTCTTGGCAAGGGATCAAAGTCGAGACTTAGCCCTCCTAAAAGTTCCCGCCCACGGGCTGAGCTACCTCCGCATGGGGGATGCTCATCGCCTCTACCCCGGAGAAAGCGTACTAACGATCGGAAATCCTGCTGGCCTGAGTTTTACACTCACCAAAGGGGTTGTCAGCTTTGTTGGTCGACCCATTGGCTCTGTTCTCTATATTCAAACCGACTCCGCGATCAACCCCGGAAACAGTGGCGGCCCGATGATCAATCAAAACTTCGAAGTGGTTGGAGTCAACACCCTAACGGCAAGAGTTGAGAAAGGAATCTCTTTCTCCGTACCCATCAACTACGCCTATCATGGAATCGCCTCTGGGCTCGGAGACTACCCCAAAGACGCTCCCCCTTTTCAGAATGCCCCAAACTCAGGGAGATCTATCGCTTCAAACGATCCCAGGGCCCCAGGCTCTAGCAGTGATATCCCCTACGAGAGAGAACTGTTTCAATTGCAGAACCAAGCAGAACAGCGCATTCAAGAGCTTAAGAGACGGGCACGAGGCCTCACATCGCAAGCGGTTCAATTGCACCAAGATCTTCAGAAGAGTCGAATTCTTCATGAGAGACAAAGACTGCAATCTCAGCTCAAAGAGACAGAGACTGAAATTGAAAGGATCAGCCGAGAGGTCACCCAAGAGCGCATTCGCTTCATTCGACGAGTAGTGGCCGTTTTACAACGGCAACTGGGAGACTCCAATCTGATAGCCTATCGACAAGAAATTCAGTCGAGAATTCAGGAGCTTGAACAACAGCGACGCACTCTCGAAATGAATCTATAGTTTTTTGGGCAATTCTTATTCTCAAGCATATACGCATTCGATAGGCTTCTGGAATGAATCACCAGGGCCTGCTTGTGAGCTTTGAGGGCGGCGAAGCCGTCGGAAAATCCACCCAGATCAAATTGCTTTTCAAAGCCCTCAAGAAAAAGGGCTACAAAGTCTATTTGACCAGAGAACCCGGAGGCACCCGACTTGGAGAAAAGATTCGAAAGCTCGTTAAGACCCAAAACATGAGCATCGAAGCCGAGCTTTTCTTGATTGAAGCCAGCCGCTCAGAACTGGTAGACAAGGAAATCCTCCCTCGACTGAAAAAATCAGAGGTCGTGCTCTGCGATCGATTTCAGGAATCCAGCTTGGTTTATCAATCCCTCTTGGGAGGAATTGCTTGGAAGTCGGTCAAGGATCTGAATCAACTCGCCACTCAAGGCCTCAAGTCCGACCTCGTTGTTTGGTTGGATCTTCCTGAGAAGGCCCTTAAAGGCCGCTTAAGGAAGAGATCGAAGAAACCCAAAAAGGACAAATTTGACTCCAGAGACTTTGAGTTTCACTCTAGGCTCTTGAGAGCCTATCGGAAGCTCGCTGCCAAGCAGAAGAGCCCCCCGATCAAGCGCTTTCGAGCAGATCAATCAGAAACTGCGCTTCACAAACAGATTCTAAAAGAGGTCGAAAAACGCCTCAAAAGTCGCTAGGCTCTCAGGAACCTAGAACCAAAATTAATGCTGATCGAATGTCTAAAAAGAAAATCCTTTCCCTCCCCCCTTCTGATTGAAGGTCGTGAGCTTTCTGGCATTCTCTTGGATTATAAGAGGTTTGCTCTTTGTGAAACTCAGACGGCCTGCGGTGATTGCCGATCTTGCAAACAGGTCTTGAAGGCTTTTCATCCTGACCTGCTAGAGGCCAAAGGAGATCTGAAGATGGAAGAGCTCAGAAGCCTCTTGCATCGACTTCGACAAAAACCCCTGCAATCAAAGGCTCGACTTCTTTGCCTCACGGAATTCCAGATGGCCAGCAAACAAGTTCAGAACGCTTTGTTGAAAACTTTGGAGGAACCCCTTGAGTCTTGGCTGATCGTTCTTAGCACTCAGTCCGCAGGCAAGGCGCTTCCGACCCTAAGATCTCGTTGCCTCGTCTTTCGTATGGGTTCCGAAGAGTCTGAAGCAAAAGCCCCTCTCTCTGAATTAGAAGCGGAAATTTTTGAACTCATTCAAGAAGAACGGGATTGGGTTCTACAGCAAAAGATCGAGAGCTGCCTGAAAAAGAGGGAGCAGTCTCGATCCGTATTTAGTCGGCTCTTACAAAAGGCCTCAGAGAAAAACTATCCGGGGCATTGGCTTTATCTTTCAGAGCCCTTGCTAGAGGCGATTGAACAGCTAGACAGAAACTTGAATCCAAAAACCTGCTGGGAATTCGCTTGGACGAGGAGCTTGCAAGAGGCCAAGAAGCTTCGCTTCTCTGGAAGGCGCCTCTCTCTGTAGTATGGAGTTGAAATGCTGAAAACTTCCCGTTGGATCGACACTCACGCCCACTTAAGCTCAGATGATTTCGAGAAAGATCGACAAGAGGTCCTTCAGCGCGCCCTTGAAACCTGTGAGTATCTTGTAGAGATTGGGGCAGGCACTGCCGAAGACGCGCCCATTCGAGCTAAAGCCTTGGCGGAAGAAAACGATCGAATTTTTTTTACGGCCGGAGTGCATCCACACGACGCCAAAGAAGTTTCTTCCGAAGACAATCTGAGGCAAGTCATCACTCCCCATTTTTCTCACCCCAAATGCGTGGCCGTCGGAGAGTGTGGGCTCGACTATCACTACGACAACTCTCCTCGAGACAAGCAACGAGAAGTTTTCAGTTGGCAGATTGGTTTTGCAAAGGAGTTTTCATTACCTCTGAGTATTCACAGCCGTGAGGCTGAAGAAGACACCAAAAAGGCTCTGACAGACTTCGACGGGCAGGCCGTCTTTCACTGCTTCACCGGCAGCTGGGACATGGCTCGCTTCGGAGTTGAAAAGGGCTTCTTCATTTCTTTTTCGGGCATCGTGACCTTCAAGGCGGCGAAGGACTTGCAAGAGACCGTGAAAAAGCTTCCCTTAGAGAATCTTCTCGTTGAAACAGATGCACCCTTTCTTGCCCCCATCCCGATGCGAGGAAAGAGAAATGAGTCGAGCTTTATCGAACATACTGCGGACTTTATTGCCAAACTGCGGGGGATCGATCCTCAGGAGTTGTCGATGAAGCTGAAGCAGAACTCGCTTCGGCTCTTCTCAAAAATCTCAGAGTGGTCTGATCGGAAGATGGGCCCCTAGAGGCTTGGGGAAGTTGATATGAAACTGAATCCTTCTAAAGATTTTTTGTTGGTTACCGGAGGTTGCGGCTATATTGGATCTCATACGACCGTCGTTCTCCAAAAGGCTGGGTTTCAGGTTCTGATTCTGGACAATTTGAAGAACAGCAAGCCGAAGGTTCTTTCTCGTATTCAAGAGATTACAGGTCAGAGACCGGAGTTTGTCGAAGGAGACATTCGAGACGCCAAAGGCTTAGAGGCTTTGTTTCAGAAGTATCGAGTTTCGGCTTGCCTTCATTTTGCCGGACTCAAAGCTGTGGGAGAATCCGTTGAACAGCCCTTGAACTACTACGAAAATAATGTGCAAGGCAGCCTTCAGCTTTTTAAGGCGATGAAGGAAGCGGGAGTAAAGCGACTTGTGTTTTCTTCGTCTGCGACTGTTTACGGACAGCCCAAAAGCTTGCCTCTCTCTGAGTCTGCCAGTCGTCAGGCGGAAAATCCCTATGGCCAAACCAAGCTCATGATCGAACATATTTTGGAAGATCTATGCCGATCAGACTTGGATTGGAGCGTGATGAGTCTCCGCTACTTTAATCCGGTCGGCGCTCACCCGAGTGGAATGATCGGGGAAGACCCCTTAGGAATTCCCAACAACCTAATGCCCTATATTTCACAGGTGGCCGTCGGCCGAAGAAAGAAGCTTCAAGTTTTTGGCAATGACTATCCCACTTCAGATGGAACGGGGATCAGAGACTATATTCATGTGATGGATTTAGCAGAAGGACATTTGGCCGCTCTACGAGCCGCTTTCGAATCGACCGGCTTTCAGGCCCTGAATCTTGGCACCGGAAAGGCTGCGTCTGTTCTTGAACTTGTGCAAGCTTTTGAACAGGCCTCTGGAGTCAAGATTGACTACGAAATCGTTCAGCGAAGACCCGGTGATATCGCAGAGTGCTGGGCCGACCCTCGTCTTGCCCGAGAGAAGCTAAACTGGAGTTGTCAGAGAGGCCTTATTGAAATGTGCGCTGATTCATGGAACTGGCAGCAAAAGAATCCACAGGGCTACGATTAAGAGATGAGCCTTTAGCGCCACCCTCCTCTTTTATAAAGCCGAGCCCAGAATAGATATACGATCGTCGCCAAAGCGAGAATCGAAATGATCTGAGAGGTCGAGATCGAATCTTGAAGATAGAGACCTCGATCTTTGTCCCCCCTCAAAAACTCTAGAAAAAATCGAAACACGGCATAGGAGCCCCCTCCGACAAGGGCCAAGAAGCCTGGCTTCAGGTTCGTTCTGCGCCCCCAGATGATCAGAGTCAAACACAGACCAAAGGCAAAAAGAGATTCCAAAATTTGAGTGGGATGCAAAACTAGATGACTTGGAGCTGCAGCTTCAGGCTTCCTAAAAATAATCCCCCACCACCAATCGGTGACCGATCCGTAGCAACACCCGGCTGAGAGACAGCCTAAACGACCAATCCCCAAGCCAAGAAAGAAACTTGTCACTAAAAGATCAGCCCAAGTCCAAAGATCTTGGCCCCTTCGCTTTAAGACAAAAATGGCGACCGGCACAGAGGCCAAGACTCCCCCATACAAGACAAAACCACCCTGCCAAAAGTAGAGGACGGCCAGAGGATTCTCTAGATAATAGTCGAAGGCCTCAAAGAAAATGTGGAAGAGCCTCGCCCCCAAAAACCCAGAAATGAACAACAATATTCCTAAATCGATTGCCAGAACAGGCGACAAAGACTTTGACCGAGCCAATCGACTGAGCAGTAAAATGCCAAAAAAGAAGGCCGACAGATAAAGTAAAAAGTAAGTGGGAGTCTCAATGATCGTTTCACTAAATAGAACCGGAAGCATGCATCAACTCGCTCTCAGTCGCCTCTTTTGAAGCCATTGCCAAAAGACAGTTCCTAAAATCAGAACGACCCCCACGCTGATTGCAGAGTCAGCCACATTGAAAGCCGGCCAGCTGAAGTTTCGGTAAAACACATGCACAAAATCAGTGACCTCGCCAAAGAAAACTCGATCAATCACATTTCCAAGGGCTCCACCCAGAATCAAAGACAGGCCGATTCTCTGAAGCCTCTCACGCACAGGCGTGGAACCAAGCCAGTTCAACAACAACCAAACACAAACCAAGGTGACGATACCGAAGAAGATCGCTCGAAAGGCCGGACTCGCATCATGAAAAATACCAAAAGCCGCCCCTCGGTTCTTGATGTGAACGAGTTCGAAAAAACTCAAAAGCTCAATCTTCGACCCCAAAGGCATCGTCCAAATCACAATCCACTTAGTGAGTTGATCTAAAACCAAGACGCCAAAGCAAATCCAAATATGCAGAGGGGATCTCAAAAGCTTCCAATCAAATTTCTGTGCCGCGTTCAAATCTTCACCAATTCTTTCTCTGATCTTAAGCTGTTTTTCAGTTGGTCGCGAAAGGATGCCTGTAGCTCCATTGTGCCATGAAATTCTTTCCAATAGTAGCTTCGGCCAATCAAGTCTCTCAGCTCTTGAATGGGCAAAAGCTCCTTCAGAGTAGACAGGGCAAAAATCTCGTCGATCTCTCCTAATCTTTCCCAGCTCCAAGCTTCTTCTTTTACATTCTCGACGCGAAGAAAGTGCTCTCGTGTCACTCCCTTCAGAATGCCCATCTCCAGAGGCGGTGTGTACAAAGTCGACTTTGAAATCCATGCAATATTGCTTGTCGTGAGTTCACAAAGCGAATCATCTAAACTCAAAAACAAGGCATCTTCATAGCCTGCATCAAGCGCCTCATGATAAGCCATCACGCTGTTCAAATAGTTTCCGCTCTTGATGGCTGGGTCGAGTGTTCTCGGATGATTGCGACGCACACTCGGAATCATGACTCGAAAGGGCTTGAGTGTCTCCTGTGCAGGAAGCTCCCATATCGCCATAAAAACTTGGGGGCTCTTACAGGTGGTAGGGTTGATGTGCAAAATCCCTTCCCCCCGAGTGATGATAATTCTCAGGGCCGCTTCAGGCTTAGCAAAAGCCTTGACCAGTTTTTCCGCCTGGGGCCTTAGGTTGGTCCGAAGGCCTTCAAATGAAAACTTCAAGCGACCGGCACTTCGCTCCAATCGATCAAAGTGCTCTTGCCAAGCAAAGAATCTGCCTTGATAGATGCGCACCACCTCGTAAATGGAATCTCCAAACAAAAAACCATGATCTAAAATCGAAAGATTTGGGGGATCGGCCACAATCTCGCCCTTTTGATTCAAGAACAACATGCGTCTAAGCCTAGTCTTGGTGTCTGAAAAATCCAAGAAAAAGCAGGGCCTTTGCGACGCGGCAAGACCGAATTCAATAGCCTGCCTATAATGAAGGGGTGAAGTGCTTTAAGGCCTCTTCTGAGGAACCAGAAATTCTCCTTTTTGACTCGGTGGATGAGATCCGAAAGGAGCTGGGCTTCGTTGGAACTCATGGGGTCTTTGACCCCAATGAGTTTAAGATCTATGCCACTCTGCAAAGTCTTCCTCACGAAATTGGACATTATAAAGACTTCCGTTCCGGAAGAATGAGGCCTCCACATCTTGAAGGCTCTGTAGAAACTAAGAATCTGGCAAGATTGAGAAATGAGATGGTCGCCACCCTCTATGCCTGGAAGAAAACCGCAGACCCAACATTTCTACTTCCATATGAGAGAGAGTTTATCGAGTGGGTCTACTTCCAGATTGATCGGGGGCACTCGCTCCACACACACGAGCTGAAAGACTGGAGCTTCTCTGACATTCAGGACTTTGTAGAACACTTCATCGCAAACAAGCCCACCGAACTAAAGAAGCTAAGGACCTTGTTCGCCCACTATCTCGATAGGATTCCTAGTCAGCCCGAACTTCAAGCCTGGGTGTTTTAGGGCCAGATCTTGTCCATCATTCTTGGGAAGGGCACACACTCTCTCACATGAGGAACGCCGGCAATCCATCCCAAAGTTCGCTCAAGACCTAAACCAAAACCCGAGTGAGGCACCGAGCCAAAACGCCGCAGGTCCAAATACCACTCAAAGGCGTCCTTCGAAAGATTGTGCTCTTGAATTTTCTTCTCCAACACACTGAGATCACTCTCTCGCTCACTTCCCCCAATAATCTCGCCTACTCCCTCGGGAGCAATCACATCCATGCACAAAGCCAACCGGTCATCTTCTGGGTCTTCTCTCATATAGAAAGCCTTAATCGACTTGGGATAGCGATGAATAATCACCGGGCGATCAAACTCTTCTGAAATGGCGGTCTCTTCGTCACCCCCGAAATCATCCCCAAACTTTACAGGAAACTTTTTCTTGATCAGAATCTCAATCGCTTCCTCGTATCGAATTCGAGGAAAGGGCTTCTTTATCTTTTCAAGCGCAGAAACAGATCTCTCTAGGGTGGCCAGCTCATGGGGACAATTCTGAACACAACGCTGAACAATTGATTCAATAAAGTCTTCCGCTAAATCCATATCCCCTTGCAAGTCCATAAAGGCCACCTCAGGCTCAACCATCCAGAACTCAGCCAAATGGCGTCGGGTTTTGGATTTCTCCGCCCGAAAGGTCGGGCCAAAGCAATAAACTTTTCCGCAAGCTAAGGCAGAGGCTTCGGCATAGAGCTGCCCACTTTGAGTCAGATAGGCGACTGAATCAAAATAGGGCGTTTCAAAAAGAGTGGAGGTCCCCTCGCAAGCGTTGGGGGTCAAGATAGGAGAGTCCACGAGGCGAAAGGCCTTCGAATCAAAATAGTCTCGAATCGCCTTGATCAGCTCTGCCCGCAGCCTCATCAGCGCAACCTGCTTCGAGCTTCGAAGCCACAAATGCCGATGCTGCATCAAAAAGGCAACTCCATGCTCCTTCTTTCCAATCGGATAATCCACTGTCGAATGCAGCACCTCCAATTGACTCAAAACCAATTCAAATCCAATTTTTGAACGATCGTCTTTCTTCACAAGACCACGAAGAACCACACTGGTCTCGAGACTCAAACCGCGAATCTTAGAGAAAACTTCTTCGCCCACATCCTTAGGGCTGGCCACACACTGAATCACGCCTGTCCCGTCCCTGAGCTGCAAGAAGGCGACTTTACCCGAACTTCGAAGATTCTGAACCCAGCCTCGAAGGCAAACTTCCTGGTTATCAAAATGAACGATACTCTCAATCAGAGCGTTTTCCGGATCGTCTCTTCCGTTGGACAAGGGGTCACGAAATGGATTTAGTTTTCTTTCAGTCATCTCAGGAGCTTCTCTTTTTAGCTTCATGAAGTTTCACCATGCCTCCGTCTACAAGTCTCTGCAAGATTCTTAAGGACTCCATCTCTCCTAGGGGAGAAATCATTATCAAGCTTTTTACATCCCACTCTCCGTTGATCCGAGAGGCCAAATAGCCCTCCTTTGAACTGAAGATCTCTTCATTCAGATCCGAAAAGTCCATGGTCAGCACCGGAATCGAGTTGGGTGGGCAAAGCTCGTATAGATACTTCAAATAAGACTCTCGAACCACTGCAAACAGTGTTTGACCCTCTTCGTCTGTCGGCTTCGAAGCCACAAAGTTCTCAAGAATAGAGTAAGCATCTGCCAACTTTTTGGATCGGTAGAGATCGGCGGCTTTCTTCAGTTCCGCCTGAAAATCTTGAATCTTCTTCTCTGGCTCTCGTTCGACTTCCCCAACGGCCTGAATATACTCTCCCCAATAGAGTTTTCCGAAAGCCTCATAACCTCGATACTCGGGGGCATGAGTGTCCAAAAGAATTCTCTGGATACTCTTCTTGCCATCAATTTGCTCGTAAATTTTAGAAACGATTGGATCCTTTCCAAAGTCTTTGATTTCCCTCTTCCCCCCTTTGTAAGCGAAGATCATGTCGTCTCTCGGAAATTCCTTTCGAAACTCCCTCCACTCGTCGACCCTCCTCGCTCCTTCGAACAACACCTGATCAATCTGGATGGCCGTCTCTAGGCGGTTGTGTTGCATCAAGCCCGTGATGCCTTCGGTATAGACGAACTTGCCAGTGTCCCACAGAAAGATGTTATAGATAGTTTCCTCAATCTTGATGCGAATACTCTTAAGTACGACCTCCTCCGTTAGGGAGAAATTCTCCACCAAGATTTTACCCAGAAGCTTGTTTTTTTCCTTTTGAAGCTTGAACGCTTCCTCTAAGCCCTCTTCGTCTAAGCTTCCAAAGCAGATTAAAATCTGACCAAGGTACTCTCTTGGGTCATTCGAACTCGCCGAAATGATAAGGCCGTTTTCGACAAAGACTTTTTTGACAACACCCCGTCGCTCAAAAATTAAAGTGCCCGTCTTCTGACTCATCTGAAGCCACTGCAGCAACTCCGGTAAAGCCATGGTTGATAATGAACCCGAAACAGACACTTCAATTAACCTCCCCTTTAAAGATAAGCGATCGCCTCAACTTCAACCAAGACATCTTTGGGAAGTCGAGCCACTTCGAATGTGGCGCGAGCGGGCTTCGTTTCAGAAAAAAACTTTCCATAGACTTCATTAAAGTCCCCAAAATCGCTCATGTTCTTTAGTAGGCAGGTTGTTTTTACAATGCTCGACAGACTTCCCCCAGCGGCTTCGACCACAGCCTTCAAATTAAGACATACCCTCTCAGTCTGCTCTCGAATCCCTCCGGCCACCAAGCTCTGATCCTTTGGATCTAGCGGAATCTGACCCGACAAATAAAGCGTGTTTCCAACCTTCTTGGCCTGTGAGTAGGGCCCTAAGGCTTGGGGCGCTTCGCGAGTTTCAATGGTCTCAATGTTCATTTCTGTCCTCCTTCGTAAATCACCACTTCCTTCAAATGCCTCCATCTCCCATTAAAGTCGAGGCCGTAACCGACCACAAAGTGGTCCTCAATAGAAAATCCCAAGAAGTCGATCGGCACCTTTTTTTCTT
This sequence comes from Bradymonadales bacterium, assembly GCA_007693605.1. Classification (GTDB taxonomy): domain Bacteria; phylum Bdellovibrionota; class UBA2394; order UBA2394; family UBA2394; genus REDG01. The sequence continues at coordinate 67,360 of REDG01000046.1, forward strand.
CCCGAGAGGGCTTATGTAAAAAGCTGCACAGCTTCAGTGACTTCGGCTTTCTATCCCCAAGACTCTCTAGAAGAAAACTGGCTGTTAGTCCTGTGTCAACAATGTCCTCAACAATCAGACAGTTTCGCCCCTTCAAGTCAGCACGAATATCTTTGACGATCTCGACCTTGCCCGAAGAGCTTGAACCTTCGTAGGACTTCAACTGTATAAAATCAATCTCGCTAGGAACGGACAACTCTCTTACCAGGTCCGCGGCAAACACAAAGCTCCCACTCAAAACAGGAATCACCAATAAGGGCTCCTCGTCCGACAATAGCGCTTTATAAGTCGCCGACACCTCTGACCCGAGGCTGGCCACTCGATCCTGAATCTGTGTTTCTGAAATCAAAACCTTCATCGACTCTGTCATCCTCCGCCTTTCTGAGACCGCCACCAAGGCCCCCCAAAATGGGGAGCTATCTCTGGCAGCCTAGACGAAGAGCTTCAAAAAGATGATGAAAAAAAGACGGCCATTTTCAGGGGCTTATGCCCCCGGTGCGAAAATGCCCTATCCATGCTAGATTCCGTCCATGCATATCGAGCTCTTGCTGCTCGGTCTTGTGAGCGGGGGCATTGTAGGGGGAGCTGGGCTCAGCGGCTTTTACCACCGAAAGCTCCATAAGCATGCCAGAAAGCATGCCTATCAGCTCAACACGATTGAACAGCTCTATAAAGAACTGCAGGTCTCTTCTCGACAGGTAGATCGAAACTACCTCGAGACGATTGAGAGTCTCGTCATGGCGCTTGAGGCCCGAGATATGTACACCAAAGGGCATTCTGAACGAGTCAATAAAATGAGCATGGCGATCGCCCATCAACTGGGCCTCAGTAACGAAGAGAAGGAAATTCTCCATCACGGCAGCTTGCTTCATGATATTGGAAAGATCGGAATTTATGACCGCGTTCTTCTGAAGCCCCAGGCTCTCAACGAAGAAGAGTTTCAAATCATGAAATCTCACCCCGAGTACGGCGTAGAGATTTTAAAGGGAAGCTCTTTCTTCCAAAAGCATATCCCCATTATCTTGCATCATCATGAACGAATGGATGGTAAGGGCTACCCCCTGGGCTTGAAGGGAGATGAAATTCCATTGGGAGCAAGAATCTGTCAAGTGGCTGATGCCTGGGATGCCATGGCCAGCGATCGGCCTTACCGCAGGCGGCTAGACGAAGAAGAGGCAAAAAAGCGATTAAAGGAAGCGGCTGGAAGCCAGTTGGATCCGATTTGTGTCGAAGCTTTTCTAGATTGGAAAGCGCAGACTCTCTCGTCAAGCTGACTTCTTCACAAACTGAGATAAGACTCTTTTTCTGCCTTTTGTTAGGAATTGAATGGTCAAGCACTCATCGTCTCCAAGAAACTCAACCCTCTGAACAACCCCCTCCCCAAAACTAGGATGAAGCACCTTTTCTCCTCTCCGATAGGAGAAATGCCCTGTGAGTTCCTGATCAAACTCATCAAAATCCGCAGTGGCAGACTCTTGGTCTCGCACCGACTTCCGTTTGAAAAATGCTTTTTCTGATCGAGAGTGATCGACAATACATTCTCGATGAGCCTCCGGAATCTCGTCCAAAAACCGAGAGGGAAGCCCGTAATTGATCGAGCCAAAGCTGCGTCGTCGTTCTGCTCGGGTTAGATAGAGAAGCTTCATCGCTCTGGTCATTCCCACATAACACAGTCTGCGCTCTTCTTCTAACTGCACCGGTGAGTCTATGCTTCGACTCGATGGAAAAATCCCTTCTTCCATGGCCGCCATGAAGCAAAGAGGAAACTCTAGGCCCTTAGCGGCATGAAAGGTCATGAAGGTGACTTGCTCTTGAGTCCTCTCGTCTAACTGATCGACATCTGAAATGAGAGCCACTCTCTCAAGAAAATCAAAAATCTTTGAGGACAACAAAGAGGCCCCTTCCCTTTGATTTTCGCTGTTAGGACGCCACAGCTCTTCGAACTCTTGCACTGCTGACAAAAGCTCTTGCAAGTTTGACTCTCGATCTCTTGCCTCTTCAGAACGATCTTGTTGAAGCTGCTCTAAGGTTCCGCTCTTTTCAATCAGGCCCACCAGCAAGTCGACGAAGCTGCCGTCACTATCAACCAAGTCACGACCCCACTTCAGTAGCTCTGCAAAGGCTTGTGCCCCCTTCTTCGCCTTTCCGGACAATGGAAGCTCTGCCTCTCTGATGAGAAAGTTCCCCAAAGATTCTTGAGCCTCGGCAGCAGCCTGCTCGATCTTCTCAAGACTCACTCTTCCAATCCCCCGCGGCGGGCTGCCAATGGCTCGTCGAAAGGAAATCAAGTCCCAGGGATTCATGATGAACTTGAGATAGCTTAAAACATCCTTAATCTCTCTCCGCTCGTAGAAGCGGAAGCCCCCCACAATCTTATAGGGCAAGCCCTGCCTCAAACATTCCTCTTCGAACATTCGACTGATGCTATTCATTCGATACAGGACGGCAACCTGATCGGCAGAAACGCCCGCATGAAGCTTGCGTTTGATTTCGGTAATCACGAATCTTGCTTCTTCACGGTCGTCTTCTAAAATTGCCAACTTCAACTTAGACCCGTGATCGGAGCGAGTCCATAACCGCTTCTGATGCCGCTCTTCGTTCTTTTCTATCACGGCTGCAGCCGCTTCAAGAATATGTCCCGTCGATCGGTAGTTCTCTTCAAGTTTAACCACCTTGCAAGACGAAAACTCTCGATCAAAGTTCAGAATATTTTCGACCCGAGCGCCACGCCATCCGTAGATGCTCTGATCGTCATCCCCCACCACAGAGATGTTTTGGTGTTCCCCCAAAAACTGCTTTAAAAGTCGATATTGAATCCGATTGGTGTCTTGAAACTCGTCGACCAAAATATGCTGCCACTGCCCCCTCAGCTGCGCTTGGATGTCTTCATTCGAGGAACAGAGCTGAGAACTCAGAAGAAGGAGATCATCAAAATCGACCGCCTGAGCCTTTCGCAGAAGCTCTTGATACGAGCGATAGACCTGTAAGGTGGTTTCATCAAAAAAATTGAGAGGCTTCACTTGAGCCGTAAACAATCCCTCATTCTTCCAGTGACTAATTCGCGCATGAACTGCCTTGGGGTGAAAGGCCTTATCCGAAATCCGAAGATTCTCTAAGCTCTCCTTTATAAGGTCGAGCTGATCATTTGAGTCATAGATGACAAACTGAGGATCCAGCCCCAGCCGATCGCCAAATCGTCGTAACAATCGCACTCCCACAGAATGAAAAGTTGAAATCCATGGGTAGCGACGATCTGACTCATCTCCAAGCAAAACCTTCAGCCTCTGATGCATCTCTCTGGCCGCTTTGTTTGAAAACGTCATCGCCAAGATCCGCTCCAGAGGGATCTGGTAGTCATAGACCAGGTGGGCGATACGACAGGTGAGTACCCGGGTTTTGCCAGAGCCGGCTCCCGCCAAAATAAGTAGCGGCCCTTCCACATGAGTCACGGCTTCAAATTGCTGCGAATTAAGTTGAGACTGAATTTTCTCAAGAAAGGAACTCATGGCCGAAAAGCTAGCAGCCTGGGGCGAAGGGGACTAGCCTTCATTTTTGAGATTCTGTCGGTCTCTCTCAATGCCCAAGGCTCCGCCTTTAGCGATTCATGGGGAGTGGCGATAAGGGTCCAGATGCGCGAAGGCAAGGAGCGAGCATCGCAGTG
>REDG01000078.1 GCA_007693605.1 Bradymonadales bacterium
CCCCCCCCCCCCCCCCCCCCCCCCCCCCCCCCCCCCCCCCCCGCTGGCGCTAAGGGCCCATCTGCTTTGTCTACCAGCGATGATAGGCTGGATGGCCTGGGTTCACGGCTACAAAAAGACCTTCGCAGGTTGCGCAGATCTCTGAATTGACACTCAATTCGGCGGCAATCTTGGCTTTCTTCTGGTCAGACTCTAGAACCCAAGCTTCTAAGTGAATGGGTTTCGCCCCTTCCGTTGGGGTGGGGCGCTTGAGTTTGATCGAATACTCTGCCGTCACCGTGCAGGGCGGGCTCTTCTCTTGGCGGTTGTTCATGATTTGCCAGGCGGCCGTCCAGTTCGAGTGGCAGTCCAAAAGAGCCCCAATAATGCCTCCATTCAAAACATTCGGAAATGCCTCGTGATGCTTTTCTGGCGTCCAATCGGCGATGACGCGCTCACCCTCTACAAAGCTTCTGATTCGAAGGCCCATCTTGTTGGCTGGCCCACATCCAAAACAAATACTCTTCTTTGCATAATGCTCCTGCAGAGATTCTTTCATGGCCCCGTCGTAGCGAGTTTTTGTTCAGTCCGCAATGGAGAAAGCCGAAGAGTCCGGCACGCCTTGGTTCCTCTCTGTTCCTTGAGCTTTGTTTGACGCGAGTTCACTTTGGGTGCATTGGTCTGACCTTTGATTCATCGGGGGCTTGGTCCAAAATCAAATTCAAATCTTCATTGAAGCGGGCTAGTGGCTCCAGTAGGCTGAAGAAGTGTTTAGCTTAGCTTTTATGGATGACTTTCTTTCGGCTTTTGTCCCTCTTTTTGTTGCGATCGATGCCATTGGGATTGTCGCCATTTATATGGGGCTCACTCAGGATCTGTCGATGGAGGGGAAGAAACGCCTCCTTCGAGAGGCGGTTCTGACAGCTCTTGGAATTTCCATCCTCTTTTTACTTTTTGGAAAGGCCATTTTTCAACTCTTGGGAATTACGAGCAATGACTTTCGCATTGCCGGTGGCGTGGTGCTTTTCACCTTCGCGATTGTCGACCTGCTCTTTTCTCGGCCAGAGAGAAAGCGAGCCCAAACAGAGTCGGTCGGAGTGGTGCCGATCGGTATCCCATTGATTATGGGTCCAGCCGCACTGACAACAATTTTGATCAGTGTTGAAGCCGTGGGTTTGACGGTGACCTCCATCTCTCTGATCGTCAATCTTGCCATCGTTTATCTGGTCTTTCGAAATGCCGATTGGATTGTGAAAGTCATGGGAGTGGCAGGCTCAAAGGCCGTGGCAAAGGTCATGTCTCTCTTTTTGGCAGCGATTGCGGTGATGATGATTCGAATGGGGGTCTTGGGAGTTTTGGAGGAGTGGACACATATTCTAGGTTAAGAGATGCAAGAGATTTTAGTTAATTCTCAGCTTTCAAACTCACAGCAGTCCTCGACGGTTTTAATCAACCAGCGGGTGAAGGACCTAAGGCAAGAAGGTCGCGAGGTCTATCATTTCGGATTCGGGCAATCTCCCTTTGAGGTTCACCCCAGCATTCAAAAGGCCCTTTGCGACAACGCCCATCAAAAGTCTTATTTGCCAACCTTGGGCTTGCCGGAGCTGCGCCAGGCTATCGCAGCCTTCATGGCCAATCATTTTTCTTATCATTATTCGCCAGACCACATAGTCATTGGGCCGGGGAGCAAGCAGCTTTTGTATCAGGCCGCTTTGGCTATCGAGGGGCCTATCATTTTACCGGCGCCCACTTGGGTGAGTTATGTGCCTCAAGCCGAGATCACTGGGAAGCAAATTTTCATCTGTCAAACCAGTAAGGCGAATCACTACAAAATCACTGCCGAGCAGTTAGAGAATGTATGTAGTGGCTTAGATCATCGACAAAAGATTCTGGTGATCAACAATCCCAACAATCCGTCAGGCACCGTTTATCATTCTCAGGAGTTGAAGGAGCTTGCAGAGGTTTGTCGTCAAAATCGAGTGATTGTACTTTCAGATGAGATCTATGCTTTTATCCAGTTTGACTCTGAGAGCGAAATCGGTGGCTTTGCGCGCTATTATCCTGAAGGCAGCATTGTCACTGGGGGTTTGAGCAAAGCCTTTAGCGCCGGAGGCTATCGACTGGGATTTATTGCGGTGCCTGATCATATGAAAGACTTGGTCACCGCACTGGGCGTGATTAGCAGTCAGACCTACACCTCAGTGAGTGCCCCCATCCAGTATGCGGCGGTTGAGGCCTATCAAAACCCCGATGTTGTAGAGTATGCAAAAGAATGTAGTCGGATTCATTCTCACACCACTCGATATCTTTTTGATCGAATGATCGATTTGGGGGCCGACGGAGTTCGGCCTGAGGGGGCCTTCTATCTGTTTCCCGATTTTGATCGTTATCGACATCGTTTCAAGGAGTTGGGCTTGGGCAGTTCGCCAAGGCTTTGTCACTATCTCTTGGACAAGCATCGCGTAGCCGTTCTGCCCGCAAGTTCCTTCTACTATCCCTCAGAAGTCTTGGCCTTTCGAATGTCGAGTGTCGACTTTTCAGGCGAAGAAGCTCTAAAAGCTTATCGAGCCGGTGAAACTCTCGACTTCAGCTTCATCGAAAACCACTGCCCCAATTTAAAAAAGGGCTGCGATGAGATTGCGGGATTTGTGCAAGAAAAACTGTCCTAAGGGGGAGTGGCGCTAAAGGCCCCTCTGCTCCTTCGTTTCTGGTTTTCGTGTCATATCAGTCCTTTGATCTCAGATTTTAGCATGAGTTTCGAAAGCATCCGCTGGGGACCGCCTAGAATTCCAAACAACTTCGTTGGGCATCCAGGGCCCGCTCCTCCTCGCGCCAACGAGCCTTTACTTCGTCTTCCGATCCAAACGCTCGGAGAGCCCCATCGGCTGTCTCTCAAAACTCATGCTAAAAGCATGGTCACTGCTGCAACTAACAACGCTCCTTGGCCGCGTTGCAGTATCACTGGGCTTCGCTTGCGAGTAGCTTCGGTAGAGTTTTTGAAGACAAAGACTTCAAAAACGAGTCGTGCAACCGAGCGTTAGAACACAGAATGCTTCGCTCGTAGATCGTGGACTTTCCTGAGAGACCAGAAAACTTGCCCCCGGCCTCTTCGACGCAGATCTTCACTGCCGACACATCATAAGGATTTACCCGAAAGTCGACGAGCGCGTCGGCGATGCCTCGAATCACAAGAGAGTGACCAAAGGCGTCCCCAATGCCCCGATTGTCTCGGCAAAGGTTAGAAGTTTTTAAAAGCGCTCGCTCTTCCTCCGCTTCTAAGCCCCGAAGACTTGAGTGAAGAAACAGGGCTTTCGAAAAATCAGAAGCCTTTGAGACCTTCAGCTTCTTCTTTTCGTTCATTCGGGTACCACCAGATTTGAAGGCGTCAATGCTCAAGCCGATCGCCGGAAAGTGCAAGACTCCCAGAATCACCTCGCCCCTAAACTCCAGCCCAAGAACGCTTCCCCAGAAAGGTAAGCCGCGAATAAATTGAAGAGTTCCGTCAATGGGGTCGATCCACCAACGAAATTCTGAAGACTTTTTTGAGCTCCCGAACTCTTCTCCGATGACTTCGTGAGCTTTCAGGCTTTTCTCAAGACCTGTCCGAATGATGTCTTCTGCCTCCCGATCGGCCCGAGTGACCGGGCTATCATCTGACTTAGACTCCACACTGAGCTTTGACTCGAAAAGCTTCAGAGAATTTTTTCCAGCCTTATAGGAGAGTCGAAGGGCTAGTGTTAAGAGTTCTTGGAGTTCTTTTTTCTTTGGAAAGTCCGTTTGATTTTTGCCCATCTCTCACCAGTTCAGAAGATAGGCAAAAATAAGAGGGGCCACAATGGTGGCATCCGACTCAATCATATACTTCTCTGATTTTTTTCCAAGTTTCCCCCAAGTAATCTTTTCATTCGGGACGGCCCCAGAATAAGAACCGTAACTGGTGGTCGAGTCACTGATTTGGCAAAAATAAGCCCAAAGAGGAACATCGGTTTTCATATCGAACTGAATCATCGGAACGACGCAAATCGGAAAGTCCCCCGCAATACCCCCACCAATCTGAAAGAAACCAATTGGTCGTTCAGCCGACTCTTTCTGATACCACCTGGCAAGCTCCATCATATAGTCAATGCCGGTCTTCATGCATTGGGTGCCTTTCAAGTTCCCCTTCAGAATGTGCGCCGCAAAGTTGTTGCCGAGAGTCGAATCCTCCCAGCCCGGAACAAAAAGAGGCAGCTTCTTTTCAGCGGCGGCGACCAGCCAACTGTCTTTAGGATCGATTTGATATTCTGACTTTAAAATGCCTCGTTCGATCAACTCATAGAAGTATTCGTGAGGCAGCTTGCTTACTCCCTTCGCCTCGGCTTCTTTCCAAAGTTTAAGAAGGTGCGATTCCGTCTTTCTCATGGCTTCTTCTTCGGGAATGCAAGTGTCCGTGACTCGGGCGAGATGTTTCTGAACCAACTTATCCTCATCTTCAGGGGTCAGATCTCGATAATTCGGAACCCGTACATAACTTTCATGAGCCACCAAATTGAACATATCCTCTTCGAGGTTGGCCCCCGTGCAGCTAATGGCGTGTACTTTGTCTTGTCGAATCATTTCGGCCAAAGAAAGCCCAAGCTCTCCGGTGCTCATGGCACCGGCCAGGGTGACCATCATTCGTCCGTTTCGATCTTCCACCAAACGCCGATAAGCCTCTGCTGCGTCCACCAAAGTGGCCGCATTGAAGTGTCGGAAGTTTCGTTTCAAAAACTCTTTAACGGGGGCAGCCATGCCTCATAGCTATAAGAAATCGAGGGGGATAGAACAAGGAAAAAGCGAGAAACTTCAGGCCCAGGGCGGGGGCGCGGGCCGCCCATCCTCTCTTTGAGTCGTGTTGGTGAAGAGGCCAACAAGGGTGACGGGCCTTTAGCGGCATTCCCTCCTCAGGACTTTGACGACAACTTCTCTCTAGCTTCGCTTTTTGGCCGTGGGTCGATGGCGCTTTTTGCTGCGAGACTTTCTTTTGCGTCGCTGAACGAGCGAGACCAAATCAGCATAACTTCTGCCGATAATCTCAACGGCCTCTTCAGGGTCATCTGTTAGGTGAATCAGCTCGAGATGCTTCTTGAGCAAAGCCCCCTCTTTAATGGCAGTTTCTTTCATCCAGTCGACAAGGCCCTTCCAGTAGTCCACCCCCATCATCACAATGGGAAACTTGGTCATCTTATTGGTTTGAATCAAAGTCAAAGCCTCAAAGAGTTCGTCGAGAGTTCCAAAGCCTCCGGGCATAATGATAAAGGCTCTGGCGTAGCGAGCAAACATGACCTTTCGAACAAAGAAGTAACGAAAGTGCACTTCTAAATTCACGAAGGGGTTCGCCTTGGGCTCGAAGGGGAGCTGAATCGTTAGCCCCACATTGACGGGAGGGCGTTCCGAAGGGAAATGCTTCTTATAATCTTGAATTCCTCGAAAGGCCCCTTTGTTGGCGGCCTCCATCAGGCCGGGCCCGCCACCAGAAATCAAACTGAAGCCCGCCGAGGTGATGGTTTCCGAAACATCCTCCGTCAATTGAAAATACGGGCTTTTACTCGTGAGTCTCGCACTCCCAAAAATCGAGACCGCCGGATCGACCCTCCGCATCAACTCAAAGCCGTTCGTAAACTCGGCCATGATCTTGAAGATCAACCAAGTGTCTCGGGTCGTTCTTTCGTAAGGGTTCTGAAATTCGCTTAGATCGCTCGTCACCCACGGATTCTAACGCTTAGGCTTCTTGATGCTCAATGACTTTATGGTTAGTCTTGAGGTTCCCATTGGGAGAGCGTCGCCAAACTCCCCATGGGGGAGTTGAGAAGGAGTCCATACAGATGAGTCAAAAAGCAATTTCGCCCGACAGTCATCCGGAGTTTGTAGAATCGGTTTACCAACAGATGAAGCGAAAGCTGGAGAAGGCCAGGAAGAGGCTTGGGCGACCCCTCAGCCTGTCAGAGAAAATTCTCTTTGGTCACCTAGAGTCTGTAGAGACTCAAACTCTGGCGAGAGGCGAAGCCACTTTAAGTCTTTTGCCCGACCGGGTGGCCATGCAAGATGCAACGGCTCAGATGGCCATGTTGCAGTTTATGCAGTCAGGCAAAGATCGAGTTCAGGTGCCTTCCACTATTCATTGTGACCATTTGATTCAAGCTTATCAGGGTTCTAAACAGGATACGGAAGCAGCTCTAATCACCCATCGAGAAGTCTATGATTTCTTGGCCTCGGCCTCTAAGAAGTACGGGATTGGATTTTGGGGTCCGGGCGCAGGAATCATTCACCAAGTGGTTCTTGAGAAATACGCTTTCCCCGGGGGTTTGTTGATTGGAACAGATTCTCACACCCCGAACGCGGGCGGTTTGGGAATGTTGGCGATCGGGGTTGGCGGGGCCGATGCCGCCGAAAGAATGGCCGGACTGCCCTGGGAGGTTCTCGATCCGAAGTTGATCGGTGTTCATCTGAAGGGTTCTCTGAAGTCCTGGTCCGCGCCAAAAGATATCATCTTGAAAGTTTGCGAACTTTTGACGGTCAAGGGCGGAACGAATGCGATCGTCGAGTACTTCGGCCCAGGCACAGAGTCCATTTCTTGTACGGGCAAGGGGACGATCTGCAATATGGGGGCGGAGCACGGAGCGACCACTTCAGTTTTTCCTTATGATGAAAGTATGGCTCGATACCTGAGGGCCACCGAGAGAGAGGCCATTGCTGGGCTGGCCGAGAAGTATCGAGAGCTGCTGCAGGCCGATCCTGAGGTGATTCAAAAGCCTGAAGATTATTTTGACCGAATCTTGGAAATCGACCTCGATCAATTGGAGCCTCATATTGTGGGGCCGCACACTCCTGATCTGGCGAGGTCAGTCTCAAAAATGAAAGAGGCGGTGAAGAAAGAGTCTTATCCAGACGAACTGGCTGCCGCCTTGATTGGAAGCTGCACGAACTCCTCATACGAAGATATTGAACGAACCGTCGACATTGCCAATCAGGCTTTAGCGAAAGGTCTAAAGGCGCCGACCACTCTTTATGTGACGCCAGGCTCAGAGCAAGTCTACGAAACGATGAAGCGAGATGGCTTTGTTGAAGTTCTTGAGAAGGTTGGAGCGGTAGTTTTGGCGAATGCCTGCGGGCCCTGCATCGGTCAGTGGAAAAGAGACAATATCAAGCCAGGACAACGGAACTCCATTTTGACTTCTTATAATCGGAATTTTCCTCGTCGCAATGATGGCAACCCTGAGACCTTAGCGTTCATTGCCAGCCCAGAAGTGGTGATGGCGATTGGCTTGGCCGGAAAACTCAGCTTCAATCCGTTGACCGATTCCATTGAGAGAGATTCAGTCTCTTTGAAATTCAAGGAACCAAAAAAAGCCTCGGACATTCCGCCCAAAGGTTTTGTGATGTCGTGGAAGGGCTATGAAGCGCCGGCGGCAGAGGCGTCAAAAGTGGATGTTATCGTTCGACCGGATAGCGAGCGATTGGCTTTGTTAGAAGCCTTCGAGGCTTGGGACGGCAAAGACTTCCTTGAACTTCCGATCTTATTGAAGGCCAAGGGCAAGTGCACCACCGATCATATTTCTCCGGCGGGGCCTTGGCTTCGTTTCAGAGGCCACCTTGATCGCATCAGTGACAATATGTTCATTGGCGCGGTGAACGCATTCACAGGCGAAGCGGGTAAGGGAAAGAATATCATTTCAGGAGAGACCGGCATCGACTTCAATCAGGTTGCAAGAGACTATAAAAAGCGAGGCTTACGTTGGGTCGTGGTTGGAGATGAGAACTATGGGGAAGGTAGCTCTCGAGAGCATGCGGCGATGGAGCCCCGATTTCTGAATGCCGCAGCGGTCATCGCCAAGAGCTTTGCTCGAATTCACGAGACAAACCTGAAGAAGCAGGGCTTGCTGCCTCTGCATTTTGTAAATTCCGAGGACTACAATTTGATCGATGAAGAGGATCGGCTGAGTATTCTGGGCCTGAAGGACCTCGCTCCAAAGTCGACAGTGAAGGCTCAAGTGAAGAAACCTGACGGCCATATTGTCGACATCGATCTTCGGCACTCGATGACCGGGCGGCAGATTGAATGGTTTCGAGCCGGATCAGCCTTGAATGCCGCTCGTTAAACGGAGCCTAGCCATTAAATTTTGAGACTCTCAAGTTTTCCTTGCCCTGCGTTAACCGTCTGCGCAAGAATTGTGCTGGGGGGAAATCAATATGAGGGGATATTTGTGGCTTTTCGGAGCCGCCGTTCTTGTTCTCTGCAGTTCTAGCGTAGAGGCCGTTTCAGATCACAAACAACAGCTGCTTAAGGCTCAGGTTTTTTCAGAGCGATTTGGGAATGCCTTGGTCTTTCAACGAGCGATTCGCCTAGAGGAGGTCGACCTACAAGACTTGATACACTCTGGTCCGTCCGCTCTTGCCAAGTTGCTGCCGGGTGTTCGATTGGTTCAGCCTTTCAAGCTCTCAGATGGTCGAAGAATGCTTTATCTGAAAGTTCAAGGCTTGGCACAAGCTGAGGGTCTGGTTTTGCAGGTCCGAGAGGGTTGGGAGCAAGCTTTTGCCGAGGCCCCCGTTTGGGAAGTCTCATTGCCTGAAATGAAGGCCTACCCAAGCCAGTTGGCAAAATCACCATTTGTACAAGCCTTGGGTGCTAACTCGGGGGTCTTGAGTCTTCAAGGGCCCTTGAATGAGACCATGGATCTTGCAGGACTTCAGTTTTTGCTTGAAGTCAGCACTCAAAATCTAGAAGGCGGACATTCGGTTCTATCGAGTCAGCTTTCTTTGTATCCGGTCCGTCCTCCTGAGACATTAGGAGATTACCTCGGCATGAGTGAGCGGCGCTTGAGTCTCGCTGAACTCGGAGGTCGACGAGTCATGGAAGCCTTTGTCAGTCGTTTGAAGTGAAAATTTCAGGGGGAGGGGAATGATGAAAAACCAATGGATTGTTATCGGGCTCGTGGCGGCACTAAGCGCATGTCACGGACCCGTTCCGAGTGGGCAACTGCCGTCGAATGAAGTTCGAGCGGAACGAATGAGCAAAGCCAAATTCGATGAAAGCACAAAGCGCTTTACCGATCAGATCCAGTTGCAGTTGCAGCCAGGGGTCTCGCTTGACGAGTTTGTGATAGATATGGCCAATGAGCACGGGGTAGTGCTCTCGCTTCTCGATCGGGTGCCGAATCGAGAAATCTATCTGTTTGAGTATCACTCAAAAGCCGACATTTCGTCGGTTGCCGAGAAACTTCGAACAGATCAACGAGTGCGGCGAGTGGGCGCAAACTATCGAATAGAAGTGGAGGGCTTTTCACTTCAAAGCACAGACCCCTTGCAGCGAGATCAGTGGGCGCTATTCAATCGAGGCCAAGATATTCCTAGAGCGTTGGCGGGTCGAATCGGAGCCGACATTGACTTTGATCTTGAGATGACACAGGGAAGTCATGAAGTGGTGGTAGCGGTGGTGGACACGGGCATCGACTACTATCACGAAGATCTTGCCATTACAGAAATTCGGGATGGCAGGCGAGTCATTTTGCCTGGGAGTAATATCTGGACGAATCCTGATGAGCGAAAGGATGGGACGAACACCGACAATAACCGGAGTCGGGGAGTCTCCTTTGTGGATGACCTTCATGGCTACAACTTTGTTCATGGCAATGGCGATCCGATGGACGATCACGGGCACGGCACCCATGTGGCGGGAGTGATTGGGGCCCTTCGAGACAATATGAAGGGGATCATTGGCATGAACGCCCAAGTGTCTCTGATGGGGGTCAAGTTTTTGAGCGCCCATGGTGGAGGAAGTAGTTGGGGCGCTGAGCAGTCCATTTACTATGTGGTCGACATGGCGAAGAGATTTCCTGAGAAGCGCTGGATTATGAACCACTCTTGGGGTTCCTCTAGTCGGGGAACCGAAGAGGGTGTTTTAGACGACTTTCTCTTCTTGGCTTTTGAAGAGTCGGCAGAGGCTGGGATTTTCAATGCCGCTGCGGCTGGGAACTCGGCGGAGAGCAACCGCTTCAGCGGCAGCTTTCCTTCAAACTATTCGCGAGATCTGCCGGGCTTCGTTTCGGTCGCGGCCAGTAATCATCTTGATCAGTTGGCAGAATTTTCGAGCTACGGCTACGGAATGGTGGATGTCGCCGCCCCCGGGGTCTTGATTCAATCAACGGTTCTGAACAACGGCTATGCCGCTTGGAGTGGAACGAGTATGGCGACTCCTCATGTTGCCGGTTTGGCCGCCTTGATTTGGGCCCAGGAGCCTCATCTCTCGGCTGAAGCCGTCAAGCATCGCATTCTGACAACGGCAGATGATCTGCCTCAGTTGGAGGGGCTCGTCACGAGTGGAGGGAGAATCAATGTTCGCCGAGCTCTTGAGAATGATTTTACGGTGAGGCTGTTTGATCCTCCAAGCGTGGAGGTTCCGTATTCAAGAGTTTCGCCCCCGCTGAAGGCCAATCTCGACAACGACTTCGTCATGGAGATTGAATACCCTGGGGCCTCTCAGATTCAGGTCTGTTTCAAGAGCATCTTTCTTGAAGATCCCTTTGATTGGCTGCAGATATACGGAAGGGATTTTGTGGTTCGAGATTTGATTACGGGTAGGGCGCTAGCTCGACAATGGCGACGCCATCGCGATGAGGATCTTTGTAGCGCGCCTATTCCTGGCGACAAGGTTCACATTAGATTGTTTACGGGTGCGGTCCCCTCTGATCAGGCGGGCTTCACAGGCTTTGAAATTGAACGATTGAAGGTGCAATAATGAAAAGACGAATCGCTGCTCTAATATTGGTTCTAAGTTCGGCCGGCCTTTTAAGTGCTTGCAAGCCAGGTCCAGTCGACCCGCCCTTTCAGCGACAAATGATGACCGGGCCGGTAGACATTTCAAAACTAAAGATGGACGAGGAGCATCTCTATCACAGGCTTGGTGTCACTGCGCTCTGGTCGAAGACAGGGGGCCTCGATCCTCAAGGCAATCCCGTCGTTGTCGCCGTGATCGGTTCGGGGGTTGATTATACAAACCCCGACATTCGGGACAGTCTTTGGATTAACTCGGGTGAAGTGGGTGAAAGAGCCTGGGCCAGCGGTTGGGACAATGACGGAAACGGCTACGCCGACGATGTGATCGGATACGATTTCTATGACGGAGATCCCTGGCCTTATGATTGGCATGGGCATGACACCTATACTGCCAGCTTGATCGCTTCTTCGGGTCAGAGTGGTTCTGGTGTCGTTGGGGTTGCTCCTCAGGCGAAACTGATGGTGCTTCGAACCATCGGTGGTGACGGACGAGGCAACGCTTTTGACGCCTATCTGGCCATTCGTTACGCCGTGGATAACGGAGCGAGAATCATTTATCTGAACTGGCCTCAGGGTGGTTATGGCCCCTTGGCCAATCTAGTCCATCAAGGTTTAGAGTATGCGAAGACTAAAAATGTCTTGGTGGTTTTGCCGGCGGGGAATGACCGAAACCAAGGGGTCGGTCCACTCATCGACAGGCCCGATCTTGTTCAGATGGAAAATGTGATTGTGGTCGCGGGGGCAACCGAAGATGGTCGGCTTACAGACAGCACGAACTATGGTCTTGAAAGGGTGAGCTTGGCCGCTCCTGCCACCGAAAGTCTCGGCTATTTTCCAAGGGGAGAAGTGGCCCGAGAAGCTCTCTCCACCTCATCCGTTGCAGCGGCCTATGTTACTGGAGCTGCCGCTTTAATCGCGAGCTTACCGGGCTATGGTCGAGCGGATCAGATTCGTGACGCGCTTCTGAAGAAAGGGGAGCGAGATCCGAATCTTCCAGTTTTATCTCAGTCGCGATTAAATCTTCATTCATTGGCCAAACAATAAGTCGCTCGAAGAAGGGGGTCCTGATTCAACGGACCCCCTTTTTTGAGACCTCTTCAACTTGTTTTCTTTGGGTGTTCTCGTTATTCTCAGAGTGATTCTAAGCGCTTGCGCAAGCCTAGATCGGTGTTTTCGCTCAGAAAATCATAGAGAAGTGTAAGGAGATCCCCTCGGTGTCGCAAATCGGCAGCTTTTTGATGTCAAATATTGGCCTGAAGATTCTGATGGCCGTTTCTGGAATTTTGATGAGTCTGTTTCTTCTGGCCCATGTTGCCGGAAATTTGATTATTTTGGTCAGTCCAGAGGCTTTTAACGAATACGCTCACTTGCTTACTTCTAATAAGGCTCTGCTCTATTCGGCGGAGGCGGGGCTGGTGGCCGTGGTGGCGCTTCATATTTTTTCAGCCATTGTTTTGAGTCGCCGAAATCGGGCGGCTCGACCTCAAGCCTATGCCTACAAGAAGAATACGGGTTTGAGTCGAAGATCATGGGCCTCTTCGAATATGATTTGGACGGGAAGCTTTATTGTGATCTTCCTCGTTTTTCACATTCTTCACTTCAAGTTCGGAGACTATGTTGAGACGGAGCAAGACGGGGTAGTGATGAGGGATCTTGCAGACACGGTCGTTGCTGGATTTTCGAACCCTTGGACGGTGGCCTTTTATGTTTTTGCTCTGATTTTGATTTTGATGCACTTACGGCACGGAGTGCGAAGTGCGTTTGCGAGCTTGGGTCTGGAGAGTCTTCGATGGGCTCCGGCCATTCAAAAGACGAGCGATCTATTTGTTTTTGCTGTGATGGGGGCCTTCATTTTGATTCCCCTGTGGATATTGATTCTTGGAGTTTAAATGATGAAGTTAGATGCAAAAATCCCCTCAGGCGACATTTCCGAAAAATGGACGCGCCACAAGTTTGAGATGAAGTTGGTGAGCCCGGCCAACCGAAGAAAACACCAGATCATCATTGTGGGCACAGGCTTGGCAGGGGCCTCTGCCGCAGCCACTCTGGGAGAAGCGGGCTATCAAGTGAAGTCCATCTTTTATCACGAGAGTCCTCGAAGGGCTCATAGCATTGCAGCGCAAGGCGGAATCAATGCGGCAAAAAATTATCAGAACGATGGAGACAGCGTTTTTCGACTTTTCTATGACACCATCAAAGGGGGAGATTTTCGCGCCAGAGAAGCCAATGTTCATCGACTCGCAGAAGTGAGTACCTCCATCATCGACCAATGTGTTGCTCAAGGTGTGCCCTTTGCGAGGGAGTATGGCGGCACTCTCGCTAATCGAAGCTTTGGGGGGACTCAAGTTTCGAGAACTTTTTACGCTCGAGGACAGACCGGGCAGCAGCTTCTCTTGGGGGCCTACGGAGCCATGATGCGGCAGGTGGACGCCGGACAGGTGGAGATGCTGACTCGAAGAGAGTTCATGGATCTCGTGGTGGTCAACGGCCAAGCCCGTGGCGTGATCGTTCGAAATCTCTTAACGGGAGAACTCGAGACTCATATGGGGAGTGCTGTTGTTCTGGCAACGGGTGGTTATTCGAATGTCTACTACCTTTCGACAAACGCTAAGCACAGTAATGTTTCTGCCACCTGGCGTGCTTATAAAAAGGGTGCTCTTTTTGCGAATCCGTCTTTTATGCAGATTCACCCCACATGCATTCCTGTCTCTGGGGATTACCAGTCGAAGTTGACCCTGATGAGTGAGAGCCTTCGAAACGACGGCAGAGTCTGGGTGCCGAAACAGGCGGGAGACAAGCGAAGTCCAACACAAATTCCTGAGTCTGAAAGAGATTATTTTTTGGAGCGAAAGTATCCGAGCTTTGGCAATTTGGTTCCGAGAGATGTGGCCTCTCGTAATGCGAAGACCGTTTGTGACGAAGGACGGGGGGTTGGAAACAGCGGCGAGGCTGTCTATTTAGATTTTGCCGATGCCATCGGAAGATTGGGCCCTCAGAAGATTGCCGAGAAGTATGGAAACCTGTTTGAGATTTACAGCAATATTACTGGCGAAGATCCATACAAACTTCCGATGCGAATCTTTCCGGCGCCCCACTATACGATGGGTGGCTTGTGGGTGGATTATCATCTGATGACGACTATTCCCGGCCTGTTTGCCATCGGAGAGGCCAACTTTTCAGATCACGGAGCCAACCGACTGGGCGCGAGTGCGCTGATGCAAGGCTTGGCCGACGGCTATTTTGTATTGCCCTACACCTTAGCCAACTATTTAGGGAACACGAGCCTGGCTTCAGTGTCTGATCAAGCGGATGAGGCAAAGGCCACTCGAAGATCGGTGGCGGAAAAAATCGATCGAATTCTTGGCGTCAAAGGGAAGACGCCTGTGACCGTCATTCATCGACGGCTCGGACGAGTCATGTGGAATTTTGTCGGGATGTCTAGGAGCAAAGAAGGTTGTCAGAAAGCGATTCAAGAGATTCGAGAACTTCGGGAAGAGTTTTGGAGCGATTGCGCCGTTCCGGGGGACGCGAACACCCTGAATCATTCGATTGAGCTGGCGGGTCGAGTGGCCGACTTTTTGGAGTTTGGGGAATTGATCGCAAAAGATGCTGAGACTCGAGAGGAGTCTTGTGGGTGTCATTTTCGAGAGGAATACCAGACCCCTGAAAACGAGGCTCTTCGTAACGACGACGCCTTTGCTCATGTGGCCGCTTTTGAGTACCAAGGCGAAGACAAAGAGGCCCTTCGACATCAAGAGGCTCTCGTCTTTGAGAATGTGAAACCCAGCCAGCGAAGTTACAAATGAGAAAGGGAGTGAAAAATGACGGCTGACAACAAGAAGATGAAGATCAGCTTGAAAATTTGGCGGCAGGAAAGTCCGCAAGCCGCAGGTCATTTTGAGGCCTACGAGTTGGATGATGTCACACCTGAGATGTCATTTCTAGAAATGCTCGATCACTTGAATGAGAAGCTGGTCTCAGAGGGGAAGACGCCTGTCTACTTTGAGAGTGATTGTCGCGAAGGAATTTGTGGAACCTGTGGTCTGGTAATCAACGGGATTGCTCATGGCGTGGGGCCAAGAAAGGCCACTTGTCAGCTTCATATGAGAAGTTTTCAGGACGGTGAAACAATTCATGTCGAACCCTGGCGCGCCAAAGCCTTTCCGGTGATTCAAGATTTGGGAGTGGATCGATCGGCTTTTGATCGCATTATTGCGGCAGGGGGTTATGTTTCTGTGAATACCGGAAACGCTCCAGACGGCAACAGTCTTCCGGTCGGGAAGACCACGGCAGAACAGGCTTTTGATGCCGCTGCATGCATTGGTTGCGGCGCGTGTGTCGCCGCTTGTAAAAACGCCTCCGCAAGTTTGTTCGTTTCCGCAAAGATTTCTCAGTATGCTCTACTTCCTCAAGGGCAGCCTGAGAGAGCTAGACGGGCAGGCGCCATGGTCGCTCAAATGGAAGAGGAGGCCTTTGGGTCTTGTACCAACGAGACGGAGTGTTCTGCGGTCTGTCCAAAGGGCATATCCTTCGAGAATATCGTCAGAATGAATCGGGAATTCCTTCGTTCCCAATTTGGCTCAACTGAGATTGAATAGAGACTATGGGGCAAGACACGGGCTTCTCAGCTTCGGAACGACTCGAGTGGTACGAGAGAGTCTTTTCGCTAGGTCAGCTGGCCTCTCGAGAATCGGTCGAGAAGGTTTGTCAGTATTTGATGGATGACGCCATGATGGCTGCCCGAGCACAAACGGGCTATTTGTTCCTTCTCGATCAAACGGCCGAGTTCCATTGTCTGCTTGCTCGAAGTGACAAGAGAGAAGATCTCTCACCCGAAGATCGTCATTACAGCGAAACCATTATTCGGCGAGCACTCGAAATGACGGCTCCTCTGATTCTAGACGACGCCACGGCACACCCCGATTTTGGTCAGGCAAAGTCTGTGATTGTGGGTCAGTTGAAGTCTGTTTTGGTCTTGCCACTCTTTTTTGAGAAGAAGGCCATTGGGGCGATCTATTTAGAGAATCGAGATCAGGCCGCTTACTTCTCGCCTGAGCTTTTAGAAGTTCTTACACTCTTTTCAACCCAGGGCGCGGTCATTCTTCATGGCAAGTTGGATCAGATCGACTTTCGAAGAGGGGCCGAGAGACTAGAAAAAGGACTCCACTCAAAAAATCCCAAAATGCAGGAAGTGATAAAGCAAATGCTAGCGGTGGCGAGCACCGAGTCTAGTGTGTTGATTCAGGGCGAGACCGGTACGGGCAAGGAGGTCTTAGCTCGAGAGATTCATCGTCAGAGTTCAAGGGCGCAACGAGACTTTGTCGCCATCAACTGTTCTGCGATTCCTGAGAGTCTTTTGGAGAGCGAGCTCTTTGGTTACAAGAAGGGGGCCTTTACTGGGGCGGCTTCGGATCGTCAGGGTCTAATCAAAAAAGCCGACGGGGGGAGTTTGTTTCTAGATGAGATTGGAGACCTTCCACTTCATATGCAAGCGAAGCTACTGAGGGTTTTGCAAGATAAGTCCTTTTTTCCGGTAGGATCGACTCAAGAACAAGTCAGCGACTTTCGCCTGATTGCCGCAACTCATCGGCCGCTGGAAGAGGCGGTGGAGCAGGGAATCTTTAGGCAAGATCTTTACTTTAGAATCAATACGATTTGTTTCGAGTTGCCGCCGCTTCGGGAGAGATCTGAAGACTTATTGGATTTGGCCCAAGAGTTTATTCAGCTCGCCGCCAACGAGCACAAAAAGAAGGTGAAGTCTCTAGACCAGGCCGCTGCTTCTGCTCTTTTGCAGCAAGCTTGGCCGGGGAATATTCGCCAGCTACAGAATGCGATTCAGCGAGCCGTTGTGTTGAAATCTCCCGAAGAAGAAGTGATGAAGGCCGAAGACTTTCAGTTTCTTTCTGAGAAATCCGCTCCGACAACAGGAATGGCGAAGCTGTCAGAGGCCAAAGAAGAGTTCATCAAAGACTATGTGAAGAAGGCCATTCTGATTCATCAAGGGAATAAAACCAAGGCCGCCAAAGCCCTAGGCGTGGATCCCAAAACTCTCTATCGGCATCTTTCTGGAAAGTAAGAGCCAGGGGTCTTCAGCCACGGTTGTGAGTTCTATGCCGAATCTGCTCTAGTTCTTGTATATCCAAGAGGTCGTGATCCCGACCTAGCGCTCGCTTTGATTGAATCAGGTCTTCAATCGACATCACACGACATGAA
Source organism: Bradymonadales bacterium (assembly GCA_007693605.1). GTDB lineage: Bacteria > Bdellovibrionota > UBA2394 > UBA2394 > UBA2394 > REDG01. The sequence continues at coordinate 16,984 of REDG01000078.1, forward strand.
TGTTCATAGAGTTCTACTGAAACTGATTTTTTCTTTATTCGATCAAAACTTCCGACCCCAGAAACTTCCCCAATGATGTCGAGTATTCCTAAGTCTGTTTCGAGATATAGATTTTTCCATCCCTGAAAGTTTTGGGGTACATCAAGAAAGGACAACTTTTCTTTAGGGTTTCTTCTATGCTTTGGGTTGTACGGGCGAAGCAGCTCTCTCAGTTTCTCCAAATCATCTTCGCTCATTGACAAACAAATATCCAAGTCTCGCGTCACTCGAGAGGTTCCGTGAATAAGGCCGGCAAAACCCCCAATGACGACAAACTCAATCTTCGATTTGAGTAATACTTGAAGAAGTTGATTTAAATCGGTGGCCACTCTTTAACCTCTGTCGTTCTATCTCCAAAACTAAATCAAGCGCTTGCTGATGCTGACGAAGGCGCCGCTCCACAGACAGAGCCAGATTGTACTCCACCTCACTCAAGCTTTCAGAAGCAGAGCCTGATCCTCTCCCTCTATCCTTACTCTCGTTCATGAGCCTCCAATGGGGCATGATTGACCGTTCTTTGTCAAAACTTTGTCAAAAGTCAGCTTGGCAGACACTTCGGCAAGCCCCTAAAGCCATTTCTTAAGAGCTACACCGTTTTTTGGGGCTCAGCCATACAAAGATATAAAATTCTTAGCATCGAATTCCTGAAGCGAGACAGGTCTGCGAGCTAAACTGCACTGAGATAGTTTTGACATCCCGCACTGACGCGGCTAGCAAAACTGCACTAAACGGGCCTCTAAACTGCACTAAACGGGCCTCTAAACTGCTTTTGTTTTTGGGATGACATCGAGCTCCGTTATACTGAAGCTTCATGGTGGATGTGATTCTCGCAGGTTCGAATTGGTTTGGGGAGTGGTGGAATCTACATACTTATGTGGCTGCGATGGTCGTGGCGATTGTTTGTGGTCTGATCATCGGGCTGGAGCGAGAAAGCCGGGGGAAGCCTGCAGGGGCCCGAACCCTGGTGCTGATTTGCCTGGGCTCTGCGATCTTTGCAAAGCTCTCTGAGATGATGGCCGGGATTTATGGCGACCCTTCTAGGATCGCCGCTCAAATTGTCAGTGGAATTGGATTTTTAGGCGCCGGGGCGATTCTGCAGCAGAGTGAAAAGGGCTATATTGCGGGTCTCACAACAGCGGCCACTATTTGGGTCACAGCGGCGGTCGGGATTGTGGTCGGGGCGGGCTATTATCTCTATGCGCTGATCAGCATGGTCTTCATTGTGGCCTCTCTTCGTTTGATTCGAAGTCTTGAAAGGCAGCTCTTTCATGTGAGGAATCTTGAGAAGAGAATCATTCGCTTTCAAAGTAATCATGGAAAAACGGTTTGGAAGATCATGGGCCTGTTGGAGGATCATATGATTCACTCCAATGAGTACAAGATTCGATCAGCCAACGGCGACGAACACTCAGAACTTGAGTTGAGCTACAACCGAACGAATCGAAACCATCGGGGCTTTTTGTCAGATGTCGCGACCATGAAAAGCGTGACAGAGATTCGATCTAATTCTTAAGACTTGCGAAGATAAGTATAGCTCTGCAGAACTCGTGAGTAGAGTTCCAGCAGTTGAACGCCTTCTTTCGGCTTCATAGCGCCTTCTTTGACTCGTTGGTCTACTTGAATCTTCAATAGGCGATTCAGCTCTGTGGTGCTGTATTGATTCGCTTTAATCATGTCTCCAATGGTGTCTCCTCGAATCACTTCTTCTACATAGAAGTCTTCAGGGTCATCGTCATCGGTAAACACATGAACTTCGTTCACTCGACCGAAAAGATTGTGCATATCGCCAATGATGTCTTGATAGGCGCCGGTCATGAACATTCCCAAATAGTAGTCTTTACCCTCTTTGAAACTGTGGAGCCCCAAATAAGGAGAGTATTCTTCTGATCGGTCTACAAAGCGATCAATCTCTCCGTCACTATCGCAGGTGATGTCGACCAAAATAGCTGCTGACTTGGGCCGTTCGCCCATTCGATGAATGGGAACGATTGGAAACAGCTGGTCAAAGGCCCAGTGATCGGGGGCCGATTGAAAGACTGAAAAATTCACGACATACTGCTGAAGCTTTCGGCTCTCAAGCTCATAGAACTCATCAGGCACTCGCTTCATGCGACGCATATTCCGAATGATCCATTGGCAGATATCAGAAACGATCTGCTCAACCAAAGCCCTTTCGCCCATACTGAGATGACCCCATTTGAACAACGAAACGGCTTCTTCCTCTTTGGCCATGGCATCGTGGTAACTTCGCAGAGCATTTCTCAGGCTCAGCTGATCAAAGATCTTCTGAACATCTTGAACAAAGCTCGAATCTTTGAGGATGGGGGAGTCTTGCCACGCCTTTTTTTGACTGGGTAGAATCGCGTCCACTACATTCATAATGAGACAGGAATGGTGGGCTACCACCGCTCTTCCGGACTCCGAAACCAGAGTGGGGTGGGGGACCTTTTCTTCATCGCAAACACTCTTCACTTCGTTGACGATGTCTCGGACATATTCATCAAGACTGTAGTTCATCGAGAAATGAGTCTTTGATTGAGACCCATCATAGTCCACTCCAAGTCCGCCACCGACATCTAGGTATTGGATGGGTGCGCCGAGCTGACGGAGGCTGGAGTAGTATCGAGCCCCCTCTGTCACCGCCGTGCGAATGGTTTGAATGTCAGGAATCTGGCTCCCAATATGAAAATGGAAGAGCTGAAGGCAATCCAGCATTCCATCTGCCCGCAGAAGCTCAACAACTTTGACAATCTCTGCCGTGCTGAGACCGAACTTGGCTCGATCGCCGCCACTATCCTGCCACTTTCCAGTTCCTTGAGTGGCGAGCTTCCCTCGAATGCCCAAGAGGGGTCGAACCCCCATCTCTTTCGACATCTGTAAAATCAAGGGGAGTTCCGTAGCCTTTTCAACGACCACCACAACTTTTCGTCCGAGCAAGACTCCCATCAGGGCCAATCTGAGGTAGTCTCGATCTTTGTATCCGTTACAAATCGTGAGAGCCTCAGGGTCTTGGTTGTAGGCCAGAACAATTTGGAGTTCTGCCTTGCTGCCAGCCTCTAGCCCGTAGTGATAAGGGCGGCCAGCATCTAGAATCTCCTCAATCACTTCTTTCATCTGGTTGACCTTGATCGGGTAAACTCCCCGATAGACCCCTTGATACTCAAGCTCTGAGATGGCGCGATGAAAACTCTGATTGAGTCGCTCGACTCGGTTTCGAAGAATGTCTTGAAAGCGAATAATGCAGGGGAGTTCGAGTTGATGGTTATGAATTTCTTGCACGACATCCACAATCTGAATGCTTGGCCCTTCAAGTCCTGCGGGTCGCATGCAGAGGTTCCCCAAATCGTTAATGCTAAAGTAATCGGCTCCCCAGCCCTCAATATTGTAAAAGTCGGCAGCGTCTTGGATGCTCCACTTGCGAGAATTTTTGTGATTCTCAGTCGGACTTTCGCCAGCGCTCAAGGCGGGCGTGGCTTCTGCAATGCTCTGTGGATCCGTCGTCAAATTCACTCCTACGACCTATCTCGACTCCTCGGGCCGTGCAATCGAAAATGCCTAATATTCACAGCCACTCACTCCACCAGCGGAGGGCGGCAGGAGACTTCTTCTCTGGCCTGTCTCTGACAGGCAAGGACCTCTGTGACCCCGCTGGCCAACAGTGCACAGCTCGTTCGATGAGCCTCATCTAGGGCCTCGGTATGGGTCGCTCCAAAGGCGTTGGTGCAATGCCTTTGGCCTTTGAACTGAATACAGAGTTGGCATTCAACGCGTGCGAGCCCGATCATCTGATAGGTGACGAGGCCGGCGACCAGCAAAACAATGGACAAGCTTAAAACAACTTTCATAAACTCAAGACTAAGATCCCCGATGATACAGGAGTTTGGCAACCGAGTTTTCTTTGGCTTGAGATCGAAGTTTTCGATTCCTCTTAGGCCGCGTCCTTATGCCGAATCTGGGGGAGATCGGCTGGTTCAGTTCGCTTTCAGCCCTCTGATTGCCTCTCATCTTAGCCCTCAGAACCTTCGGTTGAACCTCTATTACTACGAACTGCTTGATTCGGTCGCTTGGACCATCCCGAATAAGGAGGGTCGAATCATCGATTTGGGCTCGAAAAACTTTGGCTACTGCTTCGCTTTGGCTGAATCTCTTCGTCGAAAGAACTGGGAGGGTGAGCTGAAGGGATTGGAGCTCGACCCCTATCGTCGCTTTGTGAGCTACTATCGGCGGATTGATCACGCCCAATTCTTTGTGGGGCTTGCCAATCGAGAGTTTTCGCCCGAGATCACTCTAGACTATCAAGAGGGAGACTGGCTGAACTACTCTTTGGACAAGAAGTTTGACCTCGTTTTCTGCTTCTTTCCCTTTTTGTTTTTAGATCTTCATCATCAATGGGGTTTGTCTCGAAAGAGTTTTTCTCCGAAGCAGTTTTATCAGAAGATCTTTGCTCAATCTGACCAAGCAATCTTGGTTCACCAGGGTAGAGAGGAGTTTGATTGCTCTCGGCAACTGTTGGCAGATCTCAAAATCGATTCTAGCGAGTTCTGTGAGCTTCATCAAAGCCAGTGGATCAATCTTCGCATCCCAAGCTTTGTAATCTATGCGAAGAGGAAGCCGAAGGATTTAAGCCCTGTCTGATCACTGGAATCTCCGACTGCCTCGCTCGCTACGAAAAGCATTTATCAGAGGCGACCTCAGGGACGGCTCGGAGTCCTTAAAGTCCCAAAACTTCCGTAAGAGATTTCACCGCCTCATAGGAGTTCTTAAGCAGGGCCTTTTCTTTTTCGTCCAAATCCACTTCTACGATCTTTTCAACGCCCTTCGCGCCCAAGATCACGGGCACACCCAGGTAGACTCCCTTATAGCCAAACTCACCTTCTAGGTAAGCACTGACGGGTCGAAGCTTTTTCTGATCCTTCAAAATAGCTTCAGCCATTTCGACCGCAGCGGCGGCAGGAGCATAGAAGGCAGAGCCAGTCTTCAAGTATCCAACAATCTCGGCGCCACCCGCTTTGGCTCGTTCAACAATTTCATTCAGTCTCTTTTCGTTCACAAATTGCGAAATGGGAATTCCCTGAAGACTGGTATAGCGGGGCAGGGGAACCATGGTGTCGCCGTGTCCTCCCAAAAGAAGAGCCTGAATATCTTCAGGGCTCACGCCAATCTCTTCTGCGAGAAAGGCTCGATAGCGAGCGGTATCTAAGACGCCTGCCATCCCCATGACTCTTTCCTTCGGAAAGCCGCTGGCCTTTAAGGCCACCTGGCACATGGCATCGAGGGGGTTGCTCACTACAATCAGAATGGAGTCGGGGGCCTTCTTTGCAACTTGTTGAGTCACGCTCTGAACAATGTCGGCGTTGGTCTTCAAGAGATCATCGCGAGACATTCCAGGCTTTCGAGGAATTCCCGCTGTAATGATGACGATCTGCGAGTTTTCTACCAGCCCGTAGTCGGTGCCTCCCACCGATCGAACGCTGGAAGCCTCGACAGAGTTGGACTGTAAAATATCAAGCGCCTTCCCCGTCGGGACCCCTTCGGCAATATCGATCAAAGCCACATCGGCAAGATCCTTTAAGGCAATCAGATGAGCGGCAGTTGCTCCTACATTACCTGCACCAATCACAGAAATCTTAGGTCGTTTAAAATCTTTCATGCTCCGAGCATAAGAGAGACTCTCTTGTCAGGCAAGACTTCTGAGCCCCTGCTTTATGGCCCCCCCGAATCTGACGAGCTCAGTGGGCCTCTTGGCCCCAGCTTTATTGAGATCGAGAAAGTCTGGGGCTTCCCCCAACTTGAGACCTCTCTGTCCGAATTGACGAAGGATCCACTCAGTTTTCTAAAATTTCCCTCTCCCACATTCGCCGCTGATTATTGTGCTGCCGACAAAGCAGTCGAAGATTAGCCTCGCTCGACTCTCCCCCTCTAGAAAATTCCCGCAAATGATCCCACTCCAATCCAAAGCTCGACCCACAGACTCTACCTGAGCCTGGCTCCACAAATACACAAGCCCCAGCATCTCTCTCCCACACCTTTGCACGAACAGCCGTTGGAATATGTCGGCTTCGCTTGCTATTGGGCTGAACACCCACCTGGTTACTGCCTGCAGTGCTAACGACTTTCGTTGCGGAATATATGGCTTTTGAAGCCTTCGAACTGACATTCAAGCCCATGATTCTGCTTTCTTCCGAGTCGCAAGACTCTTGCAGCTTGCCAAACCCCCGATGACTTCGAGCTACTTCCGTAGCGGAAACAACCTCCCTCCGATGACCTTCCCGATTCTCAGATTTGATGCCCCGAGCTTCTCCACTCTCCGAAATACTCGAGTTTACTTCCACCGCGACCCCCTCCCCTGAAGATCTTCTCGTTTCTCTCAACAATCCTTCCCCAGTCCCTGCTTGAGACTCAGCTCTCTTTCCTTTTCTAGTCTCCCCCTTCTTCTTCCCTCTCACTCCAAACTTCCTCTTCTCTACTTCTTGAAGAGCCAACCTC
>REDG01000072.1 GCA_007693605.1 Bradymonadales bacterium
TCAAATCCGTCGACAAAACCAACTGCCCTGAGCTCCCCATGACATCCACCAACTCCAAAAAATAGCGTTTGAAACTACTATCCGTCTAGCCGTCAAAAATACGTCTAAAACTCGATATTCTGAGGTTCGGTAGCTCAGTTGGTTAGAGCGATGGATTCATAACCCATAGGTCGGTGGTTCAAATCCACCCCGAACCACTACCTATGTCCCAGGTAGTTCACCGGGACGGGCAGCCGGTAGCTTTTTCACTGCCGATACGGAAGTAACTTGATCAAAGTATTGAAAGAGAGGAAAAGACCCCTTCATCAGGTCTTTTTCTCTCTCCCTCAAAACACCTCTAACGCATCGTCACCAATCACAGGGGAGGCTCGGGCGAAGGCTGGGGTGGCTGATACCGTGCTTCGCACCGGTTCTGGATGCAGACCGCGGTATAGAATTTGGCTTGCTCCTCTGGAAACAAAGCCTTGTGACAGTCAATCTTTACCCCAGGACCTGAATTGTATTCCGTAATTGCCTCTTGATACAACTGAAAGGCCTGTCTGTAATCACTTTCAAAGTCTAAGAGTATGGCGTCAAAAGACCGCCCACAAATGACATCATTGGTTACAATCTGACAGTCAGCAGCAACAGAACAGCCAGTCTGCCAGCCCCTCACTTTTTCCTTAAATTCATCGTCGATCTCGATCGGATCGAGGCTCGTCACGTTAAACTCGTCGGCTGGGAGCTCATTGTTTTCTGACTGTTGACTTCCGCAGCCCGTCCACAGCAAGGCGGTTGTTAACAGAGTTAGCACTTTAAGGGAGTTCGTTTTGTACATCGCCTTCTGAGGATGCAAAATTAGTGCCGCTCTTAGGTGGCTTCCAAGGCCGTAAGGGAAGCCTCATTAGAATCTTCTGCGCCTAACGCCAGAGATAGATATGAATCAATTTTCATAGCGATGATGCAAGGTGCTTTTGTTTTGAGTGGTGAATGATAAGCACTAGGGTAGTCGATGCCGAACAGACGCTATCCGCTTACCCGAAAGGCCATCCATAAAGGCTCCGTGAGTACACTACCCGAGTCCGACTCGAGGCCTCCAGAAATGTAGAGAACATACCAACCCGAAAAAAATCTCCCGAAAGAAGACCCGCCAAGTACTGAAACATAATGGCTTCGGCTGCCCTTACCGCGGTGAATTCTGTAAAGCTGCCAATTTTCAAGCTCCCATCCCAGGGAGGATCCTTTTAAAAACATGCGCTTCAATTGCCAACGGTCCATGCCGAGACTCGTGTCGACTCGATAGACTTTGATCGCATTCTGCAAGCGACCAATCTCTATACTGTCACTGAACTCCAGGCTAATGCTGTTCGGCGCCTCGCCCCTCAGCTGAAGGGCTTCTTGAAAGACATTTGTCATTTCCAGGGCCTCTTCGGGATCTAAGTCCCCCGCTCTTAAGGGGACACGCTCATCCAGACCATGCAATCGTCTTGCTCGAGGACTCGGTTCCTCCGCAGGCCAGTAAATGATTCGACTGGCGATCGAGGAGTGCTGCGCCTTCAGTTTGAGCTTGTCTAAGTAGCTAGAATTAAAACCACCAATTTGACGGTCGAGCGTGTGATTTTCGGCTCTTTCGGCAGATCTTCCGGAAATCACTCGTAGGTGGCTCAAAGTCCGCCTTCATCTCAGAACACCCAGTCGGCCTGAGAATTGCCATGGGCTGTGCAGTCTATGGGGCTGCCTGCTCATGTTGCAACAAAACTTAGCCCGACTTACGAACGTCGCCGTCCGGAAGAAACACTTTTCTACAAAACCGTGCAAGAAAACTGGAAGACTTTCGAGGCCAACTGGCAAAGCAATTTCGATCGAGCCGCTTTGCCAAAGTATGTGGTCAAAGAGTTTGAAGAATATCTCAAGTGCGGGATCTTAGCTCACGGCTTTTTGCGAGTGAGATGTGAGGGGTGCGAGCATGAAAAACTTGTCGCCTTTTCTTGCAAGCGACGAGGATTTTGCCCCTCTTGTGGTGGAAAGCGCATGGCCGAAACCGCTGCTCACCTGGTAGATCATGTAATCCCGGAAGTGCCGGTGAGGCAGTGGGTGTTGAGTATGCCGATTCCGATGCGCTACTGGCTGTCTTCCAACCCGAAACTTACCACTCAAGTTCTTAAGAGAATCATTCGGGTGATCGATGGCTATTACAAGAATAAAGCGAAAACGATGAGCATCGAAAAACCAAAAACAGGAGCCATTACCTTCTTGCAGCGATTTGGCTCGGCACTAAATCTCAATCTGCACTTCCACATCCTCTATCTCGATGGCGTGTATGAGCAGTGCGAAGATCACATGATCTTCCATCGAATCTTCCCTCCTCAAAAACACGAGATGGCTGAGCTTGTAAAACTCATCCACAAACGACTGACTGTCTTCTTTATCAAAAAGGGCTATCTTGATGAGGATCATAGCTTAAGTGATGGCGCATCGGATCCACTCGCCGAGCAAAACCCACTGCTGGCCCAGTGTATTGCGGCTTCAGTGCAAAACCGAATCGCGCTTGGAGATCGAGCGGGTCAAAAAATCAGAAAGTTTATGATCCACCCGCTGGAAGTTACTCACCCAACATCACAGTGCGCGCAAATGCGCGGCTTCTCTCTGCATGGGGCGGTCGCCGTACCCGCCAAAAAACGAGATCGATTGGAAAAACTCATCCGATATGTTGCCAGGCCTTCGGTGGCGTTGAGCCGAATGAGTCAAACATCTCAAGGTGATATCCAGATCACCTTAAAAAAACCATTCTCTGATGGCACGACTCATATCGTCTTTACTCCTATGGAGTTGATCGAAAAACTTGTGGCGCTCATCCCGCAGCCTCGTATGCATATGGTGCGTTTCCACGGTTTATTGGCTCCGAACTCAAAGCTCAGAAGTAAAGTGATTCCAAAACCAAAAGAGCAAAGTGAAACGATTGACGGTGGTGCGATAGATCCCCATCAACGAAAAAGAAAAATGAGCTGGGCCAAACTCTTAAAGCGAACCTTCAACATCGATGTGCTGACTTGTTCACTTTGCTCTGGAAGCTGCAAAATCATCTCGGCCATCCAAGATAAAAAAGCCATCACGAAAATCCTAAGCCATCTCGATTTACCACTTGAAGCTCCGCAACCGCACGAAGCCAGGGCCCCGCCTCAGCAAAGCTTCAACTTCGAATATTTATAAAAAATCAGCTCTTCAGAAATCGGCCTCCCAACCGAAACAATCCTGCTCGCCCTGAGCACCCAAGATAGCGCCCAAAACCGAGAACTCGGCTGCGCTAATCGACAAAAACCAACCTCTAGAAACGCATAAATATCAAATCCGTCGACAAAACCAACTGCCCTGAGCTCCCCATGACATCCACCAACTCTCCACCAACTCCAAAAAATAGCGTTTGAAACTACTATCCGTTAAGGTTTCCTGCCTCAATCAACCTCTTTGGAGCTGAGCTGTCTTCTTGCATTGCAAGATTCAGTAGATGGCGGACCATCGAGTCTTTTCCGCTCTCGATCGCTCGGTGAAGGGGGCTTTTATTGTTGGTAAATTGTTCGAGCGAGGGGTGGGGCACTGTTGTAGCATATATTGCGTCAATCATGTCGGTGCGGTTTCGGTGAATGGCATCGATCAATTCCTGATTTGATTTTGCGATCGGGCAGTCAAAGGCGCAAACGGAGTTGACCGACAGAAGGGCAAGAAAGATTTGAGCGATCGGAGCTTTCATATAAGTTTGATTCATTATGGGCAGTTCTCTTTCATCAGCGCGGCACAGCCATTGAAGAGCAAGTCTTGTGCCAGCGGAACTGGCCTTCGTCTAACACAAGATGATGAAATGGCTAGCCTGTTTGGCCCCCAGATTTTGGGCTTCTGAGGCCCTTGGGACATGGACTCCAGGATTAGGGACTGAGCAGAGGGAGAGGAGAGAGCAGCCTCCCTCAATTGGGGAGGCTGCTGGACTCACAAAGAGTGAGATGATTTTCTCCTCGATCCAGTCACAGGCCTACGAGTCTCAAAGGGGAATCGTATTTGTATCTAGCTTTTTTTTGTATCTCAGGATGTACCTGGGGCCTAACACTTTCAGGAATCTTCCATCTGCCGATAATGTGGCCTTAGGAATCGAGCCGAATGTCTCAAGCACAATCTGATCGACAAAGAGTGCGATCTCATCGGCCCAGGCGAGGCATTCCCTTTCGGAAGCTAAGTGTACAGACTCGTTACGGAGCTGGAAGTATTCTCGGGGAGCTGGATCGTACGGGCTTCCACCACCACCTGTCCTTTCAAAAGTCCAAGAGCCAGTGATTTGATTGCAACTTGCTAAGCTAATAAATGTGTTCTCAAAAAAGATGAGGTGGTATTCATCTGCGGGCAGTTGGACCGGTTCATCGAACCTGTTGCGAGCTTCGTCTAAGACCCAACTGGTGTGAGCCAAGGGAGTTATTGGGGAAGGTTCGTCTTTGTCGAGCTTCTCGTAAACGAAAATACTTTTGGTGCCAAAGAGAATGAGCTTGTTGCCGTTGACCAGGTACGACTGGGCAGCACCGATTTCCGATACGAAGGCATAGTCATCAAAATAGGCTCCTTCTTCGGTCGGATTGTATCCGCAAGTTCTCCTCGTGGAGGAGTGGAGTCCGAGTGGGTACAATTGCTGCATTTCGCTAGCACGGCCGGCCGCGAACTCAAACTCGTTACAGCGGCTGTTTCCAACCCAAACCGATCCCTCAACATAAAGATTAAACTCTAGAGTCCCCGCGAGGGTGATGTAGTCTAGGTGGGAGCTGGGTGCATAACTCGCATAACTCAACGCATAGAAGCCATCGAGGTTCAGACCGAGAACTTGCGAACTCGTCTCATCAAGAGCCCCAGTGATATTGTCCTTCAGGGTGTCGATGTCATTTGTTTCCATGCAGGCCGAGAGGATCAGTCCCATTCCAATCAGGCTTACCCCAAGGTTCGAGCGTGAGTATGTGTTCATAAAGGCTCCTTAAACTTCTGACTTTAATGTTTTTAAAGAGATGTCGGGGCCCGAGGGGCGCCGATCAATTCTATATGAGCTGAAGAAAGCAATACTGGTGCCAGGCTAGATTCGCTGAACTCCCCTTGAATCTCCTTAGGTTTTTCCCTGATCGAGAGTGTCACCCACCGTCCAAGTCATAGAGGATCTGCAAAGAGTATTGACCCTAAACCAAAAAACTGGGGAGAAGAAAACTTTAGATGCGGAGCGGCGTTT